>NZ_JBFAML010000016.1:0-155654 GCF_040660295.1 Micromonospora sp. NPDC049891
TGTGTGCAGTAGGTGGCTAATCCGCCGCCCGCCCTCCCGGCCTTGATCACCGGGAGGGCGGCGGTGTCTCATCCGCCGTCGTCAGACTCGGCGTCGGGTGCGGGTGCGTGCGCGGCGATCAACGCAACCAGCCGGTCGGCGGCCTCGCGGAGGTCGGCCCACGCCGCCCTGTCGGAGTCGTAGGTCAGCCCGGGGCGGCGGGCCGCGATCAGGGCCTCACAGGAACGGGCACCTGCGGCGACCTGGTAGGCGCAGGACCGGAACTCCCGGGAGTCGGCGGTGCCGGTGGACTGCTTCCCGCTCACGCTGCTGCCTGCCGGGTGTCTGGTGCCTGCCCCGCATCAGGGGCGGGCCGCCGCCGGGCGGGGCGCAGCAGGGCAGCAAGGTCGGCCTTCTGCTTCTGTGTCAGCGGCGGCGCTTCGGCGACCAGCCGCCGGATGTGCTCCCGGTACTGCTCGTCGCTGCTCATGCGTCACCGTCGCCAGCGGGCAGCAGCAGGGCAGCCAGCCGCGCCCGCTGTTCGGGCGTCGGTGCCGGAAAGGTGTTGATCAGATCGTGGATGTACCGCTCGGCGGCGGCGGTGCGCAGTTCCCGGCGGGCGTTGGCCCATAGGTCGGGCTTGTCGGGGTGCCGGTACGTCATCGACGCTGCGTATGCCCGCAGCCGCCGCTGTTCAGGTGACAAGGCCACCTAGATCACGCTCCAACTGGTGGTGTTGGCTGCTGCTGCCCCCGCCGCTGTGCCGGGGGCGTCTAGGTGGTCACCTACGAAAGTAGGTGCGACTGCGGGTGTTCTCCAAAGGTTGGGCGGGTGTAAAAAGGTGCCCCCGGCGGTCACCGCCAGGCGATCACCACCGACTCGGGGCGGAACGTGCGGGTACCGCGACCAGGCGGCAGCAGGCGAACCTTCATCAGCGCATCCACGACCGCCCGCTGCCGCTCGGTGTCCAGGGCATCCCATGCGGCGGCAGGATCAGCCGCGCCGACCAGCGGCCCGAGGACGTTGACCCGCCCGGCGTCGGAGAGGGCGGCCTCGACCTCGGCGGCGCGGCGGGTGAGGACGGTGATCTGCGCCCGCGCCTCGTCCTCGGTGAAGGTGCCGTCGGCGACCAGGGACACGATCGATTTGCGGCGGGTGCGCAGGGTGCTCAGCTCGACCCGCAGGGCGTCTACATCGGGCCGGTTGGGATCAACCAGCAGGTCCTCAGCGTCATCGCGGGACAGCCGCGCAATGATCAGGTCGCGGATGTAAACCTCCACCGGCAGGGCTGCGCGGCCTACGTGCCCGTAGGAGGCGCTGCACCTGTACGTCCGCCGTTCCTGCCGCCCGCCGCGCGCAGGTGCCGCCCCGGCATGGACGGGGGCGTCGCAGACGCCGCACAGCGCCAAGCCCGTCAGCAGTGCCCGCCCGCCCCGGGGCGGGTTGGTCCGCCCGACATCGGTCAGCAGATCCTTCGCTGCCCGCCATGTCGACTCGGGAACAAGGGCAGGCCATGCCGCAGCGCCGACAACGCTGGCGAGCCGCGCCTTGCGGGGGTTGCCGCCCGCCGCCTCTAGCGCCTTCTCGGTGACGTGGGCGCGGAGACCCGCGTAGCGGGGGTTCAGCAGTACCGGCCGTACCGTCTGCGCCGTCCACAGTGACGGGCTGCCGTCGCGCCGTGCCTGCGGCGTGCACAGGCCACGCTCGTTCCAATCCCGGGCGATCGAGCCGAGGGATGCGCCGGACAGGAGGGCGGCGTAGGCGTCGCGGATGGCGTCGGCTTCTGCCTCGTTGATCGTCACCCCGTCCTGCGCGTAGCCGAAGGGCCGGCGTCCGCCGATGCGCCGTCCCTGCTCCGCTGCCTGCGCTGCCGCGCGTCGCTGCCGGTCGGCCTTCTGGTCGATCTCGTGCTGCGCGACGCTGCCGAGGATGTCGGCGGTGAGCCTGCCTGCGGGTGTGCCGAGGTCTAGGTCGCTGCCGCGCACGAAGGAGACGACGACCTCCCGCCGCCGCCCGATCTCCAGCAGGCGCAGCCGGTCCCGGGCGTTGCGGGTCAGCCGCGTCATGTCCCATGCGATGACGGCCTGCGCCTGCCCGCCTTCTAGGGCGGCTAGGACGGCCTCGAAGCCGGGGCGGGCTCGCTTCCCGGCGGCGGAGATGTCGTTGTCGGTGTACTCGGCTTCGATGGACCAGCCGCGCTGGCGTGCCAGCCTGCGCGCGTCCTTCCGCTGCCGCTGTACCGCCAGCTCGTCTCCGGTGCGGTCGATGCTCTGTCTGAGGTAGATCACTGCCTTCACATCAGCGAGTATGGCATCCAGCGCAGTCGGATGACCCGATCGAAGCCGCGGGCGGAGAGCGACCCGGAGTCGAGCCGGGACCGCAGTTCGGCGGTGGCCCGGCCGGGCAGCCGCCACGGCGTGCGGCGTAGGACCGGACCGGGTACCTCGGCGTTGAGCCGCCGACCCAGCGGTGCCCAGCGCTCGGCTGCCGCCGCCCGTGCCGCCGCCACCCGCCGGGCGACCACGGCGGAGGACTCGTGACTGGCCGTCTCCATCAGCTCGGCCGCCCGCATCGGCGACAGCCGCACCTGTAGATCGATCCGGTCGAGCAGCGGACCGGAGAGCCGGCCGAGGTAACGACGGCGGGCCAGCGGGGCACACTCACAGCGGTCGTCGCCGGCCGGGTTCGCACACGGGCACGGATTGGCCGCGAGGACCAGTTGGGCACGGGCGGGGTACTCCGCGCTGCCCCGGCTACGCGTCAGCAGCACCCGGCCGTGCTCCAACGGCTGACGCAACGCCTCCAGCGCCGCCTTGCTGAATTCTGGTGCCTCGTCCATGAGCAGCACCCCTCGGTGGGCGAGTGAGATCGCACCGGGGCGGGCGAGCCCTGACCCGCCTCCGACGATTGACGGAACGGTCGCGGTGTGGTGCGGTGCCTGGAACGGTGGCCGCCGGATGAGCCGGCCACCCGGTGGCAGCAGCCCGGCGATCGAGTGCAGCGCGGTGACCTCCAGCGCGGCCTCGTCGTCCAGTTCCGGCAGGATCGACGGCAGGCGTTCGGCGAGCATCGTCTTGCCCGCTCCCGGCGGCCCGATCAGTGCCAGGTGGTGCCCACCGGCAGCGGCGACCTCCAGGGCACGCCGGCCCAGGCCCTGCCCGGCGACCTCGACCAGATCGGGGCCGGGGGTGGCCGGGGGCGGAGCGTCGGCCGGCGGGTCGATCAGCGGGGTGCCGTCGCGGACGAAGGCGACCAGCCGGTGCAGGGTGTCCACCCCGCGTACCAGCAGCCCGGGGACGACCGCTGCCTCGGCGGTGTTACCGGCTGGGACGATCACCCGTCGGACACCGGCCTTCGCCGCTGCGGCGACCATCGGCAGTACGCCCCGGACCGGCCGCACGGTGCCGTCGAGCCCCAACTCCCCGAGGACCGCCACGCCGTCCAGCGGCAGCAGTGGAAGCTCGCCGGAACCACCGAGCAGTGCCACCGCGATCGCCAGGTCGAACGCCGAACCGAACTTGGGTAGGGTGGCCGGCAGCAGGTTGAGGGTGATCCGGCGGTTCGGCCACCGTTGGCCGGAGTTGACCACCGCGGCCCGGACCCGGTCGCGCGCCTCGTGCAGGGCGGTGTCGGGCAAGCCGGAGATCACCACCCCGGGCAGGCCGGCGGCGAGATCCACCTCCACCTCCACCAGATGGCCGGTCACCCCGACCAGACCGACACAGAGCACCCGGGCGTAGCTCATCGCGTCACCTCGCCGCGATGGGGGACCAGCGCACCGAGCCGAGTGACCCGTTCGCCGCGCGTGCTCACCGGAACGCGTCCTTGACGTGCTCGACGTGTGCCCGGCCGGTGCGGGGCAGCAGCACCGAGATGACGTCGAAACGGACCTCGTCGGCAGTGGTGCCGGTGGCGGCCAACCAGGCGGCGGCGAGTCCCCGCAGTCGACGGGTCTTGCGGGGCACCACCGCCTCGGCGGGGGTGCCGAACGTCGTGGTGCGCCGGGTCTTCACCTCGCAGAACGCGAGCACTGGCCCGTCCCAGGCGATGATGTCGATCTCTCCGGTGGGGCAGCGCCAGTTGCGGGCCACCGGGCGTAGTCCCGCCTCGATCAGGTGTCGTACGGCGCAGCGTTCCCCGTACCCGCCGACCGCCTGGTTCCGCTTGGTCATGACCGGCACCCTGCTGCCGTACGGGGACGCGAGGCGACCCCACCGTGGCGACCTGTGGACAGCCGGAAGTGTTGTGGACGACCGGACGATCATGCCCCGGATGTGCTATTAGCGGCGGTTCGTGCGCTGGTCAGGCAGCGGGCCGGATGGCGCACGAACCGCTGGTCGCATACGGTGCCGGCGTGGACGGACGACGCAGTTTCGCCGACGACCAGGAGCCGCGCTGGTCCCCGGGTGATCACGAACGTAGCTACGGCGACCCGCAGTGGCGCCCGGCGGGAGACGGGCGTTACCCCGGCGACGAGGCGCGGGCGGTACCCGAGCAGCGTGGTGACGACGACGACCGGTACGGCTCGCCGCGACGCGCCGCCCTGACGGATCCGCTCGGGGACGTCGCGGCAGAGACCGAGCGCTACCGGGCGTCGCGCTCCCGGCGGGCGGAACCGGCTGAACCGGACGTCTCAGGTGAGTTGCCGGTCGATCGCCCGGGCCGACGTGCCGCCCGCGAGGTGGGCCCGACCAGCGGTGGGGCGCCGTTGTCGACCGATCCGACCCGCGCCGCGCTGGCCGGATACCCGATCGTCGAGGCGAAGCGCGGGCCCGACGGGACCAACCCGCTGGAGCAGCCGACCGGGCCGGTGCCGTCGGTGGCACTCCGGGGGGAACCCCCGGTGGGCGAGTTCCCGCCCGGGCCAGCCGACGCGGTGACCGGTCACCCGGCTGCCGGTCACCCGACTGCGAGTCATCTCGCGCCCGGCTATCCGGCGGGCGGCGTCCAGCCGAGCGGCGTCCCGGTGGGCGGTGTTCAAGCGGGCGGCGTCCAGCCGGGTGTGCCGACCGGGGACGGTGTCTACCGGACGCGACGACCGGTGCTCGCGGTGCTCTTCGCCGCGCTGGTCCTGATCTTCGAACTGCCTGCGGTGCGGGTGCTCCTGCACGGCGCGACCGCAGACCCGGTCTCCGCCGGGGACGTGCTGGCCGGCACGTTCCTGGTCTTCGGGTTGCCGATCTTCGCGGCCGGCCTCTACGGGCTGCGGACGGCCGGGTTCTCGCTGACCGACGGCGCACGGGGGTGGCTACGACCGCCGACCGCGTACCTGACGGTCGGCCTGGCGCTCTTCCTGGTGGCCGCGATCGCCGCCGGCTGACCAGGCCCGCCCCGCGGCGCTGACCAGGTCCCGCCGCCGTCTTGACCGGGCCCGGCGCCGCGGCGCCGACCGGGGTCCCGCCACCGCGTTGAGCGGTCCCGTGCCGCGGCGCTGACCGGGGCATCGCCCTGCGCTCAGCGAGCGCGGCGGCCGGCTGAGCCGGCCTCGCCGCACCCGGGCGTGGATCGGCAGGCAAGGCGCGTACACTTGTCAACCGGCGACCGCCTCGTGCGGTCGACCTCGCGTGCCCTCCTCACGAGTCGTCGTGTGGCGGCGGCCTCCCTGGTCCCGATCCGGTCGGGCCCACCATGGCCGACGACCGGGCACCAGGACGCCCGGCCGCCGGCCGGGCGGGACAACCAGGGACCGCAAGGAGTACGAATCATGGCCGTCGTGACCATGCGTCAGCTGCTGGAAAGTGGTGTTCACTTCGGGCACCAGACCCGGCGCTGGAACCCGAAGATGAAGCGCTTCATCTTCACCGAGCGTAACGGCATCTACATCATCGACCTGCGTCAGACCCTCGACTACATCGAGAAGGCGTACGACTTCGTGCGCAACACGGTGGCCGAGGGCGGCAGCATCCTCTTCGTCGGCACGAAGAAGCAGGCGCAGGAGGCGATCGCCGAGCAGGCGACCCGCGTCGGTCAGCCGTACGTCAACCACCGCTGGCTCGGCGGCATGCTCACCAACTTCCAGACGGTGTACAAGCGGCTGCAGCGGATGAAGGAGCTGGAGGCCCTCGGTGACCTCAGCGGCACCGCCGCCGGCTACACCAAGAAGGAGACCCTGCAGCTCTCCCGCGAGAAGATCAAGCTGACCCGCACCCTGGGTGGCCTGCGGGACATGCAGAAGCTCCCGGCCGCAGTCTGGGTGGTCGACACCAAGAAGGAGCACATCGCCGTCGACGAGGCCCGCAAGCTGGGCATCCCGGTGATCGCCGTGCTCGACACCAACTGCGACCCGGACGAGGTCGACTTCCCGATCCCGGGCAACGACGACGCGATCCGCTCGGCTGAGCTGCTGACCAGGGTCGTCGCCGCAGCCGTGGCCGACGGTCTGATCGCCCGCTCCGGTCGTCGCCGGGGCGGCGACGAGAAGCCGGAGGCGGGTGTCGCCACCGACGAGCCGCTGGCCGAGTGGGAGCGCGAGCTGCTTGAAGAGCCGAAGAAGGCCGACGAGCAGCAGCCGGCCGAGCAGCCCGCAGCCGAGCAGCCGGCCGCCGAGCAGCCCGTCGCCGAGCAGCCGGCCGCCGTCTCCGGTCAGTGACCGTTCCGCCGTCCGGTCACCGTCCGTTCCGCTGACGGTGACCGGCGGCGGGTAGACCGGGCACGAACCTCTCGGAACCGGGTAATCGTCACCGCAGACCATTCCACGCAGTCTCAACACCGAAGAGAGAGCCATGTCCCAGATCACCGCCGCGGACGTCAAGAAGCTCCGCGACCTGACCGGCGCCGGCATGATGGACAGCAAGAAGGCGCTGACCGAGGCCGAGGGCGACTTCGACAAGGCCGTCGAGATCCTGCGCGTCAAGGGCGCCAAGGACGTCGGCAAGCGGGCCGGCCGGACCGCCGCGAACGGTCTGATCGCGCACTCCGGCAAGGCGCTGCTCGAACTCAACTGCGAGACCGACTTCGTCGCCAAGAACGACGCCTTCATCGCGCTGGCGCAGCAGCTCGTCGAGCACGGCGAGCGCGCCGGCGTCAGCAACGCCGCGGAGCTGCTGGCCAGCGAGATCGACGGTCGTCCCGTCGCCGACCTGGTCCAGGAGCAGTCCGCCAAGATCGGCGAGAAGCTGGTGCTCAACCGGTTCGCCAAGCTCGACGGCACCGTGGCGGTCTACCTGCACCGCAAGGCGCAGGACCTGCCCCCGGCGGTCGGCGTCCTGGTGCAGTACGCCGGCAAGACCGACGAGGCGGGCGACGCCGACGCGCGCGGTGCGGCGATGCAGATCGCCGCGATGCGGCCGCAGTACCTCACCCGCGACGAGGTGCCGGCCGAGGTCGTCGAGTCCGAGCGGCGCATCGCCGAGCAGACCGCCCGCGAGGAGAACAAGCCCGAGGCCGCGCTGCCGAAGATCGTCGAGGGCCGGGTCAACTCCTTCTTCAAGGACTTCGTCCTGCTGGAGCAGTCCTCGGTCACCGACAACAAGAAGACGGTGAAGCAGGTGCTGGCCGAGGCCGGCATCGAGGTCACCGGCTTCGTGCGGTTCGAGGTCGGCCAGGCCTGAGCCGGCTCGGGCGCACGCGCCCGTGGGCTGGGAGCAACGACGAGACGAGGGGGCCGCCGGTGTACGCGTTACACACCGCGGCCTCCTCGTCCCATAAGGTCGGCAGCGGCAGGTACGCGCACCTGAGCGCGCCAGTGGGGGAAGGACGGGCGGATGACGCAGGTTGTGAGTGACCGGACGTTGGCGGCGGACGATCCGACGGCACCACCGCCCGGCCGGGCCCGGCGGGTGGTGTTGAAGCTGTCCGGCGAGGTGTTCGGCGGGGGCGCCATCGGCGTCGACCCGGACGTCGTACAGGCAATCGCCCGACAGATCGCCACGGTGGTACGCCGGGGTGTACAGGTCTCCGTGGTGGTCGGCGGCGGCAACTTCTTCCGCGGCGCGGAGTTGCAGAAGCGGGGCATGGACCGGGCCCGGGCGGACTACATGGGCATGCTCGGCACGGTGATGAACTGCCTGGCCCTCCAGGATTTCCTGGAGAAGGAGGGCATCGAGACCCGCGTCCAGAGCGCCATCACGATGGCCCAGGTGGCTGAGCCGTACATCCCGCTGCGTGCGATCCGGCACCTGGAGAAGGGGCGGGTCGTCATCTTCGGTGCCGGCGCGGGCATGCCGTACTTCTCCACCGACACGGTGGCCGCCCAGCGCGCGCTGGAGATCCACGCGGACGTCGTGCTGATGAGCAAGAACGGGGTGGACGGCGTGTACACGGCCGACCCCCGGATCGATCCGACCGCCAGCAAGTTCGACTCGATCACCTTCTCCGAGGTGCTGCGCCGCAACCTCCGGGTCGCCGACGCGGCCGCCTTCAGCCTCTGCATGGAGAACGGCCTGCCGATGCTGGTCTTCGGCGCGCAGGGCGACGACACAATCGTCCGGGCCGTGGGTGGCGACAAGATCGGCACGCTGATCACCACCTGAGCCGACCGCCGACGGTGATCCCGGCGGTCCCGGTGACCCGACAAGCCCACGACGAGCACAAGAAGGAGGCGAGGAGACAGGTGATCGACGACACCCTCCTCGAGGCCGAGGAGAAGATGGAGCGTGCGGTCGAGCACGCCAAGGAGGAGTTCGGCGCCATCCGCACCGGTCGCGCGACTCCGGCCATGTTCTCCAAGATCATCATCGACTACTACGGCAGCCCGACCCCGCTGACGCAGATGGCGTCGGTGGCTGTTCCCGAGCCGCGGATGGCCATCATCAAGCCGTACGACAACTCGCAGATCAATGCCATGGAGAAGGCGATCCGCGACTCGGACCTCGGGGTGAACCCGAACAACGAGGGCAACCAACTGCGCATCCTGCTCCCGCAGATGACCGAGGAGCGCCGCCGCGACATGATCAAGGTGGCCCGGCACAAGGGTGAGGAGGCGAAGGTCGCCATCCGCAACATCCGCCGCAAGGGCAAGGAAGAGCTGGACCGGCTCGTCAAGGACGGCGAGGTCGGCGAGGACGAGGGCCGGCGTGCGGAGAAGGAGCTGGACGACCTGACCCAGCGCTACGTGGCGCACGTCGACGAACTGGTCAAGCACAAGGAGTCCGAACTCCTGGAAGTCTGACGCCGAGGTCACCGCCTGCTTGATCATGAAGTTGCTGCCGTCGCCATCGGCGTGGCGTGGTGACAACTTCATGATCAGCGCGGCGGGAGCGGACACCGGTACGTCCTGTCGGGCGGGCGGGTGCAGTAGGCTCGGCACGATTCCCGGTGACCCGACGGTGAACGGTGGGGATCGGCCAGCCGACAGGCCGGCACATCAGACGGAGCGCCTCGCGCGGGTAGGGGATGGTAGTGGCTGTGCGTCAAGTGGTGGATCTCGTACCCCTGCCCCCTGGTGCGTGATGTCCCACCTCGACCCCTACGGTGGCGCCGAGGCCCGTGACTGGGACAGCCCGGACCGACCCACCTCGCTGCCCTGGCCGGACCCGGACGTCGAACCCGGTCCGTGGGGCCGCGGCCCGCAGCCCGGTGCCGAGATGTACGCCAACCCGCGCACCCGCCCCGGCCCGCAGTCCGATCACCCCTACGCCCACCGGCCCGACGACCGGGGTGGTCCGGTCGACCCCGGGTTCGGCGACCCGTACGACACTGACCCGGACCGACGCGGTCGGTACGTCGGCGACCGGCCCGCCCAGGAAGGCCGGAACGGGCGCGGGCCCACCGGCTGGGACCAGCGCACCGGAGCTCGCGACCTGGACCACGGCGACGCACCCACCGCGCAGATCGCGCCGGTGCGTGTCGGCGACGGCCGGGACCATGACGACGCCCCCACCACCCAGATGACGCCGGTGCGTGCCGGCGTCGGTCGGGACCACGACGACGCGCCCACCACTCAGCTCGCGGCCGTGCCGGCCGGGGACGCGGACCCTGAAGCGCAGGACGAGCCGGGCCGGCGCCACCGCGGCCGGCGTCGGGCCGGTGCCGGTCGGCCGGCCACCCAGCAGGGCGCGAGCCGGGCCGGCCGGAACCTGCCGGCGGCCATCTCGGTCGGGGTCGGCCTGGGCGCGGCGGTCCTGCTGCCCCTGTTCCTGTACACCCCGGCGTTCCTGCTGGTGCTCGCCGCCGCGTTCGGCGTCGGCATCTGGGAGATGTCCCGCGCGGTGCGCCGCGGCGGTGCCGAGGTGCCGCTGGTGCCGCTGGTCGCCGGCGGGGTACTCACCGTCACCCTGGCCTGGTTCGCCGGGCTGGACGCGCTCCTGCTCGGCCTCCTGGTCACCGTCGCGGGCACGTTGGTCTGGCGGCTCGGCGACGGTACGGCCAACCTCCGGCGGGACATGACCGCGGTGACCCTGATCGCGGTGTACGTGCCGTTCCTCGGTGGCTTCGCCGCCCTGCTCGCGTCGTCCCCCGGTGACGGGCCGCTGCGGGTGCTGGTGACCCTTGTCGCGGTGGTGCTCTCCGACACCGGCGGGTACGCGGCCGGTGCCAACTTCGGCAAGCATCCGATGGCCCCGGCGATCAGCCCGAAGAAGTCCTGGGAGGGCTTCGCCGGTTCGGTCGGCGCTGCGGGGCTGGGCAGTGCCGTGCTGCTCTGGGCGCTGTTCGACGTGGCCCCCTGGTGGGGTGCCGTGTTCGGGGTGGCGGTCTCGGGCGCCGCGGTCCTCGGCGATCTCGCCGAATCGATGATCAAACGGGATCTCGGCGTGAAGGACATGAGCAATCTGCTGCCCGGCCACGGCGGCCTGATGGACCGGCTCGACTCGGTCCTGTTCGCGGTGCCGACGGCGTACCTGTTGCTCGTGGTGTTCGTTCCGGCGGTGAACTGAGGCATGGCCCACGCCGGCGGGACCGGGGCGCGGACGAGGCGGGGGCGGATCCGTCACCTCCGCAGAGGTGCGTTCCGGGCCGAGCGTGCCAGACTGGACGTGCCATGACGAGTCTTCCCCTGATCCCGGTCGACCCGGACGCGCCCGGAGCGCGTCGGGCGGCAATGCCACCGCAACATCTCGCCGATCTCGACCTGGCCGGCCGAAAGGACCTGGTCACGAAGCTGGGCGAGTCCGCGTTCCGCGCTCGGCAGATCTCCACCCACTACTTCGGCCGGCTGGTGCGCGACCCCGCGCAGATGACCGACCTGCCGGCGTCGTCCCGCGAGCGCCTCGCCGACCAGCTGCTGCCCCGGCTGCTCACCCCGGTACGCGAGCTGGCCTGCGACGACGGGGCCACCCGTAAGGCGCTGTGGCGGTTGCACGACGGGGCGCTGGTGGAGAGCGTGCTGATGGGCTACCCGGACCGGGTCACCGTCTGCATCTCCAGCCAGGCCGGATGCGGCATGGCCTGCCCGTTCTGCGCGACCGGCCAGGCCGGCCTGACCCGTAACCTCTCCACCGCCGAGATCGTCGACCAGGCGGTCTACCTGGCGGGCGTGGCCGCCGCCGGCAAGGTCGCGGGGTCACCGCCGAGGCTGTCGCACGTGGTCTTCATGGGCATGGGCGAGCCGCTGGCGAACTACAACAGGGTGATCGCCGCGATCCGCCGCCTGGTCGCGCCGGCGCCCGAGGGTCTTGGCCTGTCGCAGCGGCACATCACCGTTTCCACAGTCGGGCTGGTGCCGGCCATCCACCGACTGGCCAGCGAAGACCTCTCCGTGACTCTTGCGTTGTCGCTGCATGCCCCCGATGATGAGCTGCGCGACGAACTCGTGCCGGTCAACCAGCGCTGGAAGGTGTCCGAGGTGCTGGACGCAGCCTGGGCCTACGCGGCCCGCACGGGCCGTCGTGTGTCGATCGAGTACGCGATGATCAAGGACGTGAACGACCAGCCGTGGCGAGCTGACCTGCTCGGCCGGCTGCTGGCCGGCAAGCTGGCCCACGTGAACCTGATCCCGCTCAACCCGACTCCGGGCAGCCGCTGGGACGCGAGCCCGAAGCCGGTCGAGCGGGAGTTCGTCCGGCGGTTGCGCGACGCCGGGGTGTCCACCACGGTGCGGGACACCCGAGGTCGCGAGATCGACGGAGCATGTGGGCAGCTGGCCGCCGCGGAGGACAGTGGCACCGACCCGGCCGGGGAGATGACGGCGTGACCGGGCGTGGCGAACGAGACCAGGAGACATAGTGGCGAGTCAGGGTCAGCGTTTCCGGCGTAAGGCGCTCCGCCGGGGATACAAGGTTGACGAGGTGGACGCCTTCCTGGACCGGGTCGAGGCGACACTCGCCGGCCAGCCGGTCGGAGCGCCGGTGGCCTCGCAGGAGGTCCATGACGTCGTCTTCCGGGTTCGCTTCAACGGCTACGACGAGTGGCAGGTCGACCTGCACCTCGACCGGGTCGAGCGGCAGTTGGCGGAGCTGGAGGAGCGCGGCGGCGTGGCCGGCCGCGGCGATGGCCGGATGGGCCCGCTGGAGCGGATGGGTCCCGGCATGCGTGAGGACCGTGGCATGTCCCCGGTCCCGCAGCCGCCGATGCCGCCGCGGGCGATGCCGGCTCAGGCCGGGCCGCCCTACGGCCGCTACGACGAGCCGACCGGCGCCTTCGCCGGCGGGTACGACAACGCCCCCCGAGGGGGTTATGACGGCCCGCGGGGTGCCGCTGCCCCGATGGGTCCGGGTGCCCCGATGGGCCCTCCCGGCGGCATGGGTCACGGTGGGCCCCCGCCGCGTGGTCTGCCCGCGGGTCCCGGCGGCTACGGCCCGCCGGACGGTCCCGGCGGTTACGGTCCGCCGGACGGTCCCGGCGGTTACGGTCCCCCGGACGGTCCCGGCGGTTACGGTCCCCCGGATGGCCCCGGCGGCTACGGTCCGCCCGACGAGCAGCGCTTCGACGGGTTCGAGGCGGGCCGGCACGGCCGTACCGACATGACCGCCGAGATCCGGTTGCCGGACCGGGATCCGCGTCGTGGCCCGGCGGGACCCCCCGGGATGCCGCAGCAGGCGCTCGGCGGGCTGCCGATGGGTGGTCCCCCCGCGATGGCTGGCCCGCCGGCGATGGCCGGGCCGGCGATGGGTGGGCCGCCGATGGCCGGTCCGCCCGGCAGCGACCTCTACCGGGTGGACCAGATCCGGCGCAGCTTCCAGGTCCGCCGCTTCGGCAGTGGGTACGACCCTGACCAGGTGGACCGGTTCTTCGAGACGCTGCTCGGCGGGATGGCCGGACGCAACCAGATGCCGGTGAACCCGAAGGACCTGGACACGCTGCGCTTCGGCCTGGTGCAGGGCGGCTACTTCGAGGCCGAGGTCGACGCCGCGCTGAAGAACGTGCAGGACATCCTCTTCGGCCGCTGACGATTCGGCCCGCTGCCAGACATCCACGCGCGAGGGCCCGCCTCCCGAGACCGGGGGCGGGCCCTCGCGCGTCGTCGCGCAGGTCGGTGCGGCGGTGGGGCCGACAGGCCGTCGCCCGAGGCCCGGTCCGTCAGGAACCCGGGCCGCCGCGGTCGACCGATGCGTCAGGAGCGCAGGCCGCCGCGGGTTGACCGGTCCGTCAGGAGCGCAGGCCGTTGCGGCGCAGCACCGAGTCACCGATCACGATGAGCAGCAGGAGCGCGGCCAGACCGATCAGCCAGAGGTTCTCGACCCTGCCCTCGTGGTTGCCGCAGAGCATGGCCAGCAGCGCGAACGCGGTGAGCACCGCGCCGATCCGCCCGGCCTTGCGGTGCCCGGGCTTGTGCTGGTCTGGCGACGTTACCGGCTCGCTTCCTGCCACTGTCGGTCCTTCCTCGCGAACGGATCTCCGGCTAGTCTGGCACGTCCCCCGCGAGGGTTTCCGGCCAGGGCCGATGGGCCCCGCTCAGGTGGGTGGAAGGGCACTACCGGCGTCGCGGGGCGAGGACCAGACTGCCTCCGGTAGCGTTCTGGGGCGTACACCTTGATTGTCTCTTTGAGGGGGAACTGCGGTGCGAGTGACCGGTACGGGGCACGCGAGCATGCGGATCGACACGGCCGCGGGCAGCATCCTGTGCGACCCGTGGGTCAATCCGGCCTACTTCGCCTCCTGGTTCCCGTTCCCCGACAACTCCCGGCTCGACTGGGAGGCGCTCGGTGACGTCGACTACCTGTACGTCTCCCACCTGCACCGGGACCACTTCGACGCGGCTCACCTCAAGCGGTACGTGTCGAAGAAGGCCACTGTGCTGCTGCCCGAGTTCCCCACCTCGGAGATGGAGGACGAGTTCCGGGAGCTGGGCTTCACGAAGTTCCTGAAGACCCGCAACGAGGAGGTCGTCGAGCTGGACGGCGGGCTCAAGGTCATGATCCAGGCGCTGACCAGCCCGACCGACGGTCCGATCGGTGACTCCTCGCTCTGGGTGGAGTACGACGGTGTCCGGCTGCTCAACCAGAACGACGCCCGACCGACCGACCTGAGCACCTTCGCCGAGCTGGGCCACGTGCACGCGCACCTGCTCCAGTTCTCCGGTGCGATCTGGTACCCGATGGTCTACGAACTGCCGAACGCGGCGAAGACCGCCTTCGGCAAGCAGAAGCGGGACCGGCAGTTCGACCGCACCTGGCGCTACATCGACGACCTCAAGGCCGACCACGTGTTCCCGATCGCCGGTCCGCCGTGCTTCCTGGACGACGAGCTGTGGCAGTTCAACGACATCTTCGGCGACGAGGGGAACATCTTCCCCGACCAGTCGGTCTTCCTGGCCGAGTACGCCAAGGTCGGTGGCACCAACGGCATCGTGCTGCTGCCCGGCAGCGTCACCGAGGTCACCACCACCGGTGCGACGACGACGCACCCGGTGCCGGTGGAGGAGTTCTTCGCGAACAAGGTCGCTCACCTGGAGGAGATGCGCGAGCGTAAGCGGCCGATCATCGAGGCGGAGAAGGCTTCCTGGCGGCACCCCGAGGTGGACGTGCTCAAGGAGCTGAAGCGGCGGATCGAGCCGCTGCTGGACGAGTCGATCTACCTGGCCAAGGGGGTCGGCGGTCCGGTCCGCTTCGACCTGGTCGGCTACGACGGGGAGAGCATCGAGTCGATCGTGGTCGACTTCCCCTGCAAGCAGGTGCGGCCGTACGCCGACGAGAAGGTGCGCTACCGGTTCCGTACGGAGCGGGCGCTTGTGGAGCATCTGCTGCACATCGGCGAGGTGGACTGGGTCAACTCGCTCTTCCTGTCCTGCCGCTTCTCGGCCGCCCGGATCGGGCAGTACAACGAATTCGTCTACGCCTTCTTCAAGTGCCTCTCCACCGAGCGCCTCCAGTACGCCGAGGGCTGGTACGACGAGCACGAACGGGCGGTGGACGCGGAGGACATCACCCTCGGCGACTGGGTGGTGCAGCGGCGCTGCCCGCACCTGAAGGCGGACCTGAGCCGGTTCGGCATCGTCGACGGCGACCAGCTCACCTGTCAGCTGCACGGCTGGCGATTCGACCTGCCCAGCGGGCGGTGCCTGACCAGCGTCGGCCACAAGGTCCGCGCGCACCGGGTCGGCGAAGAGGTGGCGGTCCCGGAGGTCGCCCCACCGGCGAGCTGAGCCCAGCCGGGCCGACGTCCCGGCGCTCGCTGAGGCCGTGGCCCGGCCGCGAAGCCGGGACCTCAACTCACGGCTACCGGCCGAGGTCGGCGAGGATGCGCTGGGCGGCGTTGTGGCCGGCGGCACCGATGACGCTGCCGGCCGGGTGGCAGCCGGCGCTGCCGGCGTACACCCCGGCCACGCCGGTGGCGTACGGCATCCGGTCGGCGAACGAGACGGTGTTGTCGACGTGGTGGATGTGCCCACCGGTGATGCCGAAGTGCGCTTCGATGCCGGGCGGCGGCAGTGGCACCGCGTCGGCGATCAGGTCGCCGGTGCCGGGGGCGTAGCGCTCGCAGATCCCGACCAGCTTGTCGACGTAACCGGGCAACGCCGCGTCCCAGGTGGTGCCGGCCAACTCGTACGGCACGGACTGGACGAACAGCGCAGACGAGTGGTGCCCGGCCGGGTCGGCCAGCGACGGGTCGACTGTGGTGTGCAGGTACCACTCGATTGTCGGCTCCTCCGGCAACCGCCCGGCCCGCACGTCGGCCCACATCGCGCGCAGCGCCGCCATCGGTGACTCGCCCGTGCCGCCGCTCAGCGACGCCGAGCCGGGCAGCAGGTGGATGGTCGAGCCGAACGGGCTCGGCGCACCCTCGGGCAGGCAGGAGAAGCGGGGCAGGTCACGCAGCGCCAGGTTCAGCTTGAGGGTGCTGCCGGTGCGCCGGACGGCCGCCATCCGTCCGCTGAGCGTGGTCGGCAGCGCGCCGTCGGGCAGCAGCTCCATCAGCCGGTACGGGTCGCAGGCACCGAGCACCACCTCGGCGCCGATCTGGCGGCCGTCGGCGAGCACCACGCCGCTGGCGGCGCCGCCGTCGAGGGTGATCGCGGTGACCGGCGCGCCGGTGACGATCCGGGCGCCGGAGGCACGGGCCGCGTCGGCGAAGATCCGCGACACGGTACCCATGCCACCCTCGGCGATCATCCACGTGCCACCCGAACCGGGCAGCCGGCACATGTTGTGGACCAGGAAGTTGTGCCCGGTGCCGGGGTCGTCGGGGCCGGCGTTGAGCCCGGACAGGCCGTCGGTGACCGCGTACATGCTGATCAGCAGCTCGGAGCGGAAGTCGAAGCGGGCCAGGTAGTCGGCGACGGAGCCGCGTACCAGGTCGACGAAGACCTGGCGCAGTTCCGGGCGGACGTACCGCTCGGCGGTTTCCTCGACGCTGAGCGGCTCGGCCAGCCAGGCAGGGGCGAGGTCTTCGCGCAGCGCCGCCAGTTCCGCCTGCAACGCCTCGTCGGCGGCGGCGTCGGCGGGGGAGAAGAACTCGGCGAGCTGCGTCCGGGTGGCCGCCGTGTCGGTGCCGAAGAGCAGGTACGGCGACCCGACCCCGCCGGGGGTGGGCAGGAAGTAGTGCGGGTCGCGGCGCAGCACCGGGATCCGGACGTCGAGCGCGGCCAGCAGTTCCGGCGGCATCAGCCCGAGCAGGTACGACCCGGTGGAGTGGCGCAGCTCGGGCACCTTCGGGAACGGGTTCTCGGTCCGCGTCGCCCCGCCGATCACCTCGGCGGCCTCCACCACCAGCACGTCCAGCCCCGCCCGGGCCAACAGGATCGCCGACACCAACCCGTTGTGCCCCGACCCGACGACCACCACGTCGGCCCGCCCCGGTACCTCACCACCCGTCATCCCCGCACCCTAACCCGTGCTCCTCCCATCTCAGCCTGTTGACCATGAGGTTAGCGGCATTCTTGATCTCCAGAACTGCCGCTAACCTCATGATCAACAGAGTTGGCGGGTGGGGAGGGTTTGGTTGGTGTTCATGGGGGAGCGGGTTTTGTCGATGGGGTGGCGGGCTTAGCGTCGGTGGGGCCGGCCCCCGCCACCCCATCGGAGGTTTTCCATGGATCGTCGTACCGTGTTGCGCGCCACAGTCGTCGGCGGTGCCGCCGCGTTCTCCGGCAGCCTCTGGGCCGGTGCCGCCCTGGCCGCGCCCGCCCAACCCGGCCCCAGCCCGTACGGGGACCTGCTCGCCGCCGACGCCAACGGCATCCACCTGCCCGCCGGCTTCACCAGCCGGGTCATCGCCCGCTCGGGCCAGCGGGTCGCCGGCACCTCGTACGTCTGGCACTGGGCACCGGACGGTGGCGCCTGCTTCCCGGCCGGCGACGGCTGGATCTACGTCTCCAACTCGGAGGTGCCGCTGATCGGTGGGGCCTCCGCGGTGCGTTTCCGCGCGGACGGTTCGATCGCCACCGCGTACCGCATCCTCGGCGGCACCAACGTCAACTGTGCCGGCGGTGCCACCCCGTGGGGCACCTGGCTGTCCTGCGAGGAGGTGCCGCTGGGGCGGGTCTTCGAGACCTGGCCGGACGGCAGCCGCAGCGCCGAGGAGCGGACCCGGATGGGCCGGTTCACCCACGAGGCGGCAGCCTGCGATCCGGAGCGCCGGGTGATCTACCTGACCGAGGACGAGAGTGACGGCTGCTTCTACCGCTTCCTCCCCGACACCTGGGGTGATCTGCGTACCGGCCAGTTGCAGGTGCTGTGCGCCCCGGCCAACGCCACCGCCGGCCCGGTGACCTGGCAGAACGTCCCGGACCGCGACGGCTTCCCGATCCCGACCCGGTTCCAGGTCGGCGCCGCCAAGCACTTCGACGGTGGCGAGGGCTGCTGGTACGACCGCGGCACCTGCTGGTTCACCACGAAGGGCGACAACCGGGCGTGGGCGTACGACGCCGTCAACCAGCGCATCGACCTGGCGTACGACGACTCGCTGGTGCCGGCGGGCACCGCGCCGCTGACCGGTGTCGACAACATCACCGGTACCGCGGGCGGGGATCTCTACGTGGCCGAGGACGGCGGCAACATGGAGATCTGCGTGATCACCCCCGCC
This sequence comes from Micromonospora sp. NPDC049891, assembly GCF_040660295.1. Classification (NCBI taxonomy): domain Bacteria; kingdom Bacillati; phylum Actinomycetota; class Actinomycetes; order Micromonosporales; family Micromonosporaceae; genus Micromonospora; species Micromonospora sp. NPDC049891. Next base: position 18,319 of record NZ_JBFAML010000016.1, read on the forward strand.
GGCGTGGTGGCCCCGTTCCTGCGAATCAACGGCCAGTCCTCGTCGGAGATCACCGGTCCCGCGTTCACCCCCGACGGCTCCCGCCTCTACTTCTCCTCCCAGCGCGGCACCAGCGGCAACTCAACCGGCTCGGGCGGCATCACGTACGAGGTCACCGGCCCCTTCCGTCGCTGACCTCAGCTCTGCTGTCGGCGGATGCGCCAGGCGGACAGGGCCAGGGTGGCGGAGTAGCCGGCCAGCACGATCACGTGGAACACGTAGAGCCAGAGCAGGATCGCCACGGCGGCGCCCACCTCGTCCAGCCCGCCGAAGGGCAGGCCCAGGTCGAGCGGCAACGAGGCGAAGAGCACGAAACCGTGCAGGAAGCCGGAGAGGTTCGCGGCGGTGAAGGACCCCATCGCCAGCGTGGCGAGCCAGTCCGGCGAGGCCGGTCCGACCACCCGGAACACCCACATCAGCACCGGCGTGAGCACCAACCACACCGCCAGGAACGACAGCACCACGCCCAGCGCCCCGGCCCAGCCGCCGCGCCGGACCAGCCCGGTGGTGGTCGGTAGGGCCAGCAGGATCGACAGCAGCAGCGCCGGGGCCGGTGCCAGCAGCGGCAGCAGCAGCAGTCGGCCCCGCCAGCCGACCAGGTGCTCGTCGGAACGGGGCGCGGCGACCGAGACGAACGCCCGGCGCAGTCCCTCGCCGTACAGCGACGCCGGCAGCAGCGCGGCCAGCGCCAGCCACGGTGTCAGGCCGACCCCGGCCTCGACAAGCGCGGCCACCGCGTGCGGCGCGCCGATCGCGTCCGGCAGCGCCTCCACGGCGTACCCGGTGAGTCGCCGTACCTGGGCCGCCCCCACCAGCAGTGAGGTGAGCCAGATCGCCAGCAGGGCCACCGGCACCACGGCGATCGCCCCGTAGAACGTGATCGAGGCGGCGTGCAGCGACAGATCCCGACCACGTACCGGGCGGAAAGCCCCCCGGGTGATCCGCCGCGTCCGATCCCACGCTCCGCCCATCGCGCTCCATTTCCCCGTCCCCTGTCCCGGCAACCGTTTCTGTTACCGCCGCCGCACGGGCCGATCCTGCTGGAGCCGGTGGGCGGTGACTGGTCGGACTACGATCGCCGGCCATGAGCGTCGCGACGACTGACCGGCTGCTGCTGCGTGACTGGACCGACGCGCCTGCCGATCTGGCCCGCATCTACGACATCTACTCCCGCCACGAGGTGATGCGGTGGCTGGGCGGGGGAACGGGCCGGCTCACCGAGCCCGGCCAGGCCGCCGAGCGGCTGACATCCTGGCGGGACCGGTACGCCCGGTACGCCGGCCGGTACGGCCTCTGGGCGATCGAGGTCCGGGACACCGGCGCGGTGGCGGGCAGCGTCCTGCTCAAGCCGCTACCGGGTGCCGACGGCCATACCCCGACCAGCGACATCGAGGTGGGCTGGCACCTGCACCCCGACTCGTGGGGCCACGGCTACGCCACCGAGGCGGCTCGCGCGGTGCTGGCCCGTGAGTTCACCACCGACACCCGGCAGGTGTACGCGGTGGTGACGCCCGGCAACGAACGTTCGATGGCGGTGTGCCGGCGACTCGGCATGGCTCACCTGGGTCGCCGTACCGACTGGTACGGCGGTACCGAGGTGGAGACGTTCGTCCGGACCGCACCGGCCTCCCGCTGACGTCCGACGCCCGGCTGGACCAGCCGTTCCCGGACCGCGGTGAGCTGGGCCGGCTCGACGCCCGCGCCGATCAGGTAGGGCACCGCGCCGCCGTGGCGACCCTCCAGGTATGTCAGCGTGTTGCGCATCGGCGTCGTGGTGCAGCCCTCCGTCCGGGCGTAGTCGTCGGCGATGTCGTCGAAGCCGACCCCGGCCACCCGTAGCAGCAGTGCGACAAGCACACCGGTGCGGTCCCGTCCGGCGTGGCAGTGCACCAGGACGGCCCCGGTCGGCGCCTCCGCGACCGCCCGGACCGCAGCAGCGATCCGCGACCGGTTGTGGTCGAGCATCGGCCCGTAGCTGTCGTCCGGCGGCTCGTAGTCGAGCACCTCGTTGAGCAGGGGCACATGCCGATAGACCGGGGAGCCGGCGAACGGGCTCGGCCGCTCGGCGCACTCCCGTGCCCAGCGCAGGTCGACGACCCGGCTGACCCCCGCGTCGCGGAGAACCGACGGGTCGAGCCCGTCATGGCGACCCGAACGCAGCAGCGCGCCGTGTCGGATGCGACCACCGTCGACAGTCGCCAGACCTCCCAGGTCACGGCCGTTTCGACAGCCAGGCCAGTCCAGGATCACACCCGGCCTCCTCGACACGGTTGCTGAACCACTCCCATCCCAGCGCCCCTCGACGGCCGGGTCAACACGAGAGGCCAAAGCTGTCGTTGGTCGGCGCTGTCGAGCTGAGCGCGGGGACGGATCGCGGCCGCTACCGCCATCCCTGCCGGCCATCGGTCGTAGGCTCACGCCTCATGACGACCGACCAGCCCCTGTCCGACGATGAACTGGCGGTGATCGAGGAACTGTCCGCGGCGGCGACCCCCGGGCCGTGGTTCGTGCGAGTGCTGGATGACGAGCATGCGATGAGCCTGGTGGCGGTGAGTGTGGTGGCGGACGACGGTCGCGGCGCGAGATGGCCCGACTTCGACGCCCGGGAGATCGTCGCCGCGACCCTGGTGCAGCAGCCCCGCTATGTCGACGCGGGTGACGAACGCTGGGACGAGAACGCCGCGTTCATCGCGATGGCACGGGATGCCGTACCGCGTCTGGCGACCGAGGTGAGGCGGCTGCGGGCGTGCCTCACCGATGAAGAATCGGCCGGTGGTGGGCTGGCGGGGACGGCGTGACGCCGTCGGCCTTCGACGGCGAGTCGGTGCCGGGCGCGGAATTCGTGGCGGAGGCGGAGCGGATCCAGCAGGCGTTGCGGCAACGCCTCGTCCTGGACGACAGCCTGGGCGCCGCGCCGACGCTGGTGGCCGGTGTGGACGTGTCGTACGACAAGGTGTCGCCTCGGATCACCGCCGCCGCCGTCGTCGTCGACCTGACGACCGGCGTGGAGGTGGAGTCGGTGGTGGTGCCCGGCGAGGTGAGCTTCCCGTACCTGCCCGGACTGCTGGCCTTCCGGGAGGTGCCGATCCTGCTGGTGGCGCTGGACCGGCTCGGTCATCGACCTGACATGGTGGTCTGTGACGGGTACGGCGTCGCGCATCCTCGACGGTTCGGCTTGGCCTGCCACCTCGGCGTGGTGACCGGCCTGCCGACCTTCGGAGTGGCCAAGACCCCCTTCGTCGGCTCCTTCGACGAGCCGGGCGTACGGCGGGGCGACTGGTCGGCCCTACGCGACGATGACGAGGTGCTGGGCCGGGTGCTGCGTACCCAGACCGGCGTCAAGCCGGTGTTCGTGTCGGTCGGTCACCGCACCAGCCTCGACCGGGCGACCACGCTGACGCTCGACCTGAGCCCGCGTTACCGCCTGCCGGAGGTGATCCGTCGGGCCGACTTCCTCTCCCGCGAAGCGCTGCGTTGACCGCAACCGACGATCACCCGAGCCATACATCGGGTACGCACGGGCCGGGGTGGGCGTTGGGGCGAGGGCAGCGTCCGGGGCCGTCGAGTGGGGCGTCGCACCAGATCCGGGTACGCAGGCGTTGGTGGTCCTCTTCGCTGAGGGTGGTTTCGCCGAAGTCGACGACCGTCAGGTGACCGAGGGAGTCGCGCAGGGCCACGGCGAGTTCGGTGGCGTCGTCGAGGCTGTTCAGGGTGGTGGATAGGTGGATGACCCAGCGGGGTGGGCACCACATTCGTGATGAACCGGCCCTTCGACTTCTCGGTCGACCCGGCAGACCTGCTCGACGACGAGGCACCGCAGGATGCTGACTCGACGGAAGGCCCGGTCCCACCGGAGGCGGACCGGGAAGGGAAGTAGCTTCCCACCCTTCCGAGAGGCCCTTCCGCTAGCTCAGGCGCAACAAGGTGCCCTTCCGGGCGCCGGAGGACGGTGGGGAAGAATGGACGGCGTGACCTCCCCCCGTGATCTTGTGCTGCTGGGTTGTACCGGGTCGATCGGTACCCAGGCCATCGACATCGTGCGGCGTAACCCGGACCGGTTCCGGGTGGTGGCGCTCGGTGCCGGTGGCGGCAACATCGGGCTGCTCGCCGCCCAGGCCCTCGAACTCGGCGTCGACGCGGTAGGGGTGGCGAAGGCGTCCGCCGCGCAGGATCTTCAGTTGGCGTTCTACGCCGAGGCGAGCCGCCGGGGCTGGGCCACCGGGGAATTCAAGCTTCCCAAGATCGTGGCCGGGCCGGAGGCGATGACCGAGCTGGCGCAGTGGCCGTGCGACGTCGTACTCAACGGGGTGGTGGGGTCGCTCGGGCTGGCGCCGACCCTGGCGGCGCTGCGCGCCGGTCGTACGCTCGCGCTTGCCAACAAGGAGTCGCTGGTGGCCGGCGGCTCGCTGGTCAAGGCCGCGGTGACCCGGCCGGAGCAGATCGTCCCGGTGGACTCGGAGCACTCGGCGCTCGCGCAGTGCCTGCGCGGCGGCAACCGGGGCGAGGTACGCCGGCTGGTCGTCACCGCGAGCGGCGGGCCGTTCCGGGGGCGGCGGCGCGACGAGTTGACAGCCGTCACGCCGGAGCAGGCCCTCGCCCACCCGACCTGGAACATGGGACCGGTCGTCACGATCAACTCCGCCACCATGGTCAACAAGGCGCTTGAGGTGATCGAGGCGCACGAACTGTTCGACGTGCCGTACGCCGACATCACCGTGATGGTGCACCCCCAGTCGGTGATCCACTCGATGGTGGAGTTCGTCGACGGGTCGACCCTGGCGCAGGCCAGCCCGCCGGACATGCGGCTGCCGATCGCCCTCGGGTTGGGCTGGCCGGACCGGGTGGCCGAGGCCGCCGCCGCGGTCGACTGGACCGCGTCGCACACCTGGGAGTTCGCGCCACTGGACGACGAGGCGTTCCCGGCGGTGGCGCTGGCCAAGGCCGCCGGGGAGGCCGGGCGTTGCCGACCCGCGATCTACAACGCGGCGAACGAGGAGTGCGTGGCGGCGTTCGTCGACGGCCGGCTGCCGTTCCTCGGCATCGTCGACACGCTACAGCGCGTGCTGGAGGAGGCTCCCGACTTCGGTGAACCGGGTACCGTCGGGGACGTACTCGAAGCCGAGTCGTGGGCGCGCGCACACGCGCAGGAGATCATCGCTGCTGCGGTGGAAGGAGCTTGATGTCGTTCGCGTTCGGGGTGGTGCTGTTCGCCCTCGGCATTCTCATCTCGGTGAGCCTGCACGAGGCCGGGCACATGCTCACCGCCAAGGCCTTCGGCATGAAGGTCACCCGCTACTTCGTCGGCTTCGGCCCCACCATCTTCTCGTTCAAACGGGGCGAGACCGAGTACGGCCTCAAGGGCATCCCGCTCGGTGGCTTCTGCAAGATCGTCGGCATGACGCCACAGGACGACGACGTCGAGCCCGGTGACGAGAAGCGGGCCATGTGGCGCTACCCGGTGTGGAAGCGCACCATCGTGATGTCCGCCGGGTCGGTGACCCACTTCGGGTTGGCGATCTTCGCCGCCTGGCTGGCCGCGATGACCTTCGGCCTGCCCAACCCCGACTTCCCGCGTAACGAGGAGCAGATCCGCGCCGAGCCCGCGGTGATCGCCATCCAGGACTGCGTCCTGCCGGACACCACCTACCGGGAGTGCGCCACCGGCGACGCGCCGAGCCCCGCCGCCACCGGCGGGTTGCAGAACGGCGACCGGATCACCTCGATCAACGGCACCCCGATCAACAATTACGGCGACCTGCTCACCACCCTGCGGGCAACCACCCCGGGCAGCGCCGCCACCATCGGGTACGAGCGCAACGGCCAGGCCGGCACCGCCGAGACCACGCTCGCCACCACCAAGCGCCCGCCGATCGACAACCCGAACGGCCCGGTCACCGAGGTCTCCGCGCTGGGCGTGGGCCTGGTCCTCTCCACCCCGGGCCTGGTCAGCTACGGCCCGGTTGAGGCGGTCGGCGCGACAAGCACCTTCATCGGCGACATGGCGGTGGCCACCGCCCAGGCGTTGCAGCGGCTGCCGGAGAAGATCCCCGCCCTGTGGCGTGCCATCACCGGCGGCGAGCGGGACATCGACACCCCGATCAGCGTGGTCGGGGCCAGCGTCCTCGGCGGTGAGGCGGTGGCCAACAACGCCTGGGAAATCTTCATCATGCTGTTCATCTCGCTGAACTTCTTCATCGGGGTGTTCAACCTGCTGCCGCTGCTGCCACTGGACGGCGGGCACATCGCCATCGCCTGGTTCGAACGGGCCCGGTCCTGGCTGTACGCCCGGCTGCGCCGGCCCGACCCGGGACGCGTCGACTACTTCAAGCTGATGCCCTTCACGTACGTGGTGATCCTGATCGGTGGTGTGTTCACCCTGCTCACCATCACCGCGGACGTGGTCAACCCGATCACCCTCTTCCCAAAGTGAGTGCCTGAAGTGACCGCTGTCAGTCTCGGTATGCCGCCCGTACCGCCGCCGCCGCTCGCGCCCCGCCGGGCCAGCCGCCAGATCATGGTCGGGTCCGTGCCGGTCGGCGGCGGGGCACCGGTGTCGGTCCAGTCGATGACCACCACGTTGACCGCCGACATCAACGCCACCCTTCAGCAGATCGCGGAGTTGACGGCCTCCGGTTGTCAGATCGTCCGGGTGGCCGTACCCAGCCAGGACGATGTGGAGGCGCTGCCGGCGATCGCGAAGAAGTCGCAGATCCCGGTGATCGCGGACATCCACTTCCAGCCGAAGTACGTCTTCGCCGCGATCGACGCCGGTTGCGCGGCGGTCCGGGTCAACCCGGGCAACATCCGCCAGTTCGACGACAAGGTCAAGGAGATCGCGGCAGCGGCCTCCGCCGCCGGTACGCCGATCCGGATCGGCGTCAACGCCGGCTCGCTGGACAAGCGGCTGTTGGCCAAGTACGGCAGGGCGACGGCGGAGGCGCTTGTCGAGTCGGCGTTGTGGGAGTGCTCGCTGTTCGAGGAGCACGGCTTCCGGGACATCAAGATCTCGGTGAAGCACAACGACCCGGTGGTGATGATCCGGGCTTACCGCCAGCTCGCCGAGCAGTGCGACTACCCGCTGCACCTGGGGGTGACCGAGGCGGGCCCGGCGTTCCAGGGCACCATCAAGTCGGCGGTCGCCTTCGGGGCGCTGCTGGCCGAGGGAATCGGGGACACCATCCGGGTGTCGCTGTCCGCGCCGCCGGTCGAAGAGATCAAGGTCGGCAACCAGATCCTGGAATCGCTCGGGCTGCGCGAGCGCGGCCTGGAGATCGTCTCCTGCCCGTCCTGCGGTCGGGCCCAGGTGGACGTCTACAAGCTGGCCGAGGAGGTCACCGCCGGCCTGGAAGGGCTACCGGTGCCGCTGCGGGTCGCCGTGATGGGCTGCGTGGTCAACGGCCCCGGTGAGGCCCGCGAGGCCGACCTGGGCGTCGCCTCCGGCAACGGCAAGGGGCAGATCTTCGTCAAGGGTCAGGTCATCAAGACCGTGCCCGAGGGGCAGATCGTGGAGACCCTCATCGAGGAGGCGCTGCGGCTCGCCGACGAGATGGGTGCCGAGCTGCCCGAGGAACTGCGCGACCTGCTGCCCGGCGCCACCGTCACGGTGCACTGACCGTCGACGGGTGCCCGAGCCACTGCGCGGGCATCAGAGACCGCTGGCATGAGGGCGGCCACCCCGGTAGCCGGGCTGGCCGCCCTCCGTCCGTGCGGGGATCACTCGGATTCGGCGAGGATCGCGTACAGCTTGCGGCGGGTCTCGTCGAGCACCTGGGCGGCCCGTTCCCGCTGGTCGTCGGTGCCCGTCATCATCACCTGGCGGAGCGCCTGCATCGCCTGCATGCCGGCGTTGCGGATGTCGTGCCAGCTGTTGATGGTGTCCTCGGCGACCTCCGCCCAGGGCGGCGTCTGGGCCGCCTGGTCGGCCTCGGCGCGGCCCTGCTCGGTGAGGGTGAACCGCTTGCGGCCACCGCCGGTCTCGTCGGTGGCGACGATGACGCCCTCGTCCTCCAGCAACTGGAGGGTCGGGTAGATCGAGCCGGGGCTCGGCCGCCAACTCCCGCCGGTGCGGGAGTCGATCTCCTGGATCATCTCGTAGCCGTGCATCGGCCGCTCGGTGAGCAGGGCCAGCACGGCGTTGCGGACGTTCGGCCGGCGTCCCCGGCCCCGTCCGCGACCGCCCCGCCCGTGCCCGAACCCGTGCCCGCCCGGCGGAAACGGCGGCCCCGGCGGGAAGGGCGGGAAACCGAACCCCCGCATCCGACCCTCGTGCAGCCCGTGCCCACGTCGATGGAACTTCATCACAATGACTCCTTCACAAAACTATCACCGACACATCAACGATATATCGCCAACACATCCCCAACAACCCCAACCACCCCCGGCCTCCCGCCACCGCCCTGTTGATCAAGAGGTTTTGGTCGGGGAGGGTGCTCGAACCGACGAAAACTTCTTGATCAACGCCGGAGGTGGCGGGAGGCCGGGGGTGGTTGGGGTGGTGGGTGGGTCTGTCTGGTTGGGTTGGGTGGTGGTTACCGTCCGCCAACAGAAGGTGAACGGATCTGGCAGGCTGTTAACCGTGCTGACGGCGCCGGTGCGGCAACTCGGGGAATCGGAACGGCGCGCGGTCGAGCGATTGCTCGACCTCGACCCGTTCGCGAGCGCGCAGGTCGCGGAGCGGGTCGCCGCGCGCGGGCTGGCGTGGTGGCGGGCCGAGGGCCGGGTCCTGGGGTACGGCTCCCGCCGTCACCTCGAATCGGTCTGTTGGCTCGGCGGAAACCTCACCCCGGTGCTGGCCGGCCCGCAGGCCATCGCCGCCTTCGCCGACCTGCTCGCCGGCGAGGAACGGCTCTGCTCCTCGATCGTCGGGCGAGCCGACGCCGTCCTGCAACTGTGGGACCGCCTCTCCGACACCTGGGGACCGGCCCGCGACGTACGCCCCAACCAGCCCTTGCTGGTCACTGACGCGCTGCCCCCGGTCCCGGTCGACCCGGAGGTACGCCGGGTGCGTAGCGGCGAACTCGACAGGCTCTTCCCGGCCGCCGTGGCGATGTACACCGAGGAGGTCGGCGTCTCACCGCTGACCGACGACGGTGGGCGCGGGTACCGGCGCCGGGTCACCGACATGATCCGCTCCGGTCGGGCGTACGCCCGCTTCGTCGACGACCGGGTGGTCTTCAAGGCCGAACTGGCGGTCGTCACCCGGCGCACCGCGCAGATCCAGGGGGTGTGGGTGGCACCCGAGTGGCGCGGGCGGGGAATCGCCACAGCCGCCATGGCGGCGGTGGTCCGCGACGCACTGACCCGGGTCGCCCCGACAGTCAGCCTCTACGTCAACGACTTCAACCTGCCTGCCCGGCGGGTCTACGAGCGCTGCGGCTTCCGCCCGGTCGGCACCCTGGCGACCGTGCTGTTCTGAGTCGCGCGCGGGCTGCCCAACCGACGGTCGGCACCTCGCTGTGCCGCAACCTGCGCAGGTCAGCAGTGCTCGGTCGGTGGTTTCGTCAGCCTCTCCGCCGCTCGCGAAAATGCGTTGAGCCAGGCGGCCGGGCGAAGCAGGCTGAAAACTCCGCCACCAGACCGGAGGAACTGACCCATGCGCCTGCTCCGTGATCTGTGGGTCACCTCCTCGCGTCGGATGACCCTGGTGGTCGTCCTGATCCTGCTCGGCGGCATCGGCCAGGCGGCCACCGCCGCCCTCGCCGGACCGGTGCTGCTGCATCGCTCCGTCGGGTTCTTCGTGCTGCTGTCGGTGGCCCTGGTCGCGGCGGTCTTCAGTGACCTGGTGGTCAGCCTGGTGATGGCCGGGGTGACCGCGGACTGGTCCGCTGACCTGCGTCGCCGACTGTGCCGGGTGGCCCTGGGGCAGCCGGTGCCCGCGCTGGAGACGACCCCGGTGGGGGAGATGCTCGACCGGATCGACGGCGACGTGTACGACGTCGCCTCGGGGGTGCGCGGCCCCGGCGTACGGCTGGCCCAGGCGCTGGCCGTCGGCCTGCTGTCCACGCTCGTCGCGCTCACCGTCTGGTGGCCGGCCGGGATCGGCATGCTGCTGCTCTGCGTCCTGCTCGCGTTCACGCTGCGCCGTCCCGCGGCCCGGATCGCCCCGGCCCGGATGTACGAGGAAGCGGCCTGGTCGGACCTCGCGGCGGTGATGGAGGAGTCGATCCACGGCCAGGACGACGTACGCACCAGCCTGGCCCGGCCGTACGTGCTGCGGCTGTACGCCCGCCGGGCGGCCGAGGTGCTGCGCCGTGGCCTCCGGGTGTGGCAGATGTCGGCGCAGGTGAACACCGTCGCGGCCGGGGTGACCCGGGCCGGGGTGGCGCTTGTCGTGCTCGGCGGCGTGTGGGCGCTGACCACCGGCCGGGTCGACGCCGCCCGGATGACCGCGATCTGGCTGCTCGCACTCTCCCTCGGCATGACCGTCGAACACGTCAGCCGGATGGTGCCGGAGGTGCAGTACGCACTCGGCGCGTGGGGGCGGGTCCAACTGCTCTCGGCCGCACCGCAGGAACCCGGCGGCGGTGCCGCCCCCAGCGACGGCGACCTGGTCATCCGCGGCCTGACCTACCGCTACCCGAGCACCGGGCCGGACGCCGATCGCGCTCCCGCCCTGCGCGACATCGACCTGACCTTCGTACGGGGCCGCTCGTACGCCCTGGTCGGCCGGACCGGGTCGGGTAAGTCCACGCTGGCCAAGGTGCTCACCCGTGCGGTCGACGTGCCACCGGGGACGGTCCGGCTCGGCGGGCGCGACGTGCTCGACCTCGATGTGGAGCAGCTGCGCCAGTGGATCGCAGTGGTGCCGCAGCGTACCGAGATCCTCGCCGGCACCCTCGCCGAGAACGTGGCGCTGTTCGACCCCGAACTGCTCGACGCCGCCGCCCGGGCCCTCGACGAACTGGGACTGGCCAACTGGATCGCCGAACTGCCGGCCGGCCTGGACACCCGCCTCGGCGAGGGCGGCCACGTGCTCTCGGCCGGTCAGGAACAGCTCGTCGCCTTCGCCCGGATCCTGGTCCGTGATCCGCACGTGGTGATCCTCGACGAGGCCACCGCCCGACTCGACCCGGTCACCGAGACCCGGGTGCAGCAGGCAACCGAACGCCTGCTGCGCGACCGGATCGGCATCGTCATCGCCCACCGGTTGTCGTCGGTGAGCCGCTGCGACGAGGTGGTGGTGCTGGCCGACGGCGTGGTGGTCGAGGCCGCCCCGCTGGCCGAGTCGCGTCGCTTCGCCGAACTCCTCGCCGCCGGCCACGCGGGCGGTGTCTCCGACGACGCCGGCCTCGACCTGCTGGCCGGGGCGGACTGGAAGCGGGCGGAACCGGTACTGGTCGGGGCCCACCCGACGGAGGCGACCATCGCAGCCGACGCGGGCGATCCGACGGGTCTGGTCGTCGAAGGCATCCGCGCCCCCGGCCCGGCGGACGGCACCGGGTCGCTGGCCGACGCCGCCCGGACGGACCCACCGACCGGGGTCGCCGTCGCTGATCCCGCGCCAGTGGTCGGACCCGAGCCGGTCGAGCCGGCGGAGGGCCGGGAGACCGGTGGACACGAGGTGGGCGGACGTGACCTCGGGCGGTCGACGATCGACGTGCCGGCCGGCGGTACGGATGATCAGCGACAGGCGTCCCGGGCCCGGACCCTGCGGGAGATCGTCCGGCTCTGCCTCAACGACCCCCGGTACGGCGCGGCGGCGGTAGGCATCTTCGCCGTACTGGCCATCCTCGGCCTGGACGGTCCGGTGCTCGCCTGGCTCTGGGCCGACGTGGTCGACGGCACCGGTGACCCCTGGCTACCCGCACTGGGCATCGCGGCCGGGCTGATCCTCGCCATCCCGGCGCACTACTGGACGCACCTGTGGTTCCCGGCCTGGTGGGTACGGCAGATGCTGCGGATCAGTGCGCGCCTGGTGTACGGCCAGACCGGCCCGCGTCGGGTCAGCCGGCACACCCCAGCCGAGGTGGTCGCTCAGGGCGGTGACACCGAGCGGGTGGTCCAACTCGCCGACAACGTGCTCGACCAGACCGTCGGTCTGATCCTGCTGGTCGCCATGACCCTGATCACCGACAGCGTGGTGCCGGGACTGTTCTTCCTCGGCACGATGGTGCTCTCCGGGCTGGCTGCCACGGCGTTCGGACCGAGGCTGGAGCGGGCGGCGCGGGACACCGTCGCGGCGCGGGCGGCCTTCGCCACCGCGCTGGTCTCCACGCTGTCGGCGGCCCGCACGGTGAAGCTGGCCGGCGCCACCCGGCCGGTGCTGACCCACCTCGCCAACCTGGACACCGTACGCAGCGAACGGCAGCGCCGGGAGATCGCCGTGCAGGTCTGGGCGCGTTCCACGCCGGCGGTGGCCAGCGGGCTGTTTCCGATCGGCGTGTGGGCGTTGTTCCTGGCCGGTGGGATCTCTACCGGGGCGGCGCTGGTCGCGGTCGCCACGCTTGGCGCGGCACGCTGGTTCGCCTGGACCACCGCGTCGTTGATCTCACAGGTGCCGTCGGCGCGGGTGTGGACCCGGCGGACTGCGGAGATGACCGGGATCGAGGCGTACTCGGCGCGGGTGCCGGGCGTCGACCTGACCGCCGGCACCGCTCCCGCCCCGACGGTGCCACCGCGCACCCCACTGCGGCGGCTGGAGCTTGTCGGCTTCGGCGTCCGGCACACCGACGGCACCACAGCCGTACGCGACGTGGACCTGACCGTGGAACGCGGCCACCTGGTCCTCGTGGTCGGACCGGTCGGCTCGGGCAAGTCGTCGCTGCTGCGGGCCCTCGCGGGCATCGCCCCGCACACCGGCCTGCTGGCCTGGAACGGTGAGGCGGTGACCGAACCGGAGGTGTTCCTGCGCCCCAACCAGGTCGGTTACGTCGGGCAGTTGCCCCGGGTGCTCTCCGGCACGATCGCCGACAACATCACCCTCGGGCATCAGGTGGACGCCGCGCACGCGGTCAGCACCGCCCAGCTGGAGCACGACCTGGCCGCCACCGGTAGCGGGCTCGGCCTGCTCATCGGGCACAAGGGCACCCGGTTGTCCGGTGGACAGCTGCAACGGCTGGCGCTGGCCCGGGCGCTGGCTCCGCGTACCGAACTGCTGGTGGCCGACGACGTTTCCTCCGCGCTGGACGTCACCACCGAACTGGCACTGTGGCAGGCGTTGCGGGACCGCGGTGTCACGGTGGTCGGCTCCACCTCGAAGCGGGCCGCGCTGGTGCGGGCCGACCACGTGGTGGTGCTCATCGCCGGTACGGTGGCCGCCCAGGGCCCGTGGCGCGACCTGGACCGACGCTGGGGTCATCTGGCCGGCTGAAAGCGTGTCGGAGATCCGCACGGGTCCGGCTGCCCTCGGCCGTCACCGGGCAGCCGGACCCGCCGATCAGGCCGCCCGCAGGTACGGGTCCGGCCAGTTGGGCGCGGCGCCCAACTTGGCGGCCGCCTGGTGCGGCCAGTACGGATTGCGCAGCAGTTCCCGGCCGAGCAGCACCATGTCGGCCTCGCCGTCGGCGATGATCGCCTCGGCCTGCTCCGGTTCGACGATCAGGCCGACCGCGCCGGTCGGCACCTGCGCCTCGCGGCGGACCTGAGCGGCCAGCGGCACCTGGTAGCCGCGCCCGACCGGGACCTTGGCGGATGGCGACGCCCCGCCGGAAGAGCAGTCGATCAGGTCCACCCCGGCGGCGGCGAGTTCGGCGGCGAGGGCCACGCTGTCCTCGACCGTCCAGCCGCCCGGCACCCAGTCGGTGGCCGAAATCCGGGCCAGTACCGGCAGGTCCTCACCGACAGCGGCGCGCACCGCCCGAGCCACCTCCAGCGTCAGCCGCATCCGCCCGGCCCGGTCACCGCCCCAGCCGTCGGCCCGATGGTTGGTCAGCGGGGAGAGGAACTCGTGCAGCAGGTAGCCGTGTGCAGCGTGGATCTCCACGGCGGCGAAGCCGGCCGCCACCGCCCGCGTGGCGGACTCGGCAAATGCCGCGACGACATCGGCGATCCCGGTGTCATCCAGGGCCGACGGCACCCGGTACTCCGGCACGAACGGTTCGCCGGTCGGCCCGACCGGCGTCCAGCCGCCCTCGGCGTCCGGCACCCCACCCTGGCGCGGCTCCCACGGCCGGTACGTCGACGCCTTGAACCCGGCATGCGCGAGCTGCACCACGGGCACCGCGCCGTGCGCGGCCACGAGCCTGGTCACCGGCCGCCAGGCGTCGATGTGGCGGCCGGACCACAACCCGGTGTCCTGTGGACTGATCCGGCCCTCCGGCAGCACGGCGGTCGCCTCGGTCATCACCAGGCCCGCGCCACCGATCGCCCGGGTGCCGAGATGCACCAGGTGCCAGTCGGTGGGCAGGCCGTCGGGACCGGCGCTGTACTGGCACATCGGTGCCAGCGCGATCCGGTTGGGCAGGGTGACCGTCCGCAGCGTCAGCGGCGTGAACAACGAACTCATTGCGCCATCCTCTCCCGGGTGCGCGACCTCAGCGCCGACGGCGAGCTGTGGGCTCGCGCACGGTCGGCGTCCGGTGGTCCTGCACCGCCACCGCCGTGGGGTTGCGTACCGCCAACGCTGCGGCGGTGGCCAGGGCCCAGCCGACGACAACCGTCAGCAGCAGCCGCTCCAGCACCCCGACCAGCGGACTCCGGCCAACCAGCAGCATCGCCAGACCGACCGCTCCCGCGAGTGGCAGCGACACCGCTGCCGCGACGACGCCCGTGCGCCGCAGCCGGCGGCGCGCCACCGGCGAGAAGGCGACCGCCAGCATCGCGAAGACCACCGCCGCCGTCGCGGCGACACTGGCCGCACCGTGCACCAGATCCGCCACGGTGGCCCGTTCGAACGGCGGCAGTGGGCAGCCCGCGCTGCACGTCACCGCTCCGGACAGGACCGTGCACAGACTCGCTACCACGAGTAGCGTCACGGCGACCCGGAGTGCCGTGTCGCCGCAGTGCGGCGCACCGACCCGTAGCGCGACGGCGAGCAGCAGCAGCGCCCCGGCCAGGGCGAACACTCCGATCCGGTACGTCCAGGCATAGTCGCTGTCGACGACACCGGCCTCACTCACGTACCCGGTCAGGCCCGGTCCTGGGCCGGCGACCACGGCGAGTGTCACCGCAGCCGTGCCAGCCAGGGCGCAGAGCGCGGCGACCAGCGCGGCGCCGCGCCGCACCGACCGTCGGACCGTTGCCGGCGGCTCAGCCACGCCCGTGCGGCGTCGTCCAGCCGTCCAGGTCCGGCCCGAGCGGGACGATGCCTGTCGGATTGATCTCGTGATGGGTGGCGTAGTAGTGCCGCTTGATGTGGTCGAAGTCGACGGTCTCCCCGAAACCGGGGGTCTGGAACAGGTCCCGGGCGTACGCCCACAGCACCGGCATCTCGGTGAGTTTCTGCCGGTTGCACTTGAAGTGTCCGTGATAGGCCACGTCGAAGCGGACAAGCGTGGTGAACAGGCGTACGTCCGCCTCGCTGATCGAGTCGCCCATCAGGTAACGCCGACCGGCCAGCCGCTCCGACAGCGCGTCGAGCCGGGTGAACAGCGCCGCGAACGCCTCGTCGTACGCCTGCTGGGAGGTGGCGAAACCGCATCGGTAGACGCCGTTGTTGACGTCCCGGTGGATCTCGGCCATCAGCGCGTCCATCTCCGGGCGCAGCTCGACGGGGTAGAGGTCCGGCGCGTCGGGAGCGTGCAGCCGCCGCCACTCGGTGGACAGGTCGAGGGTCAGTTGCGGGTAGTCGTTTGTGACCACCCGGCCGGTAAGGGTGTCGACAAGCGCCGGCACGGTGACCCGGCCGGTGTAGTCCGGATCGGTGGCCAGATACGCCTCGGAGAGGAAACCGATGCCCAGCACCGGATCGAAACCGTCCTGGTCCAGGGCGAACCGCCAACCGCGATCGTCCCGGATCGGGTCGACAGTGCCCAGCGAGATGGCGTCGGTCAGCCCGAGCAGGTTACGCACGATCAGCGCGCGGTGCGCCCACGGGCAGGCCCGGCACCAGATCAGCCGGTAGCGGCCCGGCTCCAGCGGCCAGCGGTCCTGCTCGTCCGGCCCACCACCCGGTGGCGCGGTCGAGTGCGGGGTCACCCGGCCGGTGAACCGGTTGGGTTGGCGGACGAACGCGCCGCCGCCGCTGGTTTCCGCGCTGAACTGGGCCCGTGCCATGCCCCCAACCTATCGGCAGCCACCGGGGATATCCTGGCCGTCGGTGAGCCCGTGGACCAGTGGACGCACCGTTCCGCCCTTCCCACCCCCGAAGGACTCGCGATGACCGTGGCATACCTGGTGGCTGGTGTCCGTACCCCGATCGGCCGGTACGCCGGCGCACTGGCCGGCGTACGCCCCGACGATCTGGCCGCCCACGTGATCCGCGAGTTGGTCGCGAGGCATCCGTCGGTGGACTGGACGCGTACCGACGACGTGGTGCTCGGCTGCGCCAACCAGGCCGGCGAGGACAACCGCAACGTGGCCCGGATGGCGGCGTTGCTGGGCGGGCTGCCCGAGCAGGTGCCCGGCAGCACCGTCAACCGGCTCTGCGGCTCCGGCCTTGACGCGTTGGCCACCGCCGCCCGGTCGATCGTCGCCGGCGAGGCGGACCTGGTCGTCGCGGGTGGGGTGGAGAGCATGAGTCGGGCGCCGTTCGTCATGCCGAAGGCGGCCACCGCGTTCTCCCGCTCCGCTGAGGTGTACGACACCACTATCGGTTGGCGGCTGGTGAACCCGTTGATGGAGCGTGGCTGGGGCATCGACTCGATGCCCGAGACGGCGGAGAACGTGGCCGCCGAGTACGGCGTGGACCGGGCGGCGCAGGACGAGTTCGCGTACCGCTCGCAGTTGCGGGCCGCCAAGGCCCAGGCCGACGGCCGGCTGGCCGAGGAGATCGTGCCGGTGACCGTGCCCGCCGGTCGGCGGGAGACCCGGCTGGTCGAGGTCGACGAGCATCCCCGACAGACCTCGCTGGAGAAGCTGGCCGCGCTGCCCACTCCGTTCCGCGACGGCGGCACGGTGACCGCCGGTAACTCCTCGGGCGTCAACGACGGTGCGGTGGCCCTGCTGGTCGCCTCGGAGGCGGCCGTCGCGGCGTACGGCCTCACTCCGCTGGCCCGGGTCGCCGGCACGGCGGCGGCCGGCGTGGCTCCCCGGGTGATGGGTATCGGTCCGGTCCCGGCGACCCGGCGGCTGCTCGACCGGCGCGGGTTGGCGCTCGCCGACGTCGACGTGATCGAGCTGAACGAGGCCTTCGCCGCCCAGTCCGTGGCGGTGTTGCGCGAGCTCGGCCTGCCCGAGGACGCGGAGCACGTCAATCCCAACGGTGGTGCCATCGCGCTGGGCCACCCGCTCGGTGCCAGTGGTGCCCGGCTCGCGCTCACCGCCGCGCTGGAACTGCGCCGCCGTGGCGGGCGGCGGGCGCTGGCCACCATGTGCATCGGTGTGGGGCAGGGCATCGCGCTGCTGCTGGAGGCCGCCTGACCCGCCGGCACCGGCCGGAGATCAGGAAAAGAGCGTTGTGGATCTCCCCCCACGCGACGGACCCGCCTAGAGTGGGCAGCATCACACGATCCACGGCGACGACGTGAGGTGCAACCAGTGCAGAAGCCGGACGGACTTCCCGCCGAGATCGACCTCTCCCGGCCCAGCGCGGCACGGGTCTACGACTACTTTCTCGGCGGCGCCCACAACTTCGAGATCGACAGGCAGTTGGCCGAGCAGATCGCGGCCATGACGCCGAACCTGCCGGCGACCATGCGGGCCGGGCGGGAGTTTCTCCGCCGGGCCGTGCGCCTCCTGCTCGACGCCGGCATCGACCAGTTCCTGGACATCGGCTCCGGCATCCCGACCGTCGGCAACGTGCACGAGGTCGCCCAGGCCGCGAACCCGAAGGCCCGGGTGGTCTACGTCGACATCGACCCGGTGGCGGTGGCACACAGCCGCGAGTTGCTCGCCGGCAACGAGTTGACCGGCGTCATCCACGCCGACCTGCGCGATCCGGAGCGGATCCTGTCCGAGGCCCGCGCGCTGGACCTGCTCGACTTCGGCCGGCCGCTGGGCATCCTGCTCGCCGGGGTGGTGCACTTCGTCCCGGACACCGACCGTCCCGGCGAGATCCTGGCCACCCTGCGCGCGGCCGCCGCCCCTGGCAGCCATCTGGTGATCTCGCATTCGACCTTCGAGGACCAGCCGCAGGAGATGTTGGACGCGCAGCGGCTGTCGGCGCGTACCGCCACCGAGATAACGCTCCGCTCGCGGGCCGAGATCACCGGGTTCTTCGGTGACTGGACCATTGCGGAGCCGGGGGTGGTGCACATGGAGCTGTGGCGTCCCGACTCGTCGTCCGAGACGGCCGCCGACGGGCAGCGCTTCGGCGCCTTCGGTGGTGTCGCCCGGAACGACCGGCCCGCCGGCTGATCCGATGGCCGGCACGGGTGCCTTCGGCGGCAACACCGTCGACCCGGCGGGCGCCCAGCGGTACGCCGCCGACTGGGCGCGGGCCGTACACCGGCTCGGTTTCGTGCCGCTGAGCGCGGCCGAGACCGAGCAACTGCTGCTCGGGCACACCATCCGGTTGGCGGAGGTGCTGCTCTCCGCCGAGCCGCCGGCCGCAGCTGCGGCGGAGATCGGGCGGTCCCTGGTCGACGCGCACCTCGCCGGCCCCGGGGTGATCGAGTGGTCGGTGCGTACGCTCAGCGAGCGGTTCCCGACCGAAGTGCTCGCCGACCCGGCCGGGCGGCCGGGGCTCGGCGAGCGGATCGCGGCCGTGCAGGGCGCGCTGGCGGCCGGCTTCGCCCGCGCGCTGCGGGAGCGGACCTTCGTCCAGCAGGAGGGGATCGCCCGCGCCATGTGGCAGGCACGGGACGACGCCGAGCAGGCGCTGCGCGACAGTGAGGCCCGGTTCCGGGCGGTCTTCGACGGCGCCGCCATCGGCATCGGTATCGCCGGAGTCGACGGGACGATCATCGACGTCAACCACGCCTTCGCCGACATGCTCGGCTACCCGGTCGAGGAACTGCGACAGACAAACGTGGCGTCACTGTTCCACGCCGACGACGCGGCCGGCATGTGGGAGCTGTACCAGGAGCTGATCGAGGGCAAGCACGACGCGGTGCGGGTCGAGAAGCGCTACTACCGCAAGGACGGCAGCGCGGTCTGGACGGACCTGGCCGTCTCGCTGATCCGCCACGACGACGGCCGGCCGCGGTTCACCGTGGCCGTGGTCGAGGACATCACCGAACGGTACGAACTCCAGCAGCGGTTGCGCTTCCAGGCGCTGCACGACCCGCTCACCGGCCTGCCCAACCGGACGCTGTTCTTCGACACGCTGGCCGGCCTGGTGGAGCAACCCGACTCGCCGGGCCGGGTCGGTGTCTGCTTCCTCGACCTCGACGGGTTCAAGGCGATAAACGACAGTCTCGGGCACGCCCTCGGTGACCGGCTGCTCGTGATGATCGCCCGACGGCTCGCCGACTGCGTGGCCGAACAGGGCTATCTGGTCGCCCGGATGGGCGGCGACGAGTTCGTCATCCTGGTCGACGGGGTCGCCGCCGTCGAGGACGTCATCGCCGTGGCCGAGTCGGCCCTGGCCGCCGTCTCCGCACCGGTGTGCGTCGGCGACCAGCAGCTCGCGGTCTCGGCGAGCATCGGCATCGTCGACTCGGCGGTCGCCGGCCCCAGCGTCGCGGAGCTGATGAAGGCCGCCGACGCCACGCTCTACTGGGCGAAGGCGGAGGGCCGTGACCGGTGGGCGGTCTACGACCCCGAACGTAGCGCCCGGGACATCGCCCGGTCGGCGCTGGCCGCCGGGCTGCCGGCGGCCCTGGACCGGGGCGAGTTCGTGCTGCACTACCAGCCGATCGTGTCCCTGCTCGACGGCCGCATGCTGGCCGTCGAGGCGCTCGTCCGCTGGCAGCACCCGCAACTGGGACTCATCGGCCCGGACCGGTTCATCGGGCTCGCCGAGGAAACCGGCCTGATCATCCGGCTCGGTGAGTGGGTGCTGCGCCAGGCGTGCCGTGACGCCCAGCGGTGGCACACCGATTTTCCCGACGCCAGGCTGGTGGTGAGCGTCAACCTGGCCGCGCGTCAGGCCGACCGGCCGGCGATCGTGGACACGGTGGCCGACGCGCTGGCCAGCAGCGGGCTGCCGGCGGAGCTGCTGCAACTGGAGCTGACCGAGAGCGCGGTGATGGGCTCCGCGGGGGAGCCGTTGCGGACGTTGCATCGGCTCGCGGCGCTCGGCGTACGGCTGGCCGTGGACGACTTCGGCACCGGGTACTCGAACCTGGCGTACCTGCGCCGGCTGCCGATCACCTGCCTGAAGCTGGCAGGCCCGTTCGTCGAGGGGATCCGGGGCACCGAGCCGGTCGCCGCCGACCACCGTGACGAACGCATCGTCGACGCGCTGGTGCGGCTGGCCCACGCGTTGGAACTGTGGGTCACCGCGGAGGCGGTGGAGACCGAGGCGCAGGCGGAGCGGTTGCGGGCGCTGCGTTGCGACACCGCGCAGGGGCGGCTGTTCGGTCCGCCAGGCCCGGCGGAGACGGTGGTGGCCCGGCTGCGTGGCGACAAGTCGTCATGATCAGACTGTGCTGATCCGGGGTATGGACGCGGTGGGCGGATCAGGGCCCGAACGAGCACATGGGGAGTCGACGTGGGGCTGACGGAGACCGGAACGGTGGTGTCGGTCGTCGCCGCGCTGGCGATTCTGGCCGGGCTGGCCGGGGTGGTGGTGCCCGGTCTGCCGGCGCTGCCGTTGTGCTGGGGCGGCGTACTGGTGTGGACGTTGTTCGGCGGCGCCGGAGCCGGCCGGTGGCTGGTGCTCGCCGCCGCGACGCTCGTCGCCGTCGGTGGCACCGTCGTCAAGTACGCCTGGCCCGGCCGTAACCTGAAGCGGGCCGGGGTGCCCACCACCTCGCTGCTGGCCGGCGCGGTGCTCGGCATTGTCGGCTTCTTCGTCATCCCGGTGGTGGGGCTGGTCATCGGCTTCGTCGGCGGCATCTTCGCGATGGAGCGGCTACGGCTCGGCGACACCCGGCTGGCCTGGCCGGCGACGAAGCGGGCGGTCGCCGCCGCCGGGCTGTCGATGCTTGTGGAGTTCCTCTCCGGTCTGGTGATCGGTGCCCTCTGGGTGGCCGGCCTGGTGATGGCCTGACCGATCTCGCGCTGACGTGACCGAAGCGGCGCGGGGCGGAGTCGGGGTAGGGCGCGACGCCGTACCCGAGAGAGAGGTGACGCTTTCCCGCGCCGCCGCGGCGGCCGGGCCGTTCCGAGGGCCCGGTGGTCGGCCCGTCGCGATCGGGCCTGGTCACAAGCTCAAGGATGGGGTACGCCCCACCCGCCCGGCAACGCAATTGCGCCGAACCACCGGGGCAGCCGGTGACCGGGAGCCGGCCGGTCCTACTGCACCATCGCCGGTGTCCGCGTGGTGGCGGTGCGCGGCTGGCGAACCTTCGTCGGTCCCTGACGGTTTGCCGGGGGAGTGGATGGGGGTACGGGCGGAGCGTCTTATTGACGGTGATCGGCTCGGCCGGTAGACCTTGGTGATGGAGGCTGGCGGATGAGGAAACCACCGCTCACGCTCGAACAGTTGCGGGTCGCCGTCGCCGAGGGCGAGATCGACACGGTGGTGCTGGCCCTTGTCGACATGCAGGGCCGGTTGCAGGGCAAACGGTTCCACGCCCCGTACTTCCTCGACCAGGTCGTCGCGCACGGCAGCGAGGGGTGCAACTATCTGCTCGCCGTCGACGTCGACATGAACACGGTCGACGGGTACGCCATGTCGAGCTGGGAACGCGGCTACGGCGACTTCGCGATGAAGCCGGACTTCGACACCCTGCGCCGGGTGCCGTGGCAGCCCGGCACCGCCCTGCTCCTGGCCGACCTGGAGTGGCTGGACGGCGCTGGTCCGGTGATCGCCTCGCCGCGGCAGATCCTGCGCCGGCAGTTGGACCGGCTGGCCGCGCACGGGCTGACCGCGTACGCCGGCACCGAGCTGGAGTTCGTGCTGTTCCGTGACTCGTACGAGCAGGCGTGGCGGCGCGGCTACCGGGAGCTGACCCCGGCCAACCAGTACAACGTGGACTATTCCCTGCTCGGTACCGCCCGGGTGGAGCCACTGCTGCGGCGGATCCGTACCGAGATGGCCGGCGCGGGACTGGTTCCGGAGAGCGCGAAGGGGGAGTGCAACCTCGGCCAGCACGAGATCGCCTTCCGTTACGACGAGGCGGTGGCCTGCGCCGACCACCATGTGATCTACAAGAACGGGGCGAAGGAGATCGCCGCCCAGGAGGGCATGTCGATCACCTTCATGGCGAAGCCGAACGAGCGGGAGGGCAACTCCTGCCACATCCACTTCTCGCTGCGCGACGCCTCCGGCGGCTCGGCGATGCTGGGTGACGGGCCGGCGCACCTGAGCCCGACCGGGCAGCGGGTGCTCGCCGGGTTGCTCGCCACCATGCGGGAGCTGAGTCTGCTCTTCGCGCCGAACATCAACTCCTACAAGCGCTACCAGCCGGGCTCGTTCGCCCCTACCGCACTGCGGTGGGGCACGGACAACCGCACCTGCGCGCTGCGGGTGGTGGGGCACGGTCAGGGGATGCGGGTGGAGAACCGGGTACCGGGCGCCGACGTCAACCCGTACCTGGCCATCGCGGCCCTGGTGGCGGGCGCGCTGCACGGCATCGAGAACGAGTTGGAACTCGGCCAGGAGTGCGCCGGCAACGCGTACGACGACGCGAGCGCCGAACGCGTCCCCGGCACCCTCCGCGACGCCCTCACCCTCTGGGAAGGCTCGGCGGTGGCCCGCGACGCCTTCGGCGAGGAGGTGGTCGCCCACTACGCCAACATGGCCCGCGTGGAGTTGGCCGCCTTCGACGCCGCCGTCACCGACTGGGAACTGACCCGTGGCTTCGAACGCCTCTGACCCCCACCCCCACCCCCACCCCCACCCCAGCCCGGCCCCGGCCCGGCCCACCGCGATCATGCAGTTGTGGCGCCCGAAGACGGCAGTAAGCGGCTTTTCTCCCGTGCCACAACTGCATGATCGGCGAAGAGTGGGTGGGGTGAGGGTG
The DNA here is from genome assembly GCF_040660295.1 of Micromonospora sp. NPDC049891. NCBI lineage: Bacteria > Bacillati > Actinomycetota > Actinomycetes > Micromonosporales > Micromonosporaceae > Micromonospora > Micromonospora sp. NPDC049891. The sequence goes on from NZ_JBFAML010000016.1 coordinate 41,409, forward strand.
GATGGGTGAGGTACGGGATCCGACGCGCGGCACGGTGTTGCGGGAGGTTGGGGAGAGCTCCGTCGGGGACGTGGATGCGGCGGTTGGGCGGGCGGCGCGGGCGTTCGAGCGGTGGCGGGGGGTCAGCGCGGGGGATCGCGGGCGGTTGTTGCGGCGCTTCGCGGCGGTGGTGGACGAGCACCTGGAGGAGTTGGCGCGGCTGGAGGTCGCCAACGCGGGGCACACCATCGGCAACGCGCGGTGGGAGGCGGGCAACGTCCGGGACGTGCTCGACTACTACGCGGGTGCGCCGGAGCGACTCACCGGGCGGCAGATCCCGGTGCCGGGCGGGCTGGACGTCACCTTCCACGAACCGCTCGGTGTGGTCGGGGTGATCGTGCCGTGGAACTTCCCCATGCCCATCGCCGCCTGGGGCTTCGCTCCCGCGCTCGCCGCCGGCAACACGGTGGTGCTCAAGCCCGCCGAGTTGACTCCGTTGACCGCGTTGCGGCTGGCCGAGCTGGCGGACCAGGCGGGTCTGCCCGAGGGGGTTTTCACAGTGCTGCCCGGGCGGGGCGAGGTGGTGGGTGAACGGTTCGTCAGCCACCCCGCCGTACGCAAGATCTGCTTCACCGGCTCCACGGAGGTCGGCACCCGGATCATGGCCGGCTGCGCGAGGCAGGTGAAGCGGCTGACCCTGGAGTTGGGTGGCAAGTCGGCGAACCTGATCTTCGCCGACGCCGACCTGGAACGGGCCGCCGCCAGCGCGCCGTACGCCGTCTTCGACAACGCCGGCCAGGACTGCTGCGCCCGGTCCCGGCTCCTGGTGCAGCGCGGGGTGTACGACCGCTTCCTCGAACTGCTCGAACCGGCGGTGCGCGCCTTCCGGGTGGGTGACCCGGCCGACGAGAGCGCCGAGATGGGACCGCTGATCTCGGCCGGACAGCGGGACCGGGTCGCCGGGTACGTCGACGGTTCGCGGGTGGCGTTCGCCGGCTCACGGCCCGACGGCGCCGGCTACTGGTACCCACCGACAGTGCTGCTCGCCGACTCACCTGGTGACCGCCACTGGCGGGAGGAGATCTTCGGTCCGGTCGTCTCGGTGCTCCCGTTCGACGACGAGGCCGACGCCGTCCGGTTGGCCAACGACACCGAGTACGGCCTCTCCGGCTCGATCTGGACCCGCGACGTGGGTCGGGCGCTGCGGGTGGCCCGGGCCGTGGAAGCCGGCAACCTGAGCGTCAACTCCCACTCCTCGGTGCGGTACTGGACGCCGTTCGGCGGGATGAAGCGCTCCGGTCTGGGCCGGGAGCTGGGTCCGGACGCCCTGCACGCGTTCACCGACGTCAAGAACGTCTTCGTCAGCACCGAGGAGTGAACATGCAGGGACGGTTGCAGGACCGGGTGGCCGTGGTGACCGGGGCGGCCAGCGGCATCGGACTGGCCACCGTGCGTCGGTTCGCCGCCGAGGGGGCCCGGGTGGTCTGCGTCGACGTCGACACCGAGGCCGGTCAGCGGGCCGCCGACGAGGTGGGCGGCAGCTTCGTCGCGGCCGACGTGGCCGACGAGGCGGCGGTACGCGACCTCTTCGACGGGGTGGTCGAGCGGTACGGGCGGGTGGACGTCGCGTTCAACAACGCCGGCATCTCCCCGCCGGACGACGACTCCATCCTGGAGACCGGGCTGGACGCCTGGGAGCGGGTGCTGCGGGTCAACACCACGAGCGTCTACCTCTGCTGTAAGCACGTCATCCCGCACATGCGCCGGCAGGGCCGCGGTTCGATCATCAACACCGCTTCCTTCGTGGCGTTGATGGGCGCGGCGACGTCCCAGATCGCGTACACCGCGAGCAAGGGCGGGGTGCTGGCGCTCACCCGGGAACTGGGCGTGCAGTTCGCCCGGGAGGGCATCCGGGTCAACGCCCTCTGCCCGGGCCCGGTGGCCACGCCGTTGCTGCGTGAGCTGTTCGCGGCCGACCCGGAACGCGCGGCCCGCCGGCTGGTGCACGTGCCGATGGGTCGGTTCGGCGAACCGACCGAGATCGCCGCCGCGGTGGCCTTCCTGGCAAGCGACGACGCCTCCTTCATGACCGCCGCCCAGTTCGTGGTCGACGGCGGCATCACCGGTGCGTACGTCACCCCTCTGTGATCTCGGCAACACCACGCGTGGGCGGCCCCGGTCGGTGCGGTGGCCACCGGCGCTCACCTGGAGCTGAACAGCGTCCGATCGGTCGTATGCGTTACGTTGCTGATCCGTCTGGGTAGAAGGCGGGTCAGGGCATTTGATGATCGGGAGCGGTGCGGACACGGCCGGGGAGGCTGCATGAACTCGGCCCAGGGGGGCGTGGACGGTGGTCAGCCGTCCGCGGCGGAAAGTGGAACGTCTCCGCTGCTCGCGGCGGCATTCGCGGGTGGCGGTGAGATGGGTGCCATGCTGCGCGACCGCGACTGGTCGGCCAACCCGCTCGGTCCACCGGAGCGCTGGCCGACCTCGCTGGGCAACGCCCTCAGCACGATGCTCGCCTCCAAGGCGCAGATCGCCATGTTCTGGGGGGACGACCTGCGCTCCTTCTACAACGACGCCTACCGGCCGACCATCGGCGACAAGCATCCCGCCGTGCTGGGCGAGCCCGCCCGGGAGCACTGGGCGGAGACCTGGGACGTGCTGGGGCCGCTGCTGACTGGTGTGCTGCGCGGCGGCGAGTCGTACCAGGCCCGGGACCATCACTTTCTGCTCAACCGGCACGGCTTTGTGGAGGACGTCTACTTCGACGTCTCGTACGATCCGATCCGCGACGTCGACGGAGCGATCAGCGGGGTGCTCTGCATCTGCAGCGAGACCACCGGGCGGGTCCTCAGCGAACGCCGGTTGCGCGCGCTTGCCGAACTCGGCTCGGAACTGGCCGATCCGGTCGGCAGCCAGGAACTCGGCCAGGTCGCCGCGGCGGTGCTTGACCGGCACCGGGCCGACGTGCCGTTCGGGCTGCTCTACCTGCGGGACAGCGAAGGGTACCTACGCCTGACCGGGGTCAGCGGCGCCGGGACCAGGGCGGTCGATCCGTCCGCCCGGCTGGTGGAGGTGGCCGCGACCGGCGTCGGTGCGGTGGTGGCCACCGCCGACCTGCTCGGCCAGGTGCCGGCCGATGCCGCCGACGAGGCGGTGGTGCTGCCGATCAGCGCGACGAACGAGCCGGTCGGGGTGCTGGTACTGGGAGCGGCCCGGCGGCTGCCGCTCACCGAGGACTACCGCACGTTCTTCGAACTGGTCGCGGCGCAGATCTCCCGGGCGGTCGGGAAGCAGCGGGCGTACGAGCAGGAACGGGCCCGGGCGGCTGAGCTGGCCGCGCTGGACCTGGCCAAGACCAACTTCTTCGCCAACGTGAGCCACGAGTTCCGCACCCCGCTGACCCTGGTGCTCGGCCCGTTGGAGGACCTGCTCGCCGACCCGGCGCTCAGCGAGGACCACACGCAGCGGCTGACCGTGATGCACCGCAACGCGTTGCGGCTGCTGAAGTTGGTCAACACGGTGCTCGACTTCTCCCGGCTGGAGTCCGGGCGGCTGGTGGCGCACTACGAGCCCACCGACCTGGCCGACTACACCTCCCGGGTGGCGAGCACGTTCCGCTCCGCCAGCGAGCGCGCCGGAGTGCGGCTGGTGGTGGACTGTCCGCCGTTGCCGGAGCCGGTCTTCGTCGATCCGGACATGTGGGAGAAGATCGTCCTCAACCTGGTCTCCAACGCCCTGAAGTTCACCTTCGAAGGAGAGATCAGCATCCGGGTCCGTGAGGTCGACGGTGCCGCCCGACTGGAGGTCTCCGACACGGGTGTGGGCATCGACGAGCGGGAACTGCCGCACGTGTTCGAGCGGTTCCACCGGGTGCCGGGGGTACGCTCCCGCAGCCACGAGGGCACCGGGATCGGCCTGGCCCTGGTCCGGGAACTGGCCGAGATGCACGGCGGGCAGGTCAGCGCCACCAGTCAGATCGACGTCGGCAGCACCTTCGTGGTCACCATCCCGTTCGGTGCCGGGCACCTGCCGGCCGAACGGGTGGCCGACGCCGACAACTCCGAGCGCGAGCCGCGGCAGGCACCGCTCTTCGTCGCCGAGACCGCGCAGTGGACCGCCGGCCCGGTCGCGGCCGCCACCCGCCCGGTGCCGGCCGACGCCTCGACCGTGCCGGACGCCGACGTCGCTGCGCAGTGGGTGCCCCGGCCCCTCACCGTCGCGACCGCCGGCCGCGTACTTGTCGTCGACGACAATCCTGATCTGCGCGAACACGTCAGCCGGTTGCTCGTGCCCACCTGGGAGGTGAGTACCGCCGCCGACGGGTTGGAGGCGCTGCGGCTCGCCACCGAGGAGCTGTTCGACCTGGTGCTGACCGACGTGATGATGCCGCGCCTGGACGGTCTGGGTCTGGTGGCCGCGCTGCGAGCGGATCCACGTACCCGGTACGTGCCGATCGTGCTGCTCTCCGCCCGCGCCGGTTCGGCCGAAGAGGTGGCCGGGCTGTCGGTGGGTGCCGACGACTACCTCACCAAACCTTTCTCGGGGCAGGAACTGATCGCCCGGGTCCGCGCCAACATGGCCCTCGGCCAGCTGCGTAACCAGATCATTCGGCGGCTGCGGGCGCTCGCGGACGCGGCGGTCGCGGTCAATACCGCCCGCTCCACCGCCGACGTGCTCCAGGTCGCCGCGCGCCACGCGTTGAGTCTCGCCGAGGCTGTCCGGGTGGTGGTCTCCGCCGGCGGGGCGCGCTACGAGGCCGATGCCGGTGGAGCGAGCAGCGTCGAGCCGTCCTTCGTGCTGCCGCTGACCGGCGTGGCCGACCAGCCGCTCGGTGAGCTGCGGGTGTGGCACCCGGCCGCCGAGAGCGCCGACGCCGACGAGGCCGCGTTGACGCAGCTCGCCCGCCTGGTCGGGGTACGCATGGAAAACGCCCAGCTGTACGAGGCCGAGCACCGCATCGCCACCACCCTGCAGCACAGCCTGCTGCCACGCACCCTGCCCCAGTTGCCCGGTGCCGTGGTGGCCAGCCGCTACCTGCCGGGCAGCGCGGACGTCGAGGTGGGCGGCGACTGGTACGACGTGGTGGCCCGGGACGACGACGAACTCGTGCTGGTCATCGGAGACGTGGTCGGCAAGGGGGTACCGGCGGCGGCGGCCATGGGCCAGCTGCGTAACGCGCTGCGCGCCTACGTGCTGGAGGGCTTCGACCCCGGCGAGTCGTTGACCCGGTTGAACCGGCTGGTGGGGTCGACCGAGTCACGTTCGTTCGCGACGGTCTTCTGCCTGTGGTTCAGTCCTCGGACGGGTCGGCTGCGCTACGCCAGCGCCGGGCACCCGTCGCCCCTGGTGATCCGGGGAGACGACGTGGCGTTCCTGCACAGCCGGGCGCTCGGGCCGCCGGTCGGTGCCATCGCGGGCACCGAGTACGAGACCGTCTCCGGCGAACTGCGGGCCGGCGACCGGCTGCTGCTCTACACCGACGGTCTGATCGAGGACCGGCAGGTCGGTATCGACGAATCGCTGGCCCTGCTGCGCGCCGACGCGGCCGGGTCGGGCGAGCACGTGGCCGACCTGATCGACGCGGTGGTGGCGCGGGTCGCCGGCCGGCCCCGACGGGACGACGTCGCGGTACTGGCCCTGGAGGCGGTCGAACTCAACCGGTTCGAGCTGCGGTTGCCCGCCGATCCGACCCGGCTGAGCGTGCTGCGCAAGCGGCTGGAGGACTTCCTCGTCGCCCACCGGGTGGGCGAGACCGACCTGTTCGATCTGACCGTGGCGGTGTCCGAGGCGGCGGCGAACGCCATCGAGCATCCGGTCGACCCGGTGGAGCCGGTGGTCGACGTCGAGGTCCGGGTGGAGGACCGCACGGTGGTGGCGACGGTGTGCGACAGCGGGCGGTGGCGGGAATCGACCGGGTCGGGTTTCCGGGGGCGCGGGCTGTCGCTGATCCGGGCACTCGGGGATCTCTCGGTCGAACACACCCCGGAGGGGACACGGGTCACCCTGCGCCGGGAGTTGAGCGCGTAGCCGGGCGCCGGTCGGGCGGTTCCGGCCGGCTGGTCGGAGCGGTGGGATCGGATCAGGCCGGATGCAGCCAGGGCTGACTGCCCAGGCCGGCGATCTCCAGTACCCGACTGACCTGTCGGGACGGCAGTACCGTCAACGCGTCCGGGTAACGGCTGGCGAGCCGGACCACCGCGTGGATGGCCGCCGAGTCGAAGAAGGTCACCGCACGCAGGTCGAGTGTCACCCGGGCGGCCGGCTCGCGCAGCACGGTCTGGAGCATCGTGTCGGCGGTGGCCATGTCGACCTCGCCGGTGACCACCACGCTCAGGTGATCACCATCGGTCTCCGCGCTGGCGGAGAAGATGGGAGGTGCGCCCCCTTGATCCACGGAGACACCTTGACACAGTGCTTGTGGCAGGGCAACAACCGCTCGGGGCGGCCGGTGGTGGGGGTCACTAAGCGGGCGGCGATAGGCTTGGGTCATGACCGTCCGTGCGCCGCTGACCCCCGGCACGCTCTCCCCGTGGCGGCCGGTGCCCGCCCACATCGCCCGACCGGAGTACGTCGGCAAGAAGGCCCCCCGGCCGTGGCAGGGGTCGCACGTGCAGCCGCCGGAGACCATCGAGAAGATGCGGCTGGCGGGTCGGATCGCCGCCCAGGCGGTGCAGTTGGCGGGGGAGCACTGCAAGCCCGGTGTGACCACTGACGAGATCGACCGGGTGGTGCACGACTTCCTGATCGACAACGGGGCCTACCCGTCGACCCTGGGTTACCGGGGCTTCCCGAAGTCCTGCTGCACCAGCCTCAACGAGGTGATCTGCCACGGCATCCCCGACTCGACAGCGCTCGTCGACGGCGACATCATCAACGTCGACGTCACCGCGTACATCGGTGGGGTGCACGGCGACACGGACGCGACGTTCTGCGTCGGCGAGGTCGCCGAGGAGAACCGGCTGCTGGTCGAGCGGACCCACGAGGCGATGATGCGGGGGATCCGGGCGGTCGCCCCGGGCCGGCAGATCAACGTGATCGGCCGGGTCATCGAGTCGTACGCGAAGCGTTTCGGCTACGGCGTGGTCCGCGACTTCACCGGTCACGGCATCGGCGAGGCCTTCCACAGCGGGCTCTACGTACCGCACTACGACAGCCCGCGCCCCACCGACGTGATGGAGCCGGGAATGACCTTCACCATCGAGCCGATGATCACTCTCGGCACCTACCAGTACGACCTCTGGGACGACGGCTGGACGGTGGTCACCAAGGATCGGAAGTGGACCGCCCAGTTCGAGCACACCGTCCTGGTGACCGAGGACGGCCACGAGATCCTGACGCTGCCGTGACCGAAACCCCGGCGGCGCTGCGCGAGCACCACCACGCCGACGTGTCCGGCGGCTGGCTGCGCCCGGCCGTGTTCGGGGCGATGGACGGCCTGGTCACCAACATCGCCCTGATCGCCGGTGTGGGCGGCGGTGGGGTGTCGCCCCACACCATCGTGCTCACCGGCACCGCCGGCCTGGTCGCCGGCGCCATCTCGATGGCGCTCGGTGAGTACACGAGCGTGCGCTCCGCCAACGAGCAGATCGCCGCCGAGGTGGCCAAGGAACGACGGGAACTGGAGCGCCACCCGGAGGCCGAGGCCCGGGAGCTTGCCGACATGTGGGTCGCGCGAGGGCTGCCGGAGGACCTCGCCATCCAGGTCGCCGAGGCGGTACGAGACAACCCGGAGCAGGCCCTGCGCATGCACGTGCAGGAGGAGTTGGGTGTCAACCCGGACGAACAGCCCGACCCGTGGAAGGCGGCGCTCTCGTCGTTCCTCTGCTTCTCCGTCGGCGCGTTGGTGCCGCTGCTGCCGTACCTGTTCGGGGCCACCAGCCTGGTGCTGGCCCTGGCGATCGGCGGGATCGGGCTCTTCGTCGCCGGTGCGGTCGTCTCCCGCTTCACCAACCGCAGGTGGTGGTCCGGAGGGCTGCGTCAACTGCTGCTCGGCGCCGCCGCCGCGGTGGCGACATACCTGATCGGCATGCTGATCGGGGTGCAGGGCGGCCTCGGCTGAGCGGTACGGAAACCCGCCCTGGGTTTCCCGGGAGCCGCTGGGTCAGCCGTCGAGCAGGTCGTCGATGGTGCCGTCGACGGGGCGGCCACGGGCGGTGAGTTCCGCCGACTGGCGGGCCAGGACGGCACCCACCTCGGTCATGTCCGCCCCGGCCAGCCCGGTCCGGCGCACCGCGTCGCCGGGGTCCCGGAAGTAGGTGCGGCTGAGCAGTCCGCTGACCGTGGCGGCGCCGAGGCGGGCCTCACCGAGCATCAGCAGGGCCTGGTCCGTCTCGTACCACTCGGCGAGCCGGGCGGCCCGGGCGTGCGCGGCGCTGCCCCGGTACCAGGCCCTGCGGGCCGCCGAGGTGAACTCGGCCGGGCGGGCCCGGGCCAGGCGGCCGAGGTGCTCGTCACGCAGGGTGGGCAGCCATCCGGTCGGGTCGTGCAGGGCGCGCGTGGTCACGTAGCGGTCGGCGGTCAGCGGCCACCGGCTGGTCAACTGCCGGGCCTGACGCAGGCGCTCCTCGGCGGCGACGACTGTCAGGTCGACAAGCACGCCGTCCACCCGGCGGGTCGCCGGTGGCGGCCCGGTGCCGGGCCGGTAGGTGGCGACCAGCAGCCCGACCTCACCGTCGCCACCGCCGTCGTCGTCGCCGTGGGCCAACGGACCGTGGACCGCGACCGCGAGCACATCGGCCGGGAACCGCCGTCGGATGGCTGCGGCGACCCGTTCGGCCACGTCCCACCGGGGATCGTCCCGGTGTTCCTGGACACCGTCCACGCCGACCACCCCGCGATCGCGCCACCCACACCGTCGCCGACAGCGACGTCCCGGTCACGCACACCCTAAGCCCTGTGACGGACCATGGCGATCAGGCGTGTCGGATCATGTGTGTGCCTCGTCGGGCACCAGGCGGAAGATCCGGATCTCCCGGCCACCGGCCCGTTCCACGTACGTCTCGTAGGCCGGCCACTCGTCGACGAGCAGCCGCCAGAGGCGGTCGCGTTCGGCGCCGGTGGCCACCGCGGCGCGTACCGGGATCCGGCTTCCCTTGACGTCCACCTCGGCCCTCGGCTCGGCGAGCAGGTTCAGCGACCACGCCGGCTGATGGGCCTGACCCCAGTTCGAACCGACCACCACGTACCCGTCACCGTCGGGCACGTAGAGCAGTGGATTGCTGCGCGGCAGACCGGACCTGCGGCCGGTCGTGGTGATCACAAGGGACGGTACGAGCCCGAGGGCCACCACCCGACCCCGGGTCAGTCGACCGACGGCCCGGTCGACGGGTACCAGCAGTCGGATGGTGGCGCCGAACCAGCGGTGCCGACCGACCCGGCGGGTGAGGCTTCCCAGAACGGACATCCGCACAGTCTGGGGTGCCGGGTGCCAGTCAGTCCAGACGGCGTTCCACAGGTAGCCGGGAACGGGTGAACAGTGCCGCGCCGAGCATCGCCACAATTGGTACCGCGACCAGCACGCCGAGGGTGAGCCAGGGCATCACCAACGGGTAGGGCGGTTCGATCGGCCAGCGGTCGGCGTAACGCTGGTTGGTGAAGGCCAGCACGATCAGGGCCGAGGCAAGCCCGGCGACGATGCCCAGCGTGGAGCCGAGCACCGCGATCAGGCCAGCCTGGCAGAGCGACAGCAGGCGGCGTACGCCCGGGCCCGCACCGACCGCGGCGAGGGTGGACAGGTCGCCCCGCCCCTCAGCGGCGGCCAGGCCGGTGGCGATGCCGGCGGCACCGACGGTGACCGCTGCGGAAACCGCCGCCAGCAACAGCAGCAGCGGGCGGGTGTCGTCGTGGTCCCGGTTCTGCTCCACCGCGATGCCCCCGGAGCCGAGCGGGCGGAGCGCGACGTCGAGTTCGTCCTGTCGCTGCTCATCCGGTGGTTGCTGGACGTGCAACGCCCAGCCGATCTGCCGGGTGACGAGCCCGAGCTGGTCGGCGGCGGCGGGGGAGAGCAGCAGCCAGTGCTCACCGAGCCCGGTGTGCAGCGCGTGCCCGGGCACCGTGGCGATGTCCGCCGGCCGCGTCTCGCTGCCGTGTTCGACCCGGAGATCCAGCTGGCCGTCGCGCACGAAACGGGCGTCGGTGATCACGGCGCCACCGGAGCGCAGCGTGGCGGTGGCGGCGTCGGCGTCGGCCGGTGCGACGCCGGTGAGCAGCCGCAACGTCGTGCCGTCGTCCACAGCGATCCGAAGGTACGGGCCGCTGGGGCTGTCGTCGATGCGCTGGCAGCGGGGGTCGGCGCGGGCCCGCAGCTGGTCGGCGGCACTGAGCGGCTCGTACGGCTGCCAGGGGCAGGCCCGCTCGGGTGGCATGGTCGCGGTGACCGTGCAGGCGTAGAAGTCAGGCTGACAGCCGGCTGTCGCCAGCGGGGCGATCGTGCCGGCGTCGAGCAGTTCCCGAGCCGGGCCGCTGATCTCGTCGAAGGTCGGCGGGCTGTCCGACGCGGGATCGCCGCCGGTGGTCACCAGCACCGTGTGGTCCGGAAGCCGGGCCTGATTCTGCTTGTCGCTGCGGGCGTCGTCGCTGGCCAGGAAGAGACCGAGGGCGACACTGCCGGCGACCGCAGCCATCACGGCGGAGATGGCCGGCGCGGCCGAGGCACGGTTGCGGCTGGCGTCGCGTACCGCGATCCGGGGTGCCAGCGGGAGGAACCGACCGAGCCGGGCCAGCAGTCCCACCAGGGTCGGGGTGGCGAACACCAGCCCCAGTTCGCCCATGACCAGTCCGGCGAGGATGACCGACTGCGAGGTGACGACCGCACCGATCGCGGCCACGACGGTGCCGCCGGCGGCCAGCGCGATGCCGATGGTGAGCCACCGGCGCCGGTGCACGGGCGGGGTACGTCGTCCGGCGAGCCCGGCCACCACGTCCTGCCGGGCGGCCGTCCACGCCGGTGCCAGTGCGGCCAGGACCCCGGCCAGCACCGCGACCAACGCGATCACCACGAGGGCCGTGGGCCAGACGCGGTAGCCACCGAACCGCTGCTGGAAGATGAACTGTTCGACAAGCGGCCGGCCGGCGAAGGCGGCGGCCACGCCGAGCGCGATCCCGGTCACCGCACCGACTCCGCCCAGCACCACCCCGTCGGCGAGCACCACGCGACGCAGGTGGGCGGCGTCGCCACCGGCGACCGCCACCAGGGCCAGGTCCCGCCGCCGACGGCGTACTCCCACGGCGAACGCCGGCCCGACCAGCAGCACCACTTCGAGCAGGCCGAGCCCGCCGACAAGGACGCCGGTGCTGACCTCCTCCAGGGTCATCCCGCTGCTCGGCGGCTCGACATGCTGGATCACCACCCCGGGTGGCGCGGATGTCCGGGCGCTGACCACGACGCCGTTGCGGTTGAGATGCCGGAAGGTGTCGTCGGTGAGCGGGCCGGGCAGGTCGGCCAGGAACACCTCCTCGGGGTCGGTCTGCGTGGGGGCCCCGGCGGGATGCAGGATGACCATCGGGGCCAGGTGTTCGGGGAGTTCGGCCACGCCGACGACCGTCCAGGTACGGGTGCCGTCCCGGGCGGGGACCCGGTCCCCGATGTCGACGCCGAGGCTGCGCCGGGCGGCCAGGTTCACCGCGATCTCGTCGGCGGTGGCCGGCGCCCGGCCCTGGTGGATCCGGGCGGCGCCCTGCCCGAGGGGGTCGGTCAGATCGATCACGGTGGCGGTGATGTCGTCGCTGATCCGGTCGCCCTGCCAGGCGCTGAACGGCACCCAGCGGCGTACCGCCAGCACCCGGCTGCCCTCGGGCAGCAGCGCGGCGACCTGGTCCGCGGTGACCGGTGCGGTGCGCGGCTGCTCCCTGCCTTCGGAGATCCAACCGCTGCCGTCGGCGTTCTGCTCGACCGGGCCGCGGCTCACCACCTTCAGTTCCGCGTCGGCGCTGCCGAGCCGGCGGTCCAGCTCCTCGCTCGGGGTCAGCCGGGCCATGTCCACGCTGACCGCGATGAAGCTCAACGCCAGCACCGGCAGGATGATCATCGCGAGCACCAGGGTGGTACGCCCGCGGGCCCGCCTCGCCTCACGCCGGGCGATGCGCAGCGCGGCCCGCCACGAGCCGATCGTCTCGGCCAGTCGTGCGCCGCTGGTCAGCCGGGATTGCCGAGCGCTCACCGGCCGCTGCCGCTGAGCAGGGCCTCCACGCCGGCGAGCGGGGCGGTCGAGTCGACCGCCACGCCGTCGCGCAGGAAGACGACCCGGTCGGCCCAGGCGGCGTGCCGTGCCTCGTGGGTCACCAGCACCCCGGCGGCTCCGGCGTCGACCCGGCGGCGCAGCAGCCGCAGCACCGCCTCGCCGGTCTGCGAGTCCAGCGCCCCGGTCGGTTCGTCGGCCAGCACGAGCCGCCGCTGCCCGACCAACGCCCGGGCGATGGCGACGCGCTGCTGCTGGCCACCGGAGAGCTGGTCCGGGAACCGGTCACCCAGCTCGGTCAGCCCCACCTCGGTAAGTGCGGCGAGCGCCAGCCGACGGGCCGCTCGTACCCCGGAGCCGTCCAGTTCGAGGGGGAGGGCGACGTTCTCCACCGCGGTCAGGCTGCCGATGAGGTTCAGGTTCTGGAAGATGTAGCCGATCCGGCGGCGGCGCAGCCGAGCCAGCCCGCGCCGATCCAGGGCGTGCAGCGGCTGCCCTTCGACGTGCACCTCACCGGCGGTCGGGCTGTCCAGTCCGCCGGCCAGGGTGAGCAGGGTGGACTTGCCGGAACCGGAGGGGCCCATCACGGCGACCAGTTCGCCGGGGCGCACGGCCAGGCTCACCCCGCGCAGGGCGTGTACCGCGGCCGGGCCGCTGCCGTGCGTGCGATGTACGTCACGCAGGTCCAGCACGGCGTCGTCGTCCGGACCGGGGACTGCGGCGTCGGAGGTCGCGGCGGCGTCGGACGCGGCTCGCGGATCAGGGGCGGCCGGCATTCGCCCACCGGCGGTGGTCACCGTCGTGCCTCCTCACCACTGTGGCCCACCGCCTCGGAGAGGGGCGCTGGGCCGGCGGCCGGGGGGCGGTGCCGTACCAGGCTGGTCTCGCAGTGGTCGAGCCAGCGCACCTCGGCCTCGGCCTGGAACACCATGGCGTCCAGGACCAGCCGCCACGGCAGATCCTCCGGGCTGTCGCTGGAGTACTTCAACCGGGTCAACTCCTGCAACGTGCGCATGGTGGCGGTCCGTTGCGTCTGCACCACCGCGCGGACGTCCACGCCGGGGGTGGTCAACGCCAGCGCCAGCTTGATCGCCAGCTCGTCCCGGGGGCGGTCGGTACGGCTGATCGGGGTGGCGAACCACAGGGCCAGGTCCGCCCGCCCGGCGTCGGTGATCTCGTACGGACGCTGGCCGGCCTCGCTCTCCGGCAGCGACCTCACCAGACCGTCCCGCTCCAGCCGGGACAGCGTGGTGTAGACCTGCCCGATGTTCAGCGGCCAGGTGGAGCCGGTCGACTCCTCGAAGGCGGCCCTGAGCTGGTAGCCGTACATCTGCCCGCGTTCGAGCAGGGCGAGCAGGCCGTGGCGGATGGACATGGACCGGAGTATGCATACCTGGTATGCCGACCGCAACCGACGCGGGAGTGAGCTCGCCTACGCCAGACGAGTCGGTCGGCCCGGCTCAGGCGGGGCGGCCCGGGAACGGCACGGTCAACGGGGTGATGCCGGCGCTGCGGCGCCAGCGGGTCGCCCGCACCGCGTACTCCACCAGGGCGGCCAGGGCGCGATCCCGGTCGGCGCCGGTGCTGACCGGCAGCGCCGCCCGCCAGAAGGCCGCGGTGCGTTCCTCCACCTGCACGGCGAGCCGCAGTGCGCTGGCCCGGTCGGTCACCGGGAAGGGCAGCGCGTATCCGGCCCGATCCGGCGGGACCGTGCCACCGCCGGTGCTCAACTGCATCACCAGGGCGTCCCGGCGGGCCCGGTGTGCGGCTTCCGCGGCCACCGCGGCCTTGCGTTCGGCGTCGCTGAGCCGTACCCCGATGGGGCCGTAGGCCCAGATCGCCGCGTACTCGGCGGTCAGCGCGCCGGCCAGCGCCTCGGACGCTTCACTCATGACGCCACTCCGCTTCGCTGCGTGCCGTCATGAGGCACGGCCGCACTGAGTCTGATGATTCGCTCGCCACGCTCGCTCATGACGCCACTCCGCTTCGCTGCGTGCGGTCATGAGGCACGGCCGCACTGGGCCTGATGATTCGCTCGCCACGCTCGCTCATCGCAACGCCTCCAGGTGGGTGGCGCGTGCGGCGGCGACCGAGCCGAGCAGCGCGGCGCGCTCGGCGGGTGCCGCGGCGCAGGCCCGGATCGCCGACTCCCGGCCGGCGCGCTCGGACTGCCGTAGCGCGGCCAGCGCGGCGGTGCCGTCGACAGGCGGCGGGCCGGACGGGGTGGCCGTGGGCGTGGCGGAGGCGGTCGCGACGCCTGTCAGCCGGGCCAGTTCCGCGGCGTGCGCCTCGTGTGACTCGGCGAGTGGAAGCAACCTGTCGGCCAGGTCGGGATGCGCGGTGGCGGCGGACCGCAGCCCCGCGGCCAGCCGCAGCGACTCGTCCAGCAGCGGAGCGAGCGGATCGGGCTGCGGCGGTTGCTCGTCGCGGTCGAGCAGGCCACAACCGGTCAGCGGGGCGGCGGCACCGCCGAGCGCCAGCAGTGCGCCGGCCCGCAGTACCGCGCGTCGGGAAAGCTCGGACGATTCGTCCTGCCGAGTCGTTCTGCCCATCGCCACCGGACAAGTCAACACCATCCCCGTGACGCGTGTCCGGCGGTGGCGTCGGTGCGCCGCTCGGGCCGTCGTCCCGGCGGCGCGTTACGCTCTGCGCAGCCACCGGCGCGTCCGCACCGGTGGCGTGCCGGCATGGCGTCGGCGAGCAGCGGAAGGGTTCTTCGGATGACGCAGCGTGGCCGTGCCACCAGGACGACGGGGCGACCCCGCGGTGGCCAGGCTGCACGCGCGGGTCAGGCCCCCCGCGGTGACCTCGCCGCCCGTCGCGAACGGCTGCGCTCGGTGATCGCGCCGGTGGTGCAGGAAGCCGGCTACGACCTGGAGGACCTCACCGTCTCCCGAGCCGGCCGCCGGCACGTGGTGCGCGTGATCGTCGACGCCGATGGCGGCATCAACCTGGACGCGGTGGCCGACGTGTCGCGTGCCGTCTCCACCGCGCTGGACGCGGCGGAGGAGAGCGGCGGCGACATCGTCGCGGGGGAATACCAGCTCGAGGTCAGTTCGCCGGGCGTGGACCGCCCGTTGACGCTGCCCCGGCACTGGCGTCGCAACGTGGGGCGCCTGGTCCGGGTGACCGTTCGCGGTGCGACGCCGTCCGGTCAGCCCGGGGGCGACCGGCAGATCACCGGCCGGGTGGTCGACGCCGACGCCGAGCGGGTGGTGCTGGAAACCGATGCGGACCGCGCGGAGTGGGCCTACGGCGACCTCGGGCCGGGTCGGGTGCAGGTCGAGTTCACCCGCCTCGACGAACTGGCCGAATCAGAAGACGTCGACGACGATGACGATGTGGAGGACGAGGAGAGGTGAACATCGACCTCGCGGCGCTGCGCGCACTGGAGCGCGAGCGGGAGATCCCGTTCGACACGATCCTCGCGGCGATCGAGACCGCGCTGCTGACCGCGTACCGGCACACCGAGGGCGCCGAGCCACACGCCCGGGTGGAGATCGACCGGAAGACCGGCGCGGCACTTGTCTACGCCCAGGAGCTGGGCACCGAGGGCACCGTGGAGCGGGAGTGGGACGACACCCCGCACGACTTCGGCCGGATCGCGGCCATGACCGCCAAGCAGGTGATCCTCCAGCGGCTGCGGGAGGCTACCGACGAGGTGCACTTCGGTGAGTACGTCGGCCGCGACGGCGACCTGGTAACCGGGGTGGTTCAGGCCCACGAGGCACGGGCCGAGAAGGGCATCGTCACCGTCGACCTGGGCAAGCTGGAGGGTGTGCTGCCGCAGTCGGAGCAGGTGCCCGGCGAGCGGTACACCCACGGCGAGCGGATCCGCTGCGTGGTGGTGCACGTGGCCAAGGGAATGCGGGGCCCGCAGATCACGCTGTCCCGGACACATCCGAACCTGGTGAAGAAGCTTTTCGCCCTGGAGGTGCCGGAGATAGCCGACGGCACTGTCGAGATCGGCGCGATCGCCCGTGAGGCGGGTCACCGTACGAAGATCGCGGTGCGTTCCACGGCGGCCGGGGTCAACGCCAAGGGCGCCTGCATCGGTCCGATGGGCCAGCGGGTCCGCGCGGTGATGAGCGAACTGCACGGTGAGAAGATCGACATCATCGACTGGTCGGACGACCCGGCGACCTTCGTCGGTAACGCGCTCTCCCCGGCCAAGGCGCTGCGCGTCGAGGTGGTCGACCTGGCAAACCGGGCCGCGCGGGTGACGGTTCCGGATTTCCAGCTCTCGCTCGCGATCGGGCGGGAAGGGCAGAATGCCCGGCTTGCTGCCCGACTGACCGGTTGGCGGATCGACATTCGCTCCGACGCCGAACAAACCGGTCCCGCCGGCCGGCCCGGTGCTGATCACGTCCGGGAACCGGGCGGAGCGGTGTCGGGTAGCTAGGGGTAGACTTCCACCAGTGGCACGACGCGCGCTGCCGGAGCGCACCTGTGTGGGTTGCCGACGGCGTGCACCGGCCAGTGAACTGCTGCGGATCGTCGCGGTTGGCGACGAGGCTGGTTTCAGCCTCCGACCCGATCCGGCCCGCAGGCTGCCGGGTCGGGGAGCGAACATGCACCCGGATCCGGCCTGCTTCGCGCAGGCAGTGCGGCGTCGTGCCTTCGGGCGCGCGCTGCGCGTCGCCGGGGTCCCGGATGACGGGACCCTCGCGGAGTACCTGACGCGTCAACCACCACGTCCGGTCACCCGACCGGACGAGGGCCGCTAGCAAGGTAGGACGACCGACATGAGCACACGATGAAGTCCCAGAAATGATCAGGCTTCAAGTGCACGAGTGAGGTCGCTGCGGGTGCTGCCCGCACGACCTCGGAGTGAGGAGTGCAGTGGCAGGTAAGGCCCGCGTACACGAGCTTGCAAAAGAGCTCGGGGTCGAAAGCAAGACCGTACTCGCCAAGCTCAAGGAGATGGGCGAGTTCGTCAAGTCCGCGTCGAGCACCGTCGAGGCGCCTGTCGCCCGACGGCTGCGTAGCGCCTTCGTCGCCTCGGGTGGCCCCGGTGCCCCGTCGGCCGCGCCGTCGGCCGCACCGGCTCCGACGGCGGCACCGACCCCGTCGCCGACCTCCGGCGAGCCTCGGGTCACCGCCAAGCCGACGCCGCCACGGCGTCCGGCGGTGCCCGGGCCGAAGCCGAAGGGCCCGGTGCCCGGTCCGCCGCCAGCGGCGGCCCCGGTCGCCAAGCCGGCGAGTGCTCACGACATCGAGGTGGCCGCCGCCGAGGCGCGTGCCGCCGCGCTGAAGGCTGAGCAGGAGGCCGCGGTCAAGGCCGCACAGGCCGCCCGTCAGCAGCAGCGGGAGAACGTCCGCCGGGAGCCACCGGCCGACGGTGGTGCCCGTCCGGGTCCGGGTCCCCGACCCGGTCCTGGCACCATGCCGCCCCGCCCGGGTTCTCCGGCCGCGGGTCGTCCCGGTGCGACAAATCCGGGTCCGGGTGGCCGGCAGGGTCGCCCGCCGGCGCGCGGCGCCGGTAACAACCCCTTCGGTATCCAGGGCAGCCAGCAGCAGCGGCCACCGGCCGCCGGTGCCGGTGGTTCCCGTCCCAGCCCGGCTTCGATGCCGCCGCGTCCCAGCCCGGCGTCGATGCCGCCGCGGCCGAGCCCGGCGTCGATGCCGAGCCAGCGTCCGGGTCGTCCGGGCGGTCCGGGTGCCGGTCGTCCCGGTGGGGGCGCCGGTCGTCCGGGTGGTGGTGGCGGCGGTGGCGGTGGCTACCGTGGCGGTCCCGGTGGTGGCGGCGGTGGCGGTGGCTACCGTGGCGGTCCCGGTGGTGGCGGCGGTGGCGGTGGCTACCGTGGCGGTCCCGGCGGAGGTGCCGGTGGCGGTGGATTCCGTCCGGGTGCGCCGGCCGGTGGCGGCGGTCGCCCGGGTGGCGGCGGCCGTGGCCGGGGCGGTGGCGCCGCGGGTGCCTTCGGCCGTCCGGGTGGCAAGCCCACTCGTGGCCGCAAGTCCAAGAAGCAGCGCAGACAGGAGTTCGACAACCTGTCGGCCCCGACCATGAGCTCGGGTGCTCCCCGGGGTCAGGGGCAGACGGTACGTCTCTCCCGTGGCGCCTCGCTGTCGGACTTCGCCGACAAGATCAACGCCAACCCGGGTTCGCTGGTCCAGGAGATGTTCAACCTGGGCGAGATGGTCACCGCGACCCAGTCGTGCTCCGACGACACGCTGCTGCTGCTGGGTGAGCACCTCGGCTTCACCGTGCAGATCGTCAGCCCGGAGGACGAGGATCGCGAGCTGCTCGCGCAGTTCAACATCGACCTCGACGCCGAGGTCGCGGAGGACCGCCTGGTCAGCCGGGCGCCGGTGGTGACCGTCATGGGTCACGTCGACCACGGTAAGACCAAGCTGCTCGACGCGATCCGCAAGGCGAACGTCGTCGCCGGTGAGGCCGGAGGCATCACCCAGCACATCGGTGCCTACCAGGTCCACGTGCCGCACGAGGGCGAGGACCGCGCGGTGACCTTCATCGACACCCCGGGTCACGAGGCGTTCACCGCCATGCGTGCCCGTGGTGCCCAGGTGACGGACATCGTGATCCTGGTGGTGGCGGCCGATGACGGTGTCATGCCGCAGACCATCGAGGCGTTGAACCACGCCAAGGCGGCCGAGGTGCCGATCGTGGTCGCGGTCAACAAGGTCGACAAGCCGGAGGCGAACCCGGACAAGGTCCGCCAGCAGCTGACCGAGTACGGCCTGGTCGCCGAGGAGTACGGCGGCGACACCATGTTCGTCAACGTGGCCGCGAAGCCCGGCATCGGCATCGAGGATCTGCTCGAAGCGGTGCTGCTCACCGCCGACGCGTCGCTGGAGCTGACCGCTCCGATCGACGGGCCGGCGCAGGGTGTGGCCATCGAGGCGCACCTGGACAAGGGTCGTGGTGCGGTGGCGACGGTGCTGGTGCAGAAGGGCACCCTGCGGGCGGGCGACTCGATCGTCGCCGGTGGGGCGCACGGCCGGGTCCGGGCGATGCTCGACGAGAACGGCAACCAGGTCACCGAGGCGGGTCCGGCGCGTCCGGTCATGGTCCTCGGTCTGACCGCGGTGCCGGGGGCCGGCGACACCTTCCTCGCTGCGGCGGACGACCGCACGGTGCGGCAGATCGCCGAGCAACGGCAGGCACGCCGGCGGGCGGCGGCATTCGCCAACTCCCGTGGCCGGGCCACCCTTGAGACGCTCATGGAGCAGCTCAAGGAGGGCGAGAAGACGTCGCTCAACCTCATCCTCAAGGGTGACGTCTCCGGTTCGGTGGAGGCCCTGGAGGACGCGCTGTTCAACCTCGACATCCCCGAGGAGGTCCAGCTCAAGGTCCTCGACCGGGGCGTCGGCGCGATCACCGAGAGCAACGTCATGCTCGCGAGCGCGTCGTCCGAGCCGGTCACGATCATCGGCTTCAACGTGCGGGCCTCCAACAAGGTTCGCGAGATGGCCGACCGCGAGGGCGTGGAGATCCGGTACTACACCGTCATCTACCAGGCCATCGAGGAGATCGAGGCGGCGCTCAAGGGCCTGCTCAAGCCGGAGTACGAGGAGGTCGAGCTCGGCACCGCGGAGATCCGCGACGTGTTCCGCTCGTCCAAGATCGGCAACATCTCCGGTTGCATCGTCCGGTCGGGTGTCATCCGACGGAACGCGAAGGCGCGCCTGCTGCGCGACGGCACGGTCGTGGCGGACAACCTCACGATCAGCTCGCTCAAGCGGTTCAAGGACGACGCGACGGAGGTCCGCGAGGGCTTCGAGTGCGGTCTGACCCTGGGTGGTTACAACAACGTCCAGGTCGGCGACGTGATCGAGACCTTCGAGATGCGGGAGAAGGTTCGCGCCTGATCCTGCGGTGACGCACTGATCAAGGGGTTTACGCCGGTCGGCGTAAACCCCTTGATCATGTGGGGTGGGGTGCGGGTAGTGTCCCCAGACGATGTACACCGCAACCGCAGTATTCGACCTGCTGCTGCCGGGGGACTCCCGGTCGCTGAAGGCCAAGAGGTCGTACGTACGGCCGATCGTCGCGGCACTTCGCCGGTTCGACGTGTCGGCCGCCGAGGTGGGGGCGCTCGACCTGCACGGGCGAGCGGAGATAGGAGTGGCGGTGGTGGCCGCCGAGGCGGCACACGCCCGCGAGGTGCTCGACACGTGCGAGCGACTGGTCGCGAGCCGTCCGGAGGTCGAACTGCTGTCGGTACGCCGCCGGTTGCACGGCGGCGACGACTGAGCCGTTGGCCGCCGCCCCGCACGCCGGGGAGGACGGCGCGGGTAGGGTTCGAGTGTTGGGGTCGGTCCGGACTCCGGTGACGCCGGCGTCACCGGTCCCGGCCCGTAGCGGGACGCCGTGGAGGTGGCGGAGATGACGGATGCGGCCAAGGTACGCCGGCACGCGGAGCGGGTGCGCGAACTGGTCGCGTCGGTGGTGCGGAGTCAGATCAAGGACCCTCGACTCGGCATGATCACGATCACCGACGCCCGGATCACGGCCGACCTGCGTGACGCCACGGTCTTCTACACCGTGCTCGGTGACGCGGCGGCCCAGGCGGGCACCGCCGCCGCGCTGGACAGCGCCAAGGGCATGCTGCGCAGCACGGTCGGCAAGGCTCTCGGGCTGCGTCACTCGCCGACGTTGACCTTCGTTCTGGACGACGTTCAGGATCAGGTCAAGCACATTGACGACCTGCTCGCCGCGGCCCGCAACGCCGATGCCGAGGTGCAGCGCCTGGCCGCCCGGGCCGAGTACGCCGGTGAGGCACAGCCGTACCGCCTGGACGAGGACGAGACCGACGAGGACGAGACCGCCGAGTCGGACACCGACGAGAACGTCGACGACGCCCGGGGCGGGGAACGGCGGTGACCGCTCCCTCCGGTGGTGCCCTCACCGAGTCGGACCCGGCCGTGCTGCGGCAGTCCGGCCTCGGCCGGTCCGCTCCGGCGGGCTCCGCCGGCACAGCGGCCCCGACCGGCGGCGCGTCGGTCTCCGCCGGTCCGACCGAGGCCGACTGGGCCGCAGCGGTGGCAGCGGTACGCCAGCTTCCCGCTGACGGCCGGGTGCTGCTGATCTGTCACGTGAACCCGGACGGCGACGCACTGGGCAGCATGCTCGGCTTCGCGCTCGGGCTGCGGCGGCTCGGCGTCGGCCGGTTGCAGGCCACCTTCCCCGGTCCGCCGGAGGTGCCCGAGCCGCTGCGCGGTCTGCCGGGTCTGGAGCTGCTGGTGCCGGAGGCGGAGGCGGAACCGGAGCCGGACCTGATCATCTGCTTCGACGCGGCGAGTGAGTCGCGGCTCGGCGAGCTGGCCGACCGGTTGACGGGGACGGGCACCGCGCTGGTGCTCGACCACCACGCCTCGAACAGCGGCTTCGGTGACGTGAACCTGGTCGACCCGGCCGCGGCGGCGACCTCGGTGCTCGCCGAGCAGCTGCTGGACCGGCTCGGCGTGCCGCTGGACGCCGGCATCGCCGAGTGCCTGTACGTGGCGCTGAGCACCGACACCGGCTCGTTCCGGTTCGACGCGACCACACCGGCCGTGCATGAGATGGCGGCCCGGCTGCTGGCCACCGGGATCCGACCTGGTGACATCTCGCGGCGGGTGTTCGACAGTCGCCCGTTCGGCGCGGTGCGGCTCTTCGGTGAGGTGCTCGGACGGGCCCGGCTGGAGCCCGAGGAGGCCGGCGGGCAGGGCCTGGTCTGGACGTACGCGACCCTGGACGACCTGGCCCGCCACGAGCAGCGGCCGTACGTGCTGGAGGCACTCATCGACCCGGTGCGCTGCACCGCCGAGGCCGACGTGAGTTGTGTGATCAAGCAGACCGCCCCGGGCGTGTGGGCGGTCTCCCTGCGCAGCAAGGGCGCGACCGACGTGAGTCGGGTGGCGGTGGCGCTGGGTGGCGGCGGTCACCGACTGGCCGCCGGGTTCACCGGCCGTGGCACTGTGGACGAGGTCGTCGAGCGGATCCGGACGCAGTTGCGGGCGTACACCCCGGAGAGCGGCACCGGCCAGCAGGGGTGATTTCAGGGTCACCTCCGGGGCGTCGGCGCTTTCGCACCTGGACAGGACGGGGAGAATCGGATGATGGAGCAGCCCCACGATCTCACCGTCGACGCCCCTCGCACCTGGGAGCGGCCGGTCGTCTGCGTACCGGTGCTGGTCGCCCTCTCACTGGTCGGCGGCCGCTTCCCGTCCTTCTCGACCGAGGCCAACGTCTATGTGTTCGGTGCCGGCGGGATGCTGATCTGGCTCGGCCTGACCAAGCGGGTGCAGGCTCGTCCGGCACCGGAGCGATTGAGACCCGGCGCGGTGTGGTGGGCGCTGCCGGTGGTGGTCTTCGGGATCTTCGAGGGCGCCACCTTCTTCGCGGCGGCCGGTGACGATTTCCCCACCTTCTCCCGGCTGGCCGATCCGCTGCTGGAGGATCGCCTGGTCCGTTCGGCGGCCTGGCTGGTGTGGCTGTCGGCGTTCTGGGGACTGGTGCGGCGATGATGCGGGCCTTGGCGATCGGCGGGTTCCTGGTCGGGTTGGCGCTGTTCGGGCTCGTGGAGTGGCTGGCCCGCCGGGAGGGCTCGAAGATTCCGACGCTCGGCGAACTCTGCGGTTACGTCATGCGGTACGAGGTGGGTCCGGTGCCGGTGGGCCGGATCGGGCTGTTCGGCTTCTGGTGGTGGATCGGCTGGCACTTCCTGGCGCGTTGACCGGAGCCGACCTGTCCAGATCGCGGGAACAGCGCGCACCATGTGGACCTGAACGATAACTTGGGAAACGGTCGGCGCCGCTTCGGCGCAGGTCAGGGGGCGGAGCCATACCCGGTGCCGCCTCGTTCCAGGGTCGACCGACCCGGGCCACCAGGCCGCCCATCCGCCGCTCCGGCGACCCCGGAAGCGGCTCCGGGCGACAGTCGTAGCACCGCCCGTGACGCGCCGCCACGCTCGGTGACGCGTGCCCTGGAAGGAATCCACCATGGCCGCCAAGCCCAAGCCCGAAACCACCGACGAGGCCCGTGAGCAGGCCCGTCGCGCCCTGCAGACCTCCATGGACACCCGTCAGTGACGGTGTCCGACCGGCGGTGACGCCGAGCCGTCCACGCGTACGGCGTCACCGCCGGTCCAGTCGTCCTCCCGTGCCGCCGGGTTGGACCGGCACCGTGCCCGGGTGACGTTCGCCGGGTAAGTGGTGCACCACCTTGCTCCCCTTACGTCTCACGTGCCACCATCGGCGGCGATGAGCCAGTCCACCGTCGCCACCGGCCGGGTCGCGTCGCCGCGCCGGATCGCCGCGCTCGCCCTGCCCGCCCTGGTGGTGCTCGCCGCCGAACCCCTCTACGTGCTCGTCGACACCGCGGTCGTCGGCCATCTGGGCCGGGTGCCGCTGGCTGCGGTGGCCGTCGGCGGGACCGTGATGACCCTCACCGCCTGGCTGGGGACCGTGGTCGCGTACGGCACGACCGGCCGCGCCGCCCGCCGATTCGGTGCCGGAGACCGGGCCGCCGCGGTGGCCGAGGGCGTTCAGGCGTCCTGGTCGGCCCTCGGCGTGGGGCTGGCGGTCGTGGTCGGCATGCAGCTCGGCGGAGGTGCCCTGGCAGGTGCCCTGGCCGGCGGCGGTGAGGTGGCCGTCGCTGCCGCCGAGTGGCTGCGGATCGCCGCGTTCGGTGCCCCCGGGCTGCTGCTCGCCGCCGCCGGGAACGGCTGGCTGCGGGGTGTGCAGGACACCCGCCGGCCGTTGCTCTTCGTGGTCGGCCCCAACCTGCTCTCCGCGGTGCTCTGCCCGGTGCTGGTCTACCCGGTCGGCATGGGGCTGAACGGCTCGGCGGTGGCGAACGTGATCGCGCAGACCCTCTCCGGTGCCCTCTTCGCCGCCGCCCTGGTGGCCGAGCGGGTGGCGCTGCGCCCGCGCCCCCGGGTCATCGGCCAGCAACTGGTGCTCAGCCGGGACCTGCTGATCCGGGGGGTGGCCTTTCAGGCCAGCTTCCTGTCCGCCACCGCCGTGGCCGCCCGGTTCGGTGCCGCCACGGTCGGTGCCCACCAGATCGCCGTACAGCTCTGGTTCTTCGCGGCGCTGGTGCTCGACGCGCTGGCCATCGCCGCGCAGGCGCTGGTCGGGGCGGCGCTCGGCGGCGGTGACGACGCGACGGCCCGGGCACTGGCCCGCCGGATCGGCCGGCTCGGCGCGATCTGCGGTACGGCCTTCGCCGTGCTCGCGGCGGCCGGCGCCGGCGTGGTGCCCACCTGGTTCAGCTCCGATCAGGCGGTACACGAGCAGGCGCTGGTGGCCTGGCCCTGGTTCGCCGCGATGCTGCCGCTGGCCGGAGTGGTGTTCGCCCTCGACGGCGTGCTGATCGGCGCGGGCGACATCCGCTATCTGCGCAACCTCACCGTGGCCGGCGCGCTCGGCGGCTTCCTGCCGGCGATCTGGCTGGCGTACGCCCTTGATCTGGGCCTCGGTGGCATCTGGGCCGGGCTGATGCTGTTCACCGTGATCCGTCTGGTCGGGCTGCTGCTGCGGCTGCGCGGCGGTGCCTGGGCGGTGACCGGCGCGGTCCGTGGCGAGGGACGCGTCGCGGCCTGATCAGACCTGGCTGTAGAGCCCGTAGATGAGGAGCACCAGGGCCAGGCTCGCCACGAAGGAGACGAGCATGGCGATGACCTTCACGGTGTTCGGGTAGCGGTCGCGCAGGCGCTGTCGTCCCTGCCAGGACCACCAGCGACGTCGGACGGCCCCGGCGCCGGGCAGGGCGGCCACGCCCTCGGCGATCCGGACGCCGAGCGTGCGCCGCGGTGGCGGTGGATCCAGCATCCAGTCCGGCAGGACGGTGGGCTGGTCGGGCGTACGCAGGCGGACCGGATCGCCGGGCCGGCGCGTTCGATCTGGACCTCGGTCGGTGGCCATCTCATGCTCCCCGTGGTCTGCTGGCGCGGCGCTCACCGTCGCCGATGCGTCCATCGTGTCAAAGGCATCCCAGCCCGGACATCCCGTTTTCGGCGGCCTGTCCGGTGCTCGGGCCCCTCGGTGGGTCTGGCAGGCTTGCACGTCGTGAGCACAGACGGCCTGATCGTGGTGGACAAGCCCGGCGGAATGACCTCGCACGACGTGGTGGCCCGGATCCGCCGGCTGGCCCGGACCCGGCGCGTCGGTCACGGTGGCACGCTCGACCCGATGGCCACCGGGGTGCTGGTGATCGGGGTGGGCCGGGCCACCAGGTTGCTGACGTACGTGATCGGCGCGGACAAGAGCTACACGGCGACCATCCGGCTCGGTCAGGCCACCGTCACCGACGACGCGGAGGGTGACGTGATCGCCACCGCACCCGCCGGGACGCTCACCGACGAGGCGGTTCGGGATGCTCTGGCGGGGCTGACCGGGGAGATCGACCAGGTGCCGAGCGCGGTGAGCGCTATCAAGATCAATGGGCAGCGGGCGTACAAGCGGGTCCGTGAGGGGGAGAGCGTCGACCTGCCGGCTCGGCGGGTCACCGTGTCCCGGCTCGACGTGCTGGCGATCCGGCGTGATCGGCCGGACGTGGTCGACGTCGACGTGGACGTGGCCTGCTCGACCGGGACGTACATCCGGGCGATCGCCCGGGACGCGGGCCTGGCACTGGGGGTCGGCGGCCACCTGACCGCCCTGCGTCGTACCGCCGTGGGCGGGTTCACCCTGGCGGAGGCCGTCACCCTCGACGAGCTGGAGCGCCGTGCGCCGGATGTGGTGGGTCTGCCGCTCGCGGTCGCGGCCGAGCGGTTCTTCTCCCGCCGGGACGCCACCGCCGAGGAGGCGAAGGTGCTCTCCCACGGTGGTCCGCTCGACCCGGTCGGCCACGCCGGGCCGTACGCGGTCTTCGATCCGGCCGGCGGGCTGATCGCTATCGTCAGCGAGCGGGCCGGCCGGGCCCGTGCGGAAATCGTGCTCGCCCCGGCCTGACGCCGGGTGCCGGACGGCCGACCGTCGACGGTCGGGGCGAACGACAGCGGAGGAGCAGCATGCAGCGGTGGCGGGGGTACGACGCGGCGCCCGGTGGCTGGGGACGGTCGGTCGTCACCATCGGCGTCTTCGACGGCGTGCACAAGGGGCACCAGGCGACGATCGGGCACGCCGTGGCCCGCGCCGGTGAACTCGGCGTGCAGTCGGTGGTGGTCACCTTCGATCCGCATCCGGCCGAGGTCGTGCGACCCGGCTCCCACCCGGCGGTGCTGACCGAGCCCGCCCGCAAGGCGGAACTGATCGAGGCCCTCGGTGCGGACGTGCTCTGTGTGATCCCGTTCACACCCGAGGTCTCCCGGTTGCCGGCCGAGGCGTTCGTGCACGACGTACTGGTCGAGCACCTGCACGCCGCGCTCGTGGTGGTGGGCGACAACTTCCGGTTCGGCCACCGGGCCGCCGGTGACGTGGCGCTGCTGGAGCGGCTCGGCCGTACGTTCGGCTTCGCCGTCGAAGGGGCTCCGCTGGTGGCCGAGTCCGGCACGGTTTTCTCCTCGACGTACATCCGGTCCTGCGTGGACGCGGGTGACGTGACCGCGGCGGCCGACGCGCTGGGCCGCCCGCACCGGCTGGAGGGTGTGGTCGTCCGTGGTGACCAGCGCGGGCGTGAACTCGGCTTCCCGACCGCGAACCTGCTCTGCCACCGGTACGCCGCGGTCCCGGCCGACGGCGTCTACGCCGCCCGGATGGTCCGTCGGGGCCGGCGGGAGCCGCTGGCCGCCGCGGTGTCGATCGGCACGAACCCGACCTTCTCCGGCCGGGAGCGCCGGGTCGAGGCGTACGCCCTGGACTTCGACGGCGACCTCTACGGCGAGCGGCTGGCGCTGGACTTCGTGGCGCACCTGCGCGGGCAGGCCCGCTTCGACGCGATCGAGCCGCTGATCGCCCAGATCGCCCAGGACGTCGAGCGGACCCGCCGCGTGCTGGGCTGACCGTCACCCACCCGCCCGACCGGTCACCGACCCGCCCGTGGCCCTTGACCGGCCGCTTCGGGCGGGTGCTGGTAGGCTGACCGAGACGTCGGCTGACCGACGTGGGGCCTCGCCTGCCTGCTCGACGCCGCGGGTGCGAGGACCATCCGTCGCCGGTGCCGTAGCCCGGTCCGACGGACAGCATCGAGACAACCCATCAGAACAGGGAGAACATGGCGCTCGACCAGCAGTCCAAGGCCAAGATCCGCGAGGAGTACGCGACCGCAGAGGGTGACACCGGGTCGCCCGAGGTGCAGGTCGCGGTCCTCACCAAGCGGATCGCCGATCTCACCGAGCACCTGAAGGTGCACAAGCACGACCACCACAGCCGCCGAGGGCTGCTGCTGCTGGTCGGCCGTCGCCGCCGGTTGCTCAACTACGTCCAGAAGAAGGACATCAACCGCTACCGGTCGCTCATCGAGCGGCTCGGCCTGCGCCGGTGACGTGACGGGGGAGTGGCCCACCAGGTCACTCCCCCGTCGGCGTCCCATCCGAGAAACGGGCCACGACCACCCAGACAAGGGAGCGTCGGCGTACCGGTCTCCGGTAGTGGCCTCCGGGCACCCTGGCATCCCGCCGGCGGTCCCGGGCGCTTCGATCGAAGACCGGCCGTCCGTACGGCTCCCGCGTCGTGGCCCCCGATGCGAAGGAGCATTGAAACAGCATGACCGAGACCAAACTCGGCACCGAAACCCGCACCGCCGTGATCGACAACGGGTCGTTCGGCACCCGTGAGATCACCTTCTCCACCGGCCGGCTGGCCCGACAGGCCGCCGGGTCCGTCACGGCCCAGCTCGGCGAGACCGTCGTCCTCTCCGCCACCACCGCCGGCAAGCAGCCGAAGGAGCAGTTCGACTTCTTCCCGCTGACCGTCGACGTGGAGGAGCGGATGTACGCCGCGGGCCGGATCCCCGGCTCGTTCTTCCGTCGCGAGGGCCGGCCCAGCGAGGACGCCATCCTCACCTGCCGCCTGATCGACCGGCCGCTGCGCCCGTCGTTCGTCAAGGGCCTGCGCAACGAGGTCCAGGTCGTCGAGACGATCCTCGCGCTCGACCCGCAGCACCCGTACGACGTCGTCGCGATCAACGCCGCGTCGATGTCGACAAAGCTGTCCGGCCTGCCGTTCTCCGGCCCGATCGGGGCCACCCGGATGGCCCACGTGGACGGCCAGTGGGTCGCCTTCCCGACCCACGAGGAGTTGGCCCGGGCGACCTTCGACATGGTGGTTGCCGGCCGGGCGCTGCCCGACGGCGACGTCGCGATCATGATGGTCGAGGCGGAGGCCACCGAGCACACCGTGAAGCTGGTCGCCGGCGGGGCACCCGCCCCGACCGAGGAGGTCGTGGCCAGCGGCCTGGAGGCCGCCAAGCCCGCCATTCGCGAGCTGTGCCGGGCGCAGAGCGAGCTGGCCGAGGTCGCCGCCAAGCCGGTCGCGGAGTTCCCGGTCTTCCTGGACTACCAGGACGACGCGTACGACGCGGTCGCCGAGCTGGCCCGCGCCGACGTCGCCGAGGCCCTGCAGATCGCCGGCAAGGCGGACCGCGAGGAGGCCCTGGACGCGATCAAGCTGCGCCTGCACGAGGAACTCGGCTCCCGCTTCGAGGGCCGGGAGAAGGAACTCTCCGCGGCGTTCCGCTCGCTGACCAAGTCCGAGGTGCGCAGCCGGGTGCTGCGCGAGCAGGTCCGCATCGACGGCCGGGGTCCGCGCGACATCCGCCCGCTGAGCGCCGAGGTGGGCGTGCTGCCCCGGGTGCACGGCTCGGCGCTGTTCGAGCGCGGTGAGACCCAGATCCTCGGCGTCACCACGCTCAACATGCTCCGGATGGAGCAGGCGCTGGACACCCTCTCCCCGGAGAAGTCCAAGCGCTACATGCACAACTACAACTTCCCGCCGTACTCCACGGGTGAGACCGGCCGGGTCGGCTCGCCGAAGCGCCGCGAGATCGGGCACGGCGCTCTCGCGGAGCGGGCGCTGATCCCGGTGCTGCCCTCGCGCGAGGAGTTCCCGTACGCCATCCGGCAGGTCTCCGAGGCGCTCGGCTCCAACGGTTCCACCTCGATGGGCTCGGTCTGCGCCTCGACGCTGGGCCTGCTCAGCGCCGGTGTGCCGCTGAAGGCGCCGGTCGCCGGCATCGCCATGGGCCTGATCTCCGACGAGGTCGACGGCAAGACCCAGTACGTGACGCTCACCGACATCCTCGGTGCCGAGGACGCCTTCGGTGACATGGACTTCAAGGTCGCCGGTACCCGCGACTTCGTCACCGCGCTCCAGCTCGACACCAAGCTCGACGGCATCCCGTCGGACGTGCTGGCCGCCGCGCTTCAGCAGGCTCACGAGGCTCGGCAGACCATCCTCGACGTGATGCAGCGGGCGATCGAGGCTCCGGCCGAGATGTCCGACTACGCGCCGCGGGTCACCACGGTCAAGATCCCGGTTGACAAGATCGGCATGGTGATCGGCCCGAAGGGCCAGACCATCAACGCCATCCAGGACGAGACCGGCGCCGAGATCTCCATCGAGGACGACGGCACCATCTACGTCGGCGCGACGAACGGTCCGTCGGCGCAGGCCGCTGTCGAGCGGATCAACGCGATCGCCAACCCGACGCTGCCGAAGGTCGGCGACCGGTTCCTCGGCACGGTGGTGAAGACCGCTCCGTTCGGCGCGTTCGTCTCGCTGCTGCCCGGCCGCGACGGCCTGCTGCACATCTCCAAGGTGGGCGACGGCAAGCGGGTCGAGAAGGTCGAGGACTTCCTCAACGTCGGTGACCGGGTCGAGGTAGAGATCGCGGACATCGACCAGCGAGGCAAGATCTACCTGGACAAGGTCCGTCCGGAGGGCGCCGAGGCGCCGGCTCCGGCCGAGGCGGACGGCGAGCGGCCGGCCGGCCGTGACCGGGGTGGCGACCGGGGCCCGCGAGACCGGGGCGACCGGGAGCGCGGTGGCGACCGCGGCGGTCGTGGCCCCGAGCGTGGCGAGGGCGGCGAGGGTGGCGGCGACAACCGTCCCCGGCGCCGTACCCGGCACAGCTGACACATGAACCGCTGACCGGCCGGGCGACACCGTCGCCCGGCCGGTTCGTCAACTCAACCACCCCCTCGTCGTACTGGAAGCAGGTTGCCGTGAGCCGCACCCGGCGTTCGTCTCTCCCCGCGATCACAGCCGGGGTGACACCGCCCGGTGCCGGCCGGCACGCCACCGCTACCGCTCGGGCCGCCGGTGGGTCGACCCGGGCGGTGACCCGGACACTGAGTGACGATCCGCTGGGCGGCACGGTGCGTCGCACGGTGCTGCCGAACGGCCTGCGCGTACTGACCGAGGCGATTCCGGCGATGCGCAGCGTCTCGTTCGGCATCTGGGTGGCGGTCGGCTCGCGGGACGAGACCGGCCCGCAGGCCGGTGCCGCCCACTTCCTGGAGCACCTGCTGTTCAAGGGCACCCACAAGCGGAACGCGCTGGAGATCTCCTCGGCGATCGAGGCGGTGGGTGGGGAAACCAACGCCTTCACCACGAAGGAGTACACCTGCTACTACGCCCGGGTGCTGGACGAGGATCTGCCCCTGGCCATCGACGTCATGTGCGACCTGGTCGCCGACTCGGTGCTGGAGCCGGCCGACGTGGAGACCGAGCGCGGCGTGATCCTCGAAGAGATCGCCATGCACGACGACGAACCCGGCGACGAGGTACACGACCTGTTCGCCCAGGCCGTCTACGGTGACCATCCGCTGGGCCGACTGATCTCCGGCACCGCCGACACCGTCACCCCGATGACCCGGCGGCAGATCCAGAGCTTCTACCGGCGACGTTACGTCGCACCGCAGATCGTCATCGCCGCCGCCGGCAACCTCGACCACACCGCCGTGGTGCGGCTGGTCCGCCAGGCGCTGCGGGGCACTCCGCTGGACACCGACCCGGCGGTGCCAGCTCCGCACCGACCGGCCACGCCTGCCGTACGCACCCGGGCCGCCTCCACAGTGGTCGAGGAGAAGGAGACCGAGCAGGCGCACGTCGTGCTGGGCTGCCCGGGCATCGACCGGCTCGACGAGCGCCGCTTCGCCCTCGGCGTGCTCAACAACGTGCTCGGCGGTGGCATGTCCAGCCGGCTGTTCCAGGAGATCCGTGAGCGTCGTGGCCTCGCCTACTCCGTCTACTCGTACGCCAGCCAGTACGCCGACAGCGGCCTGTTCGGCGTCTACGCCGGCTGCGCACCGGGCCGGGTCGACGAGGTGCTGGAGCTGACCCGTGCCGAGTTGGCCCGTACCGCCGCGCACGGCGTCACCGAGGCGGAACTGGCCCGGGGCAAGGGGATGAGCAAGGGTTCGTTCGTGCTCGGCCTGGAGGACACCGGTTCCCGGATGAGCCGGCTGGCCAAGGGTGAGCTGCTCTACGGGGACCTGGTGCCGGTCAACGAGTTGCTGGACCGGGTCGACGCGGTGACCCTCGACGACGTCAACTCCCTCGCCGCCGAGCTGCTGAGCCGGCCGATGTCCCTCGCGGTCGTCGGTCCGTTCGCCGGCCGGCAGTTCACCGGCTGATCAAGCCGCAGGACGCGCCCTGAGCGGAGCGGGAGCGTTCCGGCGGCGGTCCGCCCCGGGTGGACCCGCCCACCCGGAACACAGTGGATCACGCGACGCGACCCCTTCTCGTTGGGATAGGTTGTGCCGCGTGACTGACGAGCAGGAGAAGGGCACGCCCGGGTCGATCAAGGTCGGCGTGCTGGGTGCCGGTGGCCGGATGGGTGCCGAGGTGTGCCGGGCCGTCGAGGCGGCCACCGACATGAAACTGGTGGCGACCGTCGACCAGGACGACTGGCTGGTCAACGCGGCCGAGGCCGGGGCGGAGGTGCTCGTCGACTTCACCACCCCCGACGTCGTGATGGACAACCTGCACTGGTGCATCGACCAGGGGATCCACGCGGTGGTCGGCACCAGCGGCTTCACCGAGCAGCGGATCGAGAAGGTACGCGGCTGGTTGGCCGACCGCCCCGACGTGGGCGTCGTGATCGCCCCCAACTTCGGTCTCGGCGCGGTGCTGATGATGCAGTTCGCCGCCCGCGCCGCCCGCTACTTCGAGTCGGTCGAGATCATCGAGCAGCACCATCCGCGCAAGCTCGACGCGCCCAGCGGTACCGCCATGCACACCGCGCGCCTGGTCGCGGCGGCCCGCGCCGAGGCCGGCCTCGGTCCGGTGCCGGACGCCACGAAGGACGAGATGGGCGGTGCCCGCGGCGCCGACGTCGACGGGGTACGCGTGCACGCCGTGCGGGCCACCGGACTCGTCGCCCACCAGGAGGTGCTCTTCGGCACCACCGGCGAGACGCTCACCATCCGGCACGACTCGTACGACCGGGTCTCGTTCATGCCCGGCGTGCTGCTCGCGGTACGCGCGGTGCGGAACCGGCCCGGCCTGACCCTCGGCCTGGACGCCCTGCTCGACTGAGCGCGGGTGAAGGGCCAGGCCCGAAATGACGTCGACCCGCCACCGGGGCGGCCATAGGCTGCCCCGGTGATCGACTCTGGCCTGACCGACCGCCGCGGACGCCGGATCACCCTGCGCCCGGTGGACGACGACAACTGGCGAGCGGTCGCCGACGTGGCCCCGCGGGACGACCAGCGCGACTGGGTGCCCGCGCTGGCCGCCCGGTACCTGCTGCTGACCCAGCGTTCCGAGGTGTGGAACTCCCTGGCCGTCTATGCCGACGACACGGTGGTCGGTCACATCATGTGGGGCGTCGACGAGGACGACTCGCGCTGGATCGGTGGCATGCTCATCGACGCGGCGCAGCAGGGCGGCGGTGTCGGTCGGGCGGTGGTCCGGACCCTCTGCGACTGGTTGACCGTCCAGGGTCACCCGGTGCGCCTGTCGTACCACCCGGAGAACACCTCGGCGGCGCGGCTGTACACCAGTCTCGGCTTCGCGCCCACCGGTGCCTGGGAGGACGACGAGCTGGTCGCGGAGCTGACCGTTCAGCGGGGCTGACGCCGGCCCGCTCAGCCGGCCTGGGGCGGTTCGGTGGGTACGGCGACGTGCAGGCGTAGCTGGGGGACCAGCATGTCGTCGACGTCCAGCGCGCGGCCCGCACCGTCGGGCTCCCAGCCAGCGGTGGTGAGGAACTTCCGGGACGCCTGGTCGCCCTCGAACACCCACGCCACGGCCCGGTCGAAGCCGGACTCCCGCCACAGGTCGACGCTGGCGGCGAGCAGCCGGGAGCCGTGCCCGCGCCGACCCCATCGGGGCTCGACAAGCAGGTCGGTCACGGCCACCACGTCCGCGCCGAGCGCGTCGGCCGGTTCGTTCGGGGCCAGCGCCTCGGCGTCGGCCGGACCGGAGGCGGCGAAGCCCACCAGATACGATTGCTCGGCCTGTTCGACGGCGACCAGCACCCGGTGGGTGTCGCCGGGTGGCTGGCGCACCGAGGCGTCCCAGCGCTCGGCCAGCGACGCCTCGTCGAGGCCGTCCAGCACGTCCCGGGGCAGCAGCCGCCGGTAGGCGACCCGCCAGGTCGCGAGCTGGATGCGGGCGATCTCGGCGGCGTCCTCCGGACGCGCCGGGCGGACGTACCCGAGACTCATGGCACGACAGCCTACGCAGGGCGAGGGAGGCGACGGTGGCGCAGGGTGCCAGGCGGACGGTCGGACAGGTCGCCGCGGTGATCGTGCTCGCCGTCGCGGTCGCCGGTTTCCTGTCCGTGGCGGCTGTCCGGCACGGCTTCTTCGACCTGCACGTCTACCGGGGCGCCCTGGTCTGGTGGGTGCACGACGGCGGGGAGATCTACGACTACCTCAAGCCCGGCACCCAGTACGGCTTCACGTACCCACCGTTCGCCGCCCTGGTGATGCTGCCGATGGCGTACCTGTCCTGGCACGCGGCGATCGTGGTGAGCGTGGCCGCCGGCGTGGTGACCAGCGCGGTGCTGATCTGGTGGCTGCTGGATCCGGTGTCCCGACGCGCCGGCTGGACCCGCTGGTTCGCCTTCGCGGTGGCGCTGTGCCTGGTCGCCGCCTTCGAACCGATGCGCGAGACCATCAACTTCGGCCAGGTCAACACGCTGCTGCTCTTCCTGGTCGCGGTGGACCTGCTCCGACTGCTGCCGCGCGGCAGCAACTGGGCCGGGATCGGCATCGGCCTGGCCACCGCGATCAAGCTCACTCCGGGCATCTTCATCGTCTACCTGCTGGTGACCCGACGGTGGCGCGCGGCGGTGACCGCGTCGGGCGCCGCGACCGCCGCGACCGTAGTGGCCGCAGCGCTGTTCCCGGACGCCTCGCGGGAGTTCTGGACCAGCGCGCTGTGGAACACCGGGCGGGTCGGTGAGCTGGCCTTCGTCTCCAACCAGTCGCTGCGTGGCGTGGTGGCCCGGCTCGACCCGCAGAGTCCCAGCACGCTGGCCTGGCTGCTGCTGGTCGCCGTGACGCTGGTGCTCTGGGCGTGGCGGTGCCGGGTCGCCGCGTCCGTGGGTGACGAGGCCACCGGACTGGCCCTGACCGGCGCGGTGATGTGCCTGGTCAGCCCGGTCACCTGGGTACATCACCTGGTCTGGCTGCTGCCGGGCCTGCTGCTCCTGCTGGACCGGGGCATGGCCGCGCCGCCGGGCGGTCGCCGACGCCGGGTCCTGCTGGCCTGCGTGAGCATCGGGTACGCGTTCCTGATCAGCCGGATCGTCTGGGCGTGGGAGGAGGACTTCTCCGGCCTCGACGGTTTCCTGTTCGGCAACACCTACGTCTGGATCAGCCTGGCGCTGTTGGCCTTCCTGCCGGTGCGCAGCCCGGGCGGACCGCGGTCGCCGTCGGGTTCAGTCGCCGTCGAGCCGGCCGGTGTACCGCAGCTCGACCAGCCCGATCGCCGGTCGCCCGCCGGACAACGGCACCGGATAGGTCGACCGCTCACCGTCCGGTGACAACCCGGCCCGCTCGTAGAACCGGCGGGCCCGGTCGTTGTCCGCGAGCACCCAGAGCCGGTACTCCGCCCAGCCCAGTTGCCGCAGGCCCGCCCGCGCCGCCGCGAACAGGTTCCGAGCGGTGCCGTCACCCCAGTGGGCGGGCATGACGTAGAGGCTCACCACCTCGCCGTACGCCGGGTCGAGGTCGCCACGGTCCTGGTTGTTGCGGTACGGCCCGAAGGTGGTGAACCCGACGGGCGTGCCGTTCTCCTCGGCCAGCAGCGTGGTGAAGGGGTGGTCCGGGTCCGCGGTGCCCAGGGCCCGACGGCGCTGCGCCCAGGCGATCGGGTTGAGCCGGTTCAGCACCTCGTCCGGCATGATCCCGGCGTAGCCGGCCTGCCAGCCACGTACGTGCACCCGGGCGACCGCCTCGGCGTCGTCGGGCTCCTCGCGGCGGATGCAGGGCATGGAAGTAGTTCTAGGCGGCCCGGGGCGGCAGGTCCAGCGTCCGCACCGATGTCGTACGCCTGTCGTAGCCTGCCTGCGATGGCCGCACCGGAATCGCTCTCGCTCGCCCAGGCCCGCCGCGTCGCGTTGGCCGCTCAGGGCTTCGCCGATCCGGCGCCCACCGGGGCGCCAACCCGCCGGCACCTGCGTCGGGTGCTCGACCGGGTCGGGTTGATCCAGATGGACTCGGTGAACGTGCTGCAACGCGCGCACTACCTGCCGCTCTACAGCCGGCTCGGGCCCTACCCGACCACCCTGCTCGACTCCGCCGCCTACCGCCGTCCCCGGGAGCTGTTCGAATACTGGGGCCACGAGGCGTCGCTGGTGCCGGTCGCCCTGCATCCGGCGCTGCGCTGGCGGATGGCCGGGGCGCGTACCGACGCCTGGGGTGGGATGCGCCGCATCGCCGCCGAGCAGCCCGCCCTGGTCGCCTGGGTACGCGACGAGGTGGCCGCCCGAGGGCCGTTGACCGTGGCCGAGATCGAGCACGACGCGCCTCGCCAGACCGGCAACTGGGGGTGGAACTGGTCGGCGGTGAAACAGGCCCTGGAGTACCTCTTCTGGGCCGGTGAGGTGTGCGCGGCACAGCGCACCACCTCGTTCGCCCGCCGCTACGACCTGCCGGAACGGGTGCTGCCGGCGGAGGTGCTGGACGCGCCGACGCCGACCGACGCGGAGGCGTACCGCACCCTGGTGGGCATCGCGGCCCGGTCGCTCGGGGTGGCCGCGGAGCTGGAGCTGCGGGACTACTTCCGGCTGCCGGTGGCTGGCGCGCGGCAGGCCATCGCCGAGCTGGTCGAGGCGGGGGAGTTGCGACCGGTCACCGTGCCGGGCTGGCGGCAGCCGACCTGGTTGCACGCCGAGGCCCGGCTACCCCGCTGGGTGCGCGGCAACGGGCTGGTGAGTCCCTTCGATCCACTGGTCTGGGAACGCGCCCGCACCGAGCGGCTGTTCGGTTTCAGCTACCGCATCGAGATCTACGTGCCCGCTCCGCAACGCGTGTACGGCTACTACGTGCTGCCGTTCCGGCAGGGTGAACGCTTCACCGCCCGGGTCGACCTGAAGGCGGACCGCAAGGCCGGGGTGCTGCTGGTGCCGGCCGCCTGGGCCGAGCCGGGTGTCGACCCGGGGGAGACGGCTGTCGCCCTCGCCGCGGAGCTGTACCGTCTGGCCGGCTGGCTCGGCCTGGACGCGGTGGCGCCACCCGCCGCCGGTGACCTCGCGGCTCCGCTGGCCGCCGCGTTGGTGGGCGTGGCCGGTGTACGGTGAGGCTCGTGACGAGCGTTGACCGATCGGACGCTGCTCAGCCGCACCCGCACGCCGATCCGGAAACCAGCCATCCGCACGGCGGCCCGGCGGCTGGCGCACCGCAGGGCGACTGGCCGGCCGGTTATCCGGGCGGCTATCCGGTGGTCGAGTCCGACCGGTTCACCCGGTTCGTGCAACGGGCCCACGCCCGCACGCCGCGCTGGGTGGTGCCGTTGGCCGCGGTCGGCTGTGTCGCCGCCGGCATCGGCTACACGCTGCTCAGCGACCCCACCCGCTCGGCGCCAGACGCCCTGCCGACCTGCCTGCTCAAGCTGACCACCGGGCTGGACTGTCCGGGTTGTGGCGGCACCCGCGCCCTCTGGTACGTGCTGCACGCCGATCTGCCGGCCGCGGCCCGGCACCACTTCCTCTTCGTCTTCGCGCTGCCCTTCCTGGCGTACCTCTTCGTCGCCTGGGCCGGCCGGCAGGCGTTCGGCTGGCGGCTGCCCGAGCTGCGGATCGGCCCGAAGCTGATCGGTGGATTCCTCGCCGCCTGGCTCGCCTTCTCGGTGATCCGCAACCTCCCCTGGCCACCTTTCACCGCCCTCTACGTGTAGTGGCCCGAGGGCGGTGGGTGGCGTCGCTGTGACATACCGCCGTCATGGCGCATCCGCCGCCCGGCGTCCGCCCGTCGGTCCGCTACAGTCCCAGGAATGCCGGAGATGGTGCAGCCCCAGGTCAAGCTGATCGCGTGGACCCACTTCGATCCGCCGGAGGACGTTCCGTGGTCGACCGATGCCGACGGGGGGCAGGCGCTGGCGGAGTTCGCCGGGCGGGCCTGCTACCAGAGTTGGAAGAAGCCGAATCCGGCGACGGCCACGAACGCCGGCTACCTGGCGCACATTCTGGAGGTCGGTCACCTCTCGGTGCTGGAGCACGGCTCGGTGAGCTTCTACTTCACCGGCGTGTCCCGCTCGTTCACCCATGAGCTGATCCGGCACCGGCACTTCTCGTACTCGCAACTGTCGCAGCGGTACGTGCCGGAGCGGGACGCCGCGATGGTGGAGCCGACGGTGATCGCCGAGGACCCGGAACTGCACAAGCGGTTCGTCGAGGCCGCCGAGGCGAGCGTACGGGCCTACAACGACCTGCTGGAGGGGCTGGAACGTCGCTTCGCCGACGTGACAAACCCGACGTTGCGCCGCAAGCAGGCCCGCCAGGCGGCCCGGGCGGTGCTGCCGAACGCCACCGAGACCCGCATCGTGGTGACGGGCAACTACCGGGCCTGGCGGCACTTCATCGGGATGCGTGCCACCGAGCACGCCGACGTGGAGATCCGTGAGCTGGCGGTGGAGTGCCTCCGACAGCTGCAGCGGGTCGCGCCGAACGTCTTCGCCGACTTCACCATCTCGACGCTGCCCGACGGCACGGAGGTGGCGCAGAGCCCGCACGCCCAGGCATCCTGACCGGTGTCGGGCCGCCCGCCCGGGGGTGGTGAGCCCTTCCCCGGTGGCCGGCCGTCGGCCGTCCGATAGGTTGTCACCATGACGCACGACCACCTCGACGCTCCGGTCCGAACGGCCTCCCGCCCGTTCGGCCGGGTGCTCACGGCCATGGTGACCCCGTTCACCGCCGACGGGGCGCTCGACCTCGACGGCGCGGCGCGGCTGGCTGATCATCTGGTCACGGAGCAGGGCAACGACGCGTTGGTGGTCAACGGCACCACCGGTGAGTCACCGACCACCACCGACGCGGAGAAGGAGAGCCTGATCCGGGCCGTGGTGGAGGCGGTCGGTGACCGGGCCCGGGTGGTGGCGGGGGTCGGCACCAACGACACCCGGCACACCATCGAGCTGGCGACCTCGGCGGAGAAGGCCGGTGCGCACGGGCTGCTGGTGGTCACGCCGTACTACAACAAGCCGCCGCAGACCGGCCTGCTGCGCCACTTCACCGCGGTGGCCGACGCCACCGGGCTGCCGGTGATGCTCTACGACATCCCGCACCGCTCCGGGGTGGCGATCGAGACCGAGACCCTGGTCCAGCTCGCCGAGCACGGCCGGATCGTCGCGGTGAAGGACGCCAAGGGCGACCTGACGGCGACGAGCTGGGTGACCAGCCGGGCGGAGCTGGCGTACTACAGCGGCGAGGACTCGCTCACTCTGCCCGCCCTGGCCGTCGGCTGCGTCGGTGTGGTGGGCACCTCCACGCACTTCACCGGCGCCGAGACCAAGCGGATGATCGAGGCGTACGACACGGGGGACACGGCAACCGCACTGGCGCTGCACCGTAGCCTGCTGCCGCTGTTCACGGGGATCTTCCGTACCCAGGGCGTGATCCTGGTCAAGGCCGGCCTGACGGTGCAGGGCCTGCCGGGCGGGCCGGTCCGACCGCCGTTGGTGGACGCCACCGACGGCGAGATCGCTCAGCTGCGCGCCGACTGCGCGGCGGCGGGCCTGCCGCTCCCTGAATGATCAAACGACACGACGGACGCCGGGTGACGGCGTCGCAGAATGAGGTGAACGCGTGACCGAGGCGCACAACGAGGAGGCCCAACTTCCACCGCCGCTGCCGGAGGGCGGACTGCGGATCATACCGCTCGGCGGGCTCGGCGCCATCGGCCGGAACATGACCGTCTTCGAGTACGACGGCAAGCTGCTGGTCGTCGACTGCGGTGTGCTCTTCCCGGACGTCGAACAGCCCGGTGTCGACCTGATCCTGCCGGACTTCGGCCCGATCCTCGACCGGCTCGACGACATCCAGGCGATCGTGCTGACGCACGGCCATGAGGACCACATCGGCGCGGTGCCCTACCTGCTCGCGCACAAGCCCGACATTCCGCTGGTCGGCTCGCAGTTCACCCTCGCGCTGGTGGAGGCGAAGCTGGCCGAGCGGCGCATCCAGCCGTACACGCTCACCGTGCGCGAGGGCGGCCGGGAGCGGCTCGGTCCGTTCGAGTGCGAGTTCTTCGCGGTGAACCACTCGATCCCCGACGCGCTCGCGGTGGCCATCCGGACCCCGGCCGGGCTGGTGCTGCACACCGGCGACTTCAAGATGGACCAGCTGCCGCTGGACGGCCGGATCACCGACCTGGCCGGCTTCGCCCGGCTGGGCGCCGAGGGCGTGGACCTGCTGCTGTCGGACTCCACGAACGCGGAGATCCCGGGCTTCGTCACGCCCGAGCGGGAGATCGGTCCGGTCCTCGACTCGATCTTCGCGAAGGCCCGGGGCCGGATCATCGTCGCGTCGTTCGCCTCCCACGTGCACCGGGTGCAGCAGGTCTTCGACTCGGCTGTCGAGCACG
This sequence comes from Micromonospora sp. NPDC049891, assembly GCF_040660295.1. Taxonomy (NCBI): domain Bacteria; kingdom Bacillati; phylum Actinomycetota; class Actinomycetes; order Micromonosporales; family Micromonosporaceae; genus Micromonospora; species Micromonospora sp. NPDC049891. The sequence continues at coordinate 81,436 of NZ_JBFAML010000016.1, forward strand.
GTCGCAAGGTCGCCCTGATCGGGCGGTCGATGGTCCGCAACATGGGCATCGCGCGGGATCTGGGCCTGCTGAACATCCCGGCCGGCCTGGTCGTCGGGCTGGACGAGGCGACCTCGATGCCGCCCGAGCAGATCGTGCTGATGTCCACCGGGTCGCAGGGTGAGCCGATGAGCGCCCTGGGCCGGATGGCCAGCGGCGACCACCGGCACATCACCATCGCTCCCGGTGACACGGTGGTGCTCGCCTCGTCGCTGGTGCCGGGGAACGAGACCTCCGTCTACCGGGTGATCAACCGGTTGGCCCGGGCCGGCGCGGTGGTCGTGCACAAGGACGTGGCGAAGGTGCACGTCTCCGGTCACGCCCCCGCTGGTGAACTGCTCTACCTGCTCAACGTGGTCCGGCCCAGCAACCTGATGCCGGTGCACGGCGAGTGGCGGCACCTGCGCGCACACGCCCGGCTGGGCATCGAGTCCGGCGTGGCGACGGACCGGGTGGTGCTCTGCGAGGACGGCGACGTGGTCGACCTGGTGGAGGGGCGGGCCAGCCTGGTGGGTCACGTCAAGAGCCGGTACGTCTACGTCGACGGCCTGGCCGTCGGGGACGTCAGCGAGTCGCTGCTCACCGAGCGGCGCATCCTCGGCGACGGTGGCTTCATCGCCGCCACCGTCGTGGTGGACTCGGTCACCGGCAAGGTGGTCGCCGGCCCGACCGTCTCGGCCAAGGGCTTCTCGGAGGACCCGGGCGCGTTCAACGCGGTGATCCCGCTGGTCACCGAGGCGCTCAACCGGGCGGCCGCGGACGGGATCAGCGACCCGCACCAGCTCCAGCAGATCGTCCGGCGCACCGTGGGTCGCTGGGTCAACGACGCCTACCGTCGTCGCCCGATGATCGTGCCCACCGTCGTCGAGGTCTGAACACCGGGAGTACCGGACCGATGCCGATGGGCCACCGCACCCGGCGCGCGGTGGCCCATCGGCGTCAACAAATCGATTAGCCGGCGTTCACATTCAACCGTTCGGTCCTTTTGCCCGTACTCCGAGCCGGCAGGCGTACCCACGCCGGCCGGGAGGAGCATGGCGGATGGACCGCAGACGATTGACAGCCATCGGTGTCGTGGTGGCGGCTCTGGGCGCGGCGGCGGCCGTCGCCCTGCCGTCGTTCGCCGGTGACGGTGGCGCGCCGGCCGGCGCACCAACCAGCGGGGCGGTGGAGGGCGCCGACCCGGAGGTGGTCGAGGCGATGCGACGGGACCTGCGGCTGGACGAGTCGCAGGTGGCCGCCCGACTGAAGACCGAACGTTGGGCCTCCGGGGTGGTCGACCAGTTGCGGGCGGACCTCGGCGCGGCCTACGGCGGCAGCTGGCTCAGCGCCGACGGCAGCGAACTCAACGTGGCGGTCGCCAACGCGGCCCAGGCGCAGCGGGTCCGGGCCGCCGGGGCGGTACCGAAGGTGGTCGAGCGTGGGGTCGGCCAGCTCGACACCCTCAAGAGCCGGATGGACCGCACCGCCGCCCGCGCCCAGCAGGTCTCCGGCTGGTACGTCGACGTCGCTTCGAACACCGTCGTGGTGCTCGCGGAGCCGGGTGCGGAAGCGGCCGGGTGGCGGTTCGTGGCCCGCGCCGGAGTGCCGCGAACCGCGGTGCGGATGGCCACGGAGGAGCAGCCGCGGCTCTTCGCCGACGTACGCGGCGGCGAGCCGTTCTTCATCGGCAGCGGCCGTTGCTCGGTCGGCTTCGCGGTCGCCGGTGGCTTCGTCACCGCGGGCCACTGCGGGCGGGTCGGCGACCGCACCACCGGTGCCGACCGGGCGCCGCAGGGCGTCTTCCGGGCCTCGTCGTTCCCCGGTGACGACTGGGCCTTCGTGCAGGTCAACAACAACACGAGGGTGCTGCCGGAGGTGACCGACTTCCGAGGTGGGGTGGCCCGGGTGGCCGGTTCGCAGGAGGTGCCGGTCGGCTCGTCGATCTGCCGCTCCGGCTCCACCACCGGAGTCAGCTGCGGCACCGTACAGGCCCGCAACGCCACCGTCCGCTACCCGGAAGGACTGGTCAGCGGGCTGGTACGGACGAACGTCTGCGCCGAGCCCGGTGACTCCGGTGGTTCGTGGATCTCGGGCAACCAGGCGCAGGGGGTGACCTCCGGTGGATCCGGCGACTGTGTCCGCGGCGGCACCACGTTCTACCAGCCGGTCAACGAGATCCTCCAGCGCAACAATCTGACCCTGCTCACCACGCAGAACTTCCGCGCCCTGAGCAGCCGGCGTTGATCCGCCTTCCCGGCCGGGTGGCTGTCCGGACCCGGCCGGGAACGCGTGGTGTCAGGGGAGGGCGGCGACCGCCTCCGCGTACCCGACACCGGTGCGGACGGCCGCGTCGACAAGCACCGTGACCTGATCCGGGGCGACCCCGTACGCCAGATCGGTGGTCACCTCGCCGGCCAGCACCAGCTCGCCGTCGCCCGGCTCGTGCACGTACGCCTTGGGTAGCAGCCGGTCCCGGTTCCACGCGTTGCAGAAGGCGTACGCCTCGGTGCGCCGGGCCGCTGCCAGCCGGCGCCCGGCCACGACCCGGGCGTGCAGGATGTCGTGACGCTCTCCGGCCCGCCGGAACTGGATCACCGCGTCGCCCCAGCGCCCCAGCACCGTGCCGGCGGCGTCGACGGTGTAGCCGTCGCCCCGCCGGTCCAGCGCGTCCGTGATCATGGCCACGGTCAACGCGCCGATCTCGTCAACCGCCAACCCGGCGGTCCCGCCGTCCGGTCCCGGCCGGTCCTCGGGATCGGGATCCCGGTCCGATCCGAATTCCTCGTCCGGGTCGAACTCCTCGTCGGCGGGCAGCGGCCCCGCCGGGGCGAGTGGACGCTCGGCCAGCCAGGCGGCCATCCGGCCGGACTGGTGCCCGGTGCCGTTGCGGGCGTCGAAGCTGCCGGCCAGCGTGGTCGCGACGGCGAGCAGTTCGGCACCGAGCTGAGTCACCGTGACCTCGGCGGCCGGTCGGCCACCGTACGCCGGCCGGCGTACCACCCGATCGGTGACCGTTTCGCCCGCCATCGCGCAGACCAGCGCGGCCGCCGCCGCGAACTCCATCACGGACAGATCCTCGTGCGGTTGGTCGAGTCGGGGCAGCTGCTCGACGACGATCTCCAAACCGCGGTCGAGGTACCCGCCCAGGGCACAGAAGCGCAGGTGGGTGGCGAGGTGGCCGAACCCGTCGGGTTCCGTCCGGTGCCGCCGGTACGCCCGCACGTGGGCGTGTCCCGCCCGTTGCGGGTGTCCCGCCCGCAGCCATGGCAGCAGCGCCGCGGTCAGGGCCGCCTCCGGCTGGGCGGTGCAGCCGGCCGGCCCGTCGAGCAGCGGATCGAGCACGTCGAGCGCCGTGGCCCAGTCGCCCCAGCCGGCCAGCAGCTCCGCTTGCCGTACCGGTAGGCAGTCGGGGCAGCCGGCGGCCGGGTCGGGTGGGCTGTTCCGCCACCGTGCCAGCCAGCGTCGGGCGGCAGGCTCGTCGCCCACGTGATCGGCGATCCGGCAACGCAGCTGCGCCACAAGCGCCGCGTTCATCTCGTCGGCTTCCCCGGTGAGCCCGTCCAGTACCCCGCGAGCCTGGTCCAGGCCGATGCGGGGGGTACCGAGCAGCGCCTCGACGGCGTACCGCCGGTAACGGCGCAGCGTGTCGTCGTCAGGTCCCGCCGCGTGCAGGCAACGCTGGACGGGCTCGAACAGCCGCCACCGTTCGCCGCCGCGCAGGTGCGTCTCGACCAGCTCGGACCAGGCGTCGAGTGCGGTCCGCCGATCGCCGTTGGCCTCGGCGAGGGCGGCGACCCGGGCCAGTTCGCCGACCCGTAACTCGCCGTCGGGCATGTCCCGGGCGTCGGCGAGGGCGGCGGCGGGCCGCCGGTCGGCGCGTACCCCGTCGGCTGCCCGGCCGCCGAAGCGAGCCCGGCCGCGGCTCCGGCCACCGCCCGGGGCCGGCCCGGTCACGGGCGCCCCGTCCCCACGAGCCGGCCCACCTCGGCGGCCAGCCGGCAGCCGGCCGAGATGCCCCGGTCGAGCAGCCGGTCCAGCTGGTGCGGTGTGACGCCCCGTTCCAGGTCGGTGATGACCTCGCCGCAGACCCGGGCCCGGCCGGCGTCGTCGACGTGCACGAACGCTTTCGGCCAGAACCGGTCGCGGTTCCAGGTGTTGCAGAAGTCGTGCAACCGGGGCACGTCCTCGACAGCGAAGGCGTGGGCGGCGACGGTGCGCACCTGGAGCAGTTCCCCGGCGTCCCCGGCGCGGAGGAACCAGATGTGTCCGTCTGCCCACCGGCCCACCAGCGCGCCGTCGGCGCCACCGGCCACCGGATGACCGCGGTGCGCCAGCACGGCGGCGACGAGGTCACCGGTCAACGGCCGCAGCGTCGACGGATGACCCGCCAACGGGTCGCCGGTACGGTCCTTGAACTCCGGCGACCCCATCGGACACTCCCTCGCGAGGCGAATATCACGGCAGGCGGCGGGGACCGCGCTGCGACACGCGGAGCGACCAGGATGACCGGCCAATCACCCGGCCCGCCGTTACGGTGATGCTATGGCGGGCCGTACCCCTCAGGCGAGTCGGCGGCGCGGCGCGTCGCCGCGTGGCAGCACGAACAGTCGTGCCCGCCAGCCGGCCAAGAAGACCCGTGCACCGGTGCGGCGCCGCACCTCGACGAAGGGGCCGGGTCCCGCCGCGTACGTCGGCCGGGCGATCCAGGCACTGTGGATGGGGCTGGCCCACGGGGTCGGCTGGGCGGTGCGCGCCGCCGGCCGGCAGGCCGCCTCGGCCCGCGACCTCGACCCGGAGCACCGCCGCGACGGTGCCGGCCTGCTGTTCATCGGTCTCGCCCTGCTCGGCGCGGGCGCGATCTGGTTCTCGGCGGCCGGTCCGGTCGGTGCCCGCCTGGCCGACACGGTCCGGCTCTTCCTCGGTGCGATCTCCATCGTGGTGCCGGTGCTGCTGGGCATCGGCGCATGGCGGCTGATGCGTCAGCCCGGCGACCCCGAGCACCGGGGGCGTGGGCTGGTCGGCTGGGGCTCCATGCTGGTCTCCACCGCCGCGCTGCTGCACATCGGCCAGCAGCCGGCCGGCCCGGGCGAGCGGGATTTCGCCGGTGGCCTGATCGGTGCCGGCGTGGGCAGCGTGCTGGAGCGGGCGGTCACCGCCTGGGTGGCGGTGCCGCTGCTGGTCCTGTTGCTGGTGTTCGGGTTGCTGGTGGTCACCGCGACACCGATCAACAAGATTCCCGAGCGGCTCGGTCTGCTGGCCGGCGGCATGGTCGGGCAGGACGACCCGGAGACGACGGAGGCGCCCGCGACACCGGCCCGGCGACGCCCCACCAAGCGCACGGCGCCGCCGGTCGACCCGGACGAGTTCGACGACCTGGATGGCGCGGACCTGCAGGAGACGATGGTCCTGCCGCGCAAGGCGCCGTCCCGGGTGCCGGCCAGCCGCAAACCCGCCGAGCCACCGGAGCACTCGCCCGCGCCGACCCGCGCCGAGCAACTCGCGCTGACCGGTCTGGCCGGCGACTACACGCTGCCTCCGTCGAACATGCTGGGCAGCGGAGCCGCTCCGAAGACCCGCAGCAAGGCCAACGACGAGGTGATCGCCGCCCTCACCGGTGTGTTCGACCAGTTCGACGTGGACGCGGCGGTGACCGGCTTCACCCGTGGGCCGACGGTGACCCGCTACGAGGTCGAGCTGGGGCACGGGGTGAAGGTCGAGCGGATCACCCAGCTCTCGCGCAACATCGCGTACGCGGTGAAATCGCCGGACGTGCGCATCCTGAGCCCGATCCCGGGCAAGAGCGCGGTGGGTGTGGAGATCCCGAACACCGACCCGGAGAACGTGGCCCTCGGTGACGTGCTGCGCTCGCGTGCCGCGACCAGCGACCACCATCCGATGGTTGTCGCTCTGGGCAAGGACATTGAGGGTGGCTACGTGGTGGCCAACCTGGCGAAGATGCCGCACATCCTGATCGCGGGGGCCACCGGCGCGGGCAAGTCGAGCTGCCTGAACAGCCTGCTCATGTCCATTCTGACCCGGGCCACGCCGGACGAGGTGCGGCTACTGCTGATCGACCCGAAGCGGGTCGAGATGACCGGCTACGAGGGCATCCCGCACCTGGTCACCCCGATCGTGACGAACGCCAAGAAGGCGGCCGACTCGCTGGAGTGGGTCGTCCGTGAGATGGACATGCGTTACGACGACCTCGCGGCGAACGGGGTCCGGCACATCGACGACTTCAACCGGAAGGTGCGCAACGGCGAGATCAAGGCGCCGCCGGGCAGCGAGCGTGAGATGCGCCCGTACCCGTACCTGCTGGTGATCGTGGATGAGTTGGCCGACCTCATGATGGTCGCTCCGCGCGACGTAGAGGACTCGATCGTGCGGATCACCCAGCTCGCCCGGGCCGCCGGCATCCACCTGGTACTCGCCACCCAACGGCCCTCGGTCGACGTGGTGACCGGCCTGATCAAGGCCAACGTGCCGTCCCGGCTGGCGTTCGCCACCTCGTCGCTCGCCGACTCCCGGGTCATCCTCGACCAGCCGGGCGCGGAGAAGCTGCTCGGCCGGGGTGACGGGCTGTTCCTGCCGATGGGCGCCTCGAAGCCGGTGCGGATCCAGGGTGCCTGGGTCACCGAGCGCGAGATCAACGATGTGGTGAAGTTCTGCAAGGACCAGCGTGAGCCGGAGTTCCGCCCGGACGTGCTGGCCCCCGCGCAGGACAGCAAGAAGAAGATCGACGAGGACATCGGAGACGACCTGGACCTGCTGGTGCAGGCGGTCGAGCTGGTGGTCACCTCGCAGTTCGGCTCGACCTCGATGCTTCAGCGCAAGTTGCGGGTGGGCTTCGCGAAGGCTGGCCGGCTGATGGACCTGATGGAGACGCGGGGCGTGGTTGGCCCGTCGGAGGGCTCCAAGGCGCGCGACGTGCTGGTCAAGCCGGACGAGCTGGAAGAGGTCCTGGAGGGTCTGCGGGGCGGCGATGGCTGAGCCGACGGCACTGGCCAGCGAGCTGTTTCCGATCATCACGGCCGCCGACCTGGAGGCCGCACTGCGCTTCTACGAGGGGCTGCTGGGCGGCCGGGTCGAGTACCGCTTCCCGGAGACCGGGGAGGCCGCGTACGTCTCGTTGCGCTTCGGCGACGGCCAGCTGGGCATCGGGCGGCAGGAGGCCGGCGAGCAGGCCGCCGGCCCGGCAACCCTCTGGGTGTACGTCGCGGACTGCGCCGCGGCGTTGGCCCGGCTGGTCGAGGCGGGCGTGGAGGTGCTCGCCGAGCCGCAGACGCAGCCGTGGGGCGAGCGGATGGCGATCGTCCGCGACCCGGACGGCAACCGGGTCCTGATCGCCGACCACGGCTGACCCCATCCCGCTGTCACACCCGGTGACATCCGGCCCGCAGCCGCCCCACCCTCCCACTCCCTTTGCTCTGCTTCAATATACGCAACAATCACCGAGAGTGATGGTTAATTCCCGGGCGCCGTCGGGCCGCTCGCTTCCGCCGCAGCTCACGAGCTGTTGCGTGGGTTGAAGCAGAGCAAAGCGGCGAGAGAGGTAGGAGGGTGGTCCGGGGTTGGCGCTACGCATCGTGATGGGCGGAACAGATGCTGTCCGTAACCGTGCTCAGCCATCCGCCGTGCCGGCGGACAAGCCATGTGGGACGAGGGTGGGACGGGCCATGCGCAGACGGCCCGCCGCGGGACGCGGCGGGCCGTCGAGTTCGGGAGGGATCAGAGCGCGCTGAGGATCAGCATGCTCAGCAGCATGGCGACCACGTTGGCCGCGGCGGCGTACCAGCCGAGCGGCTTGTCACCGAGCACCGCGCCGACGACGCCGAGGACCAGACCGATGACTCCGAAGAGGATCGGGTTGAGCAGCAGCGCGAGGACCGCGCACACGAAACCCACGATCGTGCAGATGCGGGCGGCGCTGGTCGAGCGGACGGTGCTGGTGGCCATGTCTTCCTCCAGTGGGTGAGTCTCATGTCTGCCGTCCGGTCTCTACCCACTACGGACGATCGCCACGCACACCCGCCCACGCATCAGTGGAACAGCTTGAGCCCGACCACGCCGGCCACCACCAGCAGCAGGCTGAGCAGGCGGGGCAGGTTGGCCGGCTCGCCGAGCGCCACCATGCCGACGAGGGCGGTGCCGACCGCGCCGATGCCGACCCACACCGCGTAACCGGTACCTACCGGAATCTCCCGCAACGCGTACGCCAGCCCGGCCATGCTCAGCACCAGCGTGATCACGAAGACCACCGAGGCGACCGGTCGGGTGAATCCGGCGGAGCGGTCCAGGGCGATCGCCCAGGCCGTTTCGAGCAGTCCGGAGAGCACCAGCACGATCCAGGCCATCAGGTCACCTCTTCAGCAGTGGCCCGGCCACCGGGGCCGGGACGAGTCGGGTCCAGCACGCGGGGCGTCTTGGCCTGACCGGGTACGCCCACGACTCGTCCGGGGCGGCCACGCGGGCCGCCGGCACCGACCGTAGCACCGGGTCGACGGCTGGCCGGGTGAGACGGATCGCCCGGGATGGACTTCAAGCTTGCTTCAAGCTGCACCATGGATCCGTGACCGTGCTCATCTCCGATCCGGAGGTCGCCGCCGCGCTGGACGCAGCGACCTCGGTCGACGCGATGCGTCAGGCCCTGCTCGCCGCGTACGACGGGCGGCTCGTCGCGCCGCCCCGGGCCGCCGCGTCGCTCGGCGCCGGCCGGATGGTGCTCACCGCCGGGCATCTGGTCGGGCAGTGGTACGGATACCGGGCGTACGACACGTTCGGGCATCCGGAGACCGAGCAGGTGGTGGTGCTGCACGACGGGCGGACCGGCGCGGTGCGGGCCGTGGCCGTGGGCGAGGAACTGGGCTCCCGGCGTACCGGCGCGCTGGGTGGGGTGGCGGTGGACGCACTGGCCCGTCCGGACGCGGCCACCCTCGGCGTGATCGGCTCCGGTGGTCAGGCGTGGACCCAGGTCTGGGCCGCCGCCGCGGTGCGACGCCTGCGTGAGGTGACCGTGCACAGCCGCTCGACCGCTCGGCGGGAGGCGTTCGCCGCCCGGGTGCGCGCCGAACTCGGGGTCCCGGCCCGCGCCGTGGAGACCGCCCGGGAGGCGGTACGCGACCGGGACGTGGTGGTGCTGGCCACCACCAGCCCGACACCGGTGCTGAACGCCGCCGACCTGCGCCCCGGCACCCACGTCAACGTGGTCGGTTTCAAGCAGGTGGACCGCGCGGAGTTCGGCACCGACCTGCTCGACGCGGCGGCAGTGCTGGCCAGTGACTCGGTGGCGCAGGCGATGTCGTACGCCCCGCCGATGCTCGCCGCGCAGCCGCCGTACGCCTCCCGGTTGCGTGACCTGGGCGCGGTGCTGGCCGGCACGGCAGCCGGCCGCACCGGTGCGGACCAGATTTCGGTCTTCTGCTCGGTCGGCCTGGCCGGCACCGAGGTCTTCCTGCTCGACCGCGTGGTCCGGATCCTCGCCACGGCGGTCTAGGCAGCCCGGCGCATACCGCCGTCGCCGGTGCGGGCACCGTCGCCCGGTACCCTCGGATGGTGTCTGCCACCTCCTCGCCTTCCCCCGACGGTCGCCGGGTCGCGCTGCTGACCCTGGGCTGTGCCCGCAACGAGGTCGACTCGGAGGAGCTGGCCGCCCGCCTGCACGCCGACGGCTGGCAGGTGACCACCGACGGCGAGGGCGCCGACGTGGTGGTCGTCAACACCTGCGGGTTCGTGGAGAAGGCCAAGCAGGACTCCATCCAGACGCTGCTGGCCGCCGCCGACACCGGGGCGAAGGTGGTCGCCGCCGGCTGCATGGCCGAGCGCTACGGCCGGGAACTGGCCGACAGCCTCCCCGAGGCGCAGGCGGTACTCAGCTTCGACGACTACCCCGACATCGCCGCCCGGCTGGACGCGGTGGTCGCCGGCCGGGAGGTCGCCGCGCACACCCCCCGCGACCGGCGCGAACTGTTGCCGCTGACCCCGGTCGCCCGGCGCGACAGCGCGGTGTCCCTGCCTGGGCACGGCCGTAACACCGACGTCGACGAGCACACCCCGGCGCACCTGCGGACGGTGCTGCGTCGCCGGCTGGACAGCGGCCCGGTGGCATCGCTGAAGCTGGCCAGTGGCTGCGACAGGCGTTGTGCGTTCTGCGCCATTCCCGCCTTCCGGGGCGCTTTCGTCTCCCGCACCCCCGACGAGCTGCTCGCCGAGGCCGAGTGGCTGGCCAAGAGCGGTGTTCGGGAACTCGTGCTGGTCAGCGAGAACTCGACCTCCTACGGCAAGGACCTGGGCGACCCGCGCGCGCTGGAGAAGCTGCTGCCGCAGCTCGCCGCCGTGGACGGCATCGTCCGGGTGCGGGCCAGCTACCTCCAGCCCGCCGAGACCCGGCCCGGGCTGATCGAGGCGATCGCCGGCACGCCGGGGGTGGCACCCTACTTCGACCTGTCGTTCCAGCACTCCAGCGAGCCGGTGCTGCGCCGGATGCGCCGTTTCGGCTCCACCGACCGTTTCCTGGAGCTGCTCGCCGCCGCCCGGCAACTGGCACCGGAGGCCGGGGCGCGCAGCAACTTCATCGTCGGGTTCCCCGGCGAGACCCGGGGCGACGTCGACGAGCTTGTGCGGTTCCTCACCGAGGCCCGGCTCGACGCGATAGGCGTCTTCGACTACAGCGACGAGGACGGCACGGAGGCCGCCGGCCTGCCGGGCAAGGTTTCCGCCGCCACCATCAAACGTCGGTACGACAAGCTCAGCGCGCTCGCCGACGAGCTGTGCTCGCAGCGGGCCGAGGATCGCCTCGGTTCGATGGTGGAGGTGCTCGTCGATTCGGTCGACGGCGGGATCGTCGAGGGGCGGGCCGCGCACCAGGCGCCGGAGGTGGACGGGTCGACCACGCTTGTCGCCCCGGACGGTGGCGGCGTCGACCTGGCCGCGCTGCGTCCCGGCGACCTGGTCCGCGCCACGGTGACCGGCACCGAGGGAGTGGACCTGCTCGCCGTACCGGATGAGATGATCTCCGCCGCGCCCGGCGCGGCGCGGTGACGGTGAGCTGGGACGAGGCGGAGGTGGCACGGGGTGCGGTGCCGGATGTGCCAGCCGAGCGGGGCGATTCGATGACGGGGGCGACGGAATCGCCTCCGGTGCCGGTGGTGGCCCGGGTGCCCGTGGTCAATGCCGCAAACGCCCTCACCGCGCTGCGGCTGGTGCTCGTACCGGTCTTCGCCGCCTCGGTGGTCATGTCGGGGATGACGCACGCCGGATGGCAGGTCATCGCCTGCGTGATCTTCGCCGTGGCCTCGGTCACGGACCTGGTCGACGGGTGGATCGCCCGGAGGTTCGCGCTCGTCACCGCCGTGGGCAAGGTGGCCGACCCGATCGCCGACAAGGCACTCACCGGCGCGGCCCTGCTGCTGCTGTCCTGGTACGACCGGCTGCCGTGGTGGGTGACGGCGGTCATCCTGGCCCGGGAAGTGGGCATCACGGCCCTGAGGTTCTGGGTGATCCGGCGCGGCGTGATCGCCGCGAGCCGGGGCGGAAAGGTCAAGACCGCCCTCCAGATACTGGCCATCACCTGGTACCTGTGGCCGATGCCGGCGGCCCTCACCCCGATCGGGCCCTGGATCATGGGCGCGGCGGTCGCGGTCACCCTCGTCACGGGGCTGGACTACATCGCCCAGGCCGCCCGACTGCGCCGCACGCAGGGGTGACACGTTCCCGGTCGTGGCGAGGACGTCGCAGACCCTGACGGCGTTGCGAGGCGTAGACCGCGCCCAGGCCGGGAAGGATGCAGATCATGGGTGTGCGAGAGGCCGAGGGCTCGATGGGCGCCGCAGCGGCTGGCGTGGTGCACCGCCTCGCCGAGCGGCAGGAGACGTTCGCCACCGTCGAATCGCTGACGGGGGGCCTGCTGGCCGCCACGATCGTGGAGATCGCCGGGGCGAGCGCCGTCTACCGGGGCGGGCTGGTGGTCTACGCGACCGAGTTGAAGGAGCAACTGGCCGACGTACCGAAGGAACTGCTGGCCGAGCGCGGACCGGTCGACGCCGACGTCGCGGCGGCGCTGGCCGAGGGCGGACGGCGACGCTGCGGGGCCGACTGGGGCGTGGCCACCACCGGGGTGGCCGGGCCGGAGCCGCAGGACGGCAAGCCGGTCGGGCTGGTCTTCGTCGCGGTCGCCGGCCCGGACGGCACCGAGGTGCGGCAGCTCGACCTGGACGGCGGCCGTGACCGCATCCGGGGTGCCGCGGTGACCGAGGCGTTGCGCCTGGTCGCCGAGCACATCCAGGCCCCCGACCCGACCTGAGCCGCCGCCGGTCCGTACGCCGTCGGGCTGGTCGTCGGCAGATCGGTGGCATTCCAGATGCTGTCGTCCCGGCGTGTCGGACACCTGGACTGCCACAGATGGGGTGGCGCGGTCGGCGGCGGCCGTGGGATGACCGGGCGGGGCGGGATGTCGCGGCGGCGCACAGCGGGTACGGTTGCGGGAAAGCTCCGACAGCCGGTGCTCCCGCAGGCCGGTCGGCCGGGCGAACTGTGTCCCTCAGGGGAGGTGCGATGGTCCTGCTACGCCGGGTGATCGGTGACGCACTACGGGCGCGCCGGCAGGGGCAGCACCGCACGCTGCGCGAGGTCTCGTCCGCAGCCAACGTCAGCCTGGGCTACCTGTCGGAGATCGAACGCGGCCAGAAGGAACCCTCAAGCGAGCTGCTCGCGGCGATCTGCGACGCGCTGGGCGCCCGCCTCTCCGAGCTGTTGCGCGAGGTCAGCGACACGGTGGCGCTCGCCGAGCAGATGCCGGGCGTGCTGGTGCCGGTGCAGGACGAGCCGGCCGAGTCGACACCGGTCGCCGCCGCCCCGGTACACAAGGCCACCGGTCGGGGCGTACGCCAGGTCACCTCGGACGGAAACGTCGCCGTCTCCGTACGGCAGGACTCCCCGCTCAAGGCCACGCTGCGCAGCGCCCGGGTCCGGCCCGCCGACCGCAGCGACCGGGACGTGGTCTGCGCCGCCTGAGCCTCGCGGCCGATGGTCGCGGTAGCTCCCGCCGCGTAGGGTTGATCGCGGACGTCCCCTCTCGCCGGTAGGGGTGCCGTGTTGGCGCCCGGCTGGGACGATGGATTCACCATCGCCGGTAGCCGAGCCGGTCACCCGGGGGTGGGGCAGGCACAGCGACGTGATTGAGGGGATACCGCGGAGATGGCGAACCCGTTCGTCAAGGGGTGGAAGTACCTGATGGCGCTCTTCGGCGCCCGTATCGACGAGCACGCCGACCCGAAGGTGCAGCTCCAGCAGGCCATCGACGAGGCGCACCGGCAGCACCAGGCGCTCGTCCAGCAGGCCGCCGCGGTGATCGGCAACCAGCGCCAGCTGGAGATGAAGCTGTCCCGGCAGATGTCCGACGTCGAGCGGTTGCAGGCGAACGCCCGCCAGGCGCTGGTCCTCGCCGACCAGGCCCGCGCCAAGGGCGACGAGGCCGAGGCCGGGCGGTACGAGCAGTCCGCGCAGACCCTGGCCACCCAGCTCGTCTCCGCCGAACAGTCCGCCGAGGACCTGAAGACCCTGCACGACCAGGCGCTGGCCGCCGCCGGGCAGGCCCGTCGGGCGGTGGAGAACAATTCCATGATCCTCCAGCAGAAGCTCGCCGAGCGCGCCAAGCTGCTCAGCCAGCTGGAGCAGGCCAAGATGCAGGAGAGCGTCGCGGCCTCGCTGGAGTCGATGTCGGCGCTCACGGCACCCGGCAGCACCCCGACCCTCGACGAGGTACGCGACCGGATCGAGCGCCGTTACGCCAACGCCATGGGCCGTGCCGAGCTGGCCAGCAACTCGACCGAGGGCCGGATGCTGGAGATCCAGAAGGCGACCCTGGACACGGCCGGTTCCGCCCGGCTTGACCAGATCCGCGCCAGCATGGCCGGCGACCAGCTCGGCGGGGGAACTGACCGCGATGCCGTCGCCGACCAGCCGGCCACGGCCGACCCGGCGGTGGCCCGGCTCGACGAGATCCGCGCCAGCATGAGCCGTGAGCGCGGCACCGGCGACACCACAGCCGCCGGCTGAGCGGAGAATCGAGGAGGCGACGGTGGCAGCGGACGAGCGCACCCGGTACTTCCGCCGGCTGAGCAGGCTGCGCGGCTCCGCCCGCCGGTGGAGTGTCCTGGCTGGCGGGCTCGGCGGCGCGACAGCGGTGCTGACCCCGTACGGCGGGATCGGTCTGGCCGACGCGGCCTGGGCCGCCGCCGCGGGCGCGGCCACCGCGCTGGCCGGCTGGCGCTGGGTGGACCTGCGTGCCCTCGCCGCCCAACCCGCCCCGCCACCGCTCGACCCGGCCCAGGTGGCCGCCCGCAACCGGGCCCGCCTGGTCGCCGCCGTGGAACGACTCCCCGCCGGGGCAGGTGTGCTGGCCGAGGTGCGTCGGGTCCGCTCCCGCACCGCGCTGCGCGGCACCGTCGCCGCCGGACCGTGGGAGCGCCTGGACCGGGCCGCCGCGACCATGGCCTCGATGGCGGGTCGGCTGACCGGCCTCGCCGAACCGGCCGTCGCCGAGGCCTCCGCCGCCGAACAGTCGCTGCGCGAGCTGGCCAACCGGGTCGCCAGCGTGGAACGCGCGGTACGTCTCGCCCCCGCCGACGCGAAACCGCCGCTGACCGAGGCGCACCGCGCGCTCACCGGGCAGCTGGAGGCCGGCGTGGCGGCGTACGAGCGCCTGGTGGTCGCCGCCGCCGGCTACCTCGCCGAGGAGTACCGCCCCGAGACCGAGCACCCGGCCGCCGCCCGCCTCACCGAAGCGACGGACCTCCTGCACGGCTTCGCCTCCGCCCTCTCGGAGCTGCGCGCCGTAGGCCGCCCCGCCCCCACCCCCTGACCACCGCGCCGCGCCGGGTCTGGCCCTGTTGATCAAGAAGTTTGGGTACGGATCCAGCCGCGATCCCGACCCAAACCTCTTGGTCAACATCCACCGCCGACCTCTGACGGCACCGACGCGACGATCAAGGGCTCTGCATACCCGAGCTCCAGTCCACGGTCGGTCAGTCGGGGGTGGTGATCGGGATGGGGCCGGTGAAGGGGGAGACCCCGACGACGTTGAACGAGCGGATCCGGTAGTGGTAGGTGACGCCCCGGGCCAGGCCGGTGTTGGTGAAGCCGCGGCCGGTGACGGTGAATGTGGCCAGTTCCCGGGTGAACGTCGGATCCAGGGCCCGTTCCACGGTGAAGCCGGCGCCCTGGCCGGCGGGTGTGCTCGCGGCCCAGCCCAGCACGACTGTCGCGGTGTCGGGGCCGGGGGCGGTGGTGGCCACACTGACCGAGGTGGGGGTGCCGGGGGCGGGTGGGGTGGTCACCGTCGCCACGGTGGACCAGGGGGAG
This sequence comes from Micromonospora sp. NPDC049891, assembly GCF_040660295.1. Classification (NCBI taxonomy): domain Bacteria; kingdom Bacillati; phylum Actinomycetota; class Actinomycetes; order Micromonosporales; family Micromonosporaceae; genus Micromonospora; species Micromonospora sp. NPDC049891. Next base: position 96,814 of record NZ_JBFAML010000016.1, read on the forward strand.
GCGGCACCCAGGTAGGTGGTGCGTACCCGGTAGTAGTAGGTGGTGTCGGGTGCGACCGCCGGGTCCAGGTGGTTGTCGCCGACACTTATCGCGGTGGTGCCCGGCCCGCTGGTGAAGGTCGGGTTTGTCGCGCGTTGCACGTCGATGCCGGTGGCGAAGGAATTGTTGGCCCAGCGCAGCGCGACCCGCAGCGGTGCGGCGGGCGGAATGGTCGCGGTCAGCTTGGCCGGGGCGGTGAGCTGCACCGAGGCGGGAACGCTGTTCGACCAGGTGGAGCAACTCGCCGCGTTCTCGGCGCGGATGCGGTAGTGGTAGGTGACGCCGGGGGTGACGGTGGCGTCGATGTAGCGGGTCGCCGTGGCCGCCACGGTGATGGTGGTCAGTCCGTTGGCGAAGGTCGCGTCGGTGGCCCGTTGCAGCAGGTGGCTGGTGGCCGGTGGGCGGCTGCCGTTTCCGGTCCAGGCGAGGGCGATCGCCGGTAACGCGGTCGCCGAGCCGGGGGCCGGTGCGGCGGTGAGCCCGGTCGGTGCCCGGGGCGAGACCCGGACCACCAGCGGCCGGCTCATCCCCTGGTCCCGGTGGCCGGCCGCCGCGCTGCCCCAGCGGTACTCCCAGCCGAGGTTCACCAGTTGGTTGACCACCGCCGCGGGTCCACCGTCGACGGGGCTGATCGGGGTGGCACCGAGCCGGGTGCCGGCCGGTCGGGCCGGGTCGAGCAGCCGTACGCTGTCGCCGATCTTGAATGGCAGTGGCGGCGCCTCGGGGCGCAGCGCGAGCAGCACGTCCTCGCCCGGATCGACCCGCACCACCTGCTTCCAACCCAGTTCGCCGGGGTGCGGTGGTCGGATCGCGCCGTCCCGGCCGACCCGCCCGACCACCTGGACGTCCAGCCCGTCGAACCGCACCGGATGGCTCTGCCGTCCGGAGCCGCGTACCCGCCAGAGCTGGCTGCCGACGCCCGGTGTGCCGACCGCCAGGGCCGGGTCGCTGGCGTGCACCACCTCGGTCGCCGGTTCGGTGGGACCGAGCGGCAGGGTGGCCTCGCCGAGCGGTCCGCCGTGTGGATGGGCCACGCCGAGGCGACCGGTGAGCCGGCCGTGTCCGGGCTCGAAGACCTGCCGTACGGCCTTGACGGCCAGCGGCAGGCTCACCGGTGCGCCGCCGGGCGGGGTGAACTCGACGGTGGTGGCGTGCACCGGTATCCGGGTCGCGGCGCTCGTGGTGCCGAAGCAGCTGTCGTAGGCCGGTTGCGGGACGACCGGGGGGCGCTGGCTGGCTGCGTACGCGCCGGGCAGGCGGTCCCGCAGCCGGTCGAGGTCGTACGGGGTGGCGCGGGTGCCGGTCACCCGTAGCTGCATCAGGGTGCGGGTGTTCGGGCCGTACCCGGGCACTGTCGGCGGCGCGCCACCCTCCGCGGTGCGGTCGGGTCCGCCGGTGTGGTGGTCGTAGCGGGGGTCGAAGCAGGGCAGCGGGGCCGGGCAGTCGTTGTAGAGGATCAGGGTGGTCCCGGCCTCGACGGTGGCGAGATCCACGAGCACGTCGGCCCGCTCGCCGGGGGCGAGCAGCAGCGCGTGGCCGTCGACGTTGAGCACTGTCGGGTCACGTCGGTCGTAGCGGAAGCCGATCGGCCGGTTCGGCACGACCACGGGTGCCGGCAGCAGGCCGCACTCGTTGCCGATCCGGATCATCTCCGGGCCGGCCGCCGCCGGGTCCGGCACGCCGCCGGGCCGACCGTCGGTGGGCCATTCCGCCGGCCGGTCCGGGGCGCGTACCGCGTCGACAATCGGCACCTCACCGGCGGCGGCGTCGGCGAGACTGCCCTGCGGCGTCCACATCGGCTCGTTCGAGGCGGCCCGGTACAGCTGAAGGTTGAGCCAGCGGTCGGTGCAGGCGTTGAGGATGCGCCACCGGTGGAGCTTCGGCTGCACCTCCAGGTACGGGTAGGCGGCACCGTTGACCAGGACCGTGTCGCCGTACGCGGCGGGCACCGCGCTGGGGTGCGGCACGCCCGGGGCCTCCGGTGGCTCGTCCGGGTCGGTGACCGGGTCGTGGTGCGGATTGGGCACGGCGGCGGCGGGTGCGTCGGGGCCGGCGGCGGTGGCGGTACGCGACCAGGGCCCGTAGTCCCACCGGCCGGTCGGGTTGATCCCGTCGCGGCGGTACGGGTTCTGGCGGGACTGGTAGACGTGCGGGTGCCAGAAGGATCCCCGGGTGCCCCACCGGTCCCGGTCCCAGGTCGGGTCCTGCGCGGCGAGCTGGGCGTCGTCCGGCACGAACGTCTTGTCCTCGAAGACCAGCGGCAACTGCTCGGCCGGCAGCGTCCCGTCGGCGATCAACCGCTCCTGCGCGTCGTCGGTGAGCAGGTAGAGCGCGAGCTGTCCGGAGTAGACGGTCAGCCGGGACAGCCCGACGGTGTTGTCGTGGAACCAGAGCAGCCGCCCGCTCTGGTCGTTGGGGTAGTAGAGGGTGGTGGCGCCCTGCCCCGGGTGGGCCATGTCCGGCACGTGGGCCAGGCCGGCACCTGTGGGGTAGGGGGTGATCTCGCCGGCCGGAGTGATCCACTGCCACGGGCTGCCGGCGCTGATCCAGCCGGTCAGCGCGCCGCAGAGATGCAGCACCGCCCGGTTCTGCGGATAGGGTGCCGGCCCGGCGAGGGGCCCCGGGCCCGCGCCGGGCACCGTCTGATCGACCGGCAGGAAGAGGTCGCCGGCCGGGCCGGCGGGCAGCTGGTTGATGAACTTGATGCGTACCGGCCGGCCGCGTCGGGCCAGTACGACCGGACCGAGATACCAGGGCCGCCGGGGCGGGGCGACCGTGTTGTGTCCGTCCGGGTTGGTGCCCAGGTTCAGCTGGCGGTAGCCGCGCAGCCGGGTCGCCGGCAGGTCCCGGTGCAGCCGCTGGGTGTACTCCTGGAGCCCGATCTCGTAGTAGTCGCAGCCGGGATGGGTGATCGTGTCGGGCACGGCGACCGGCAGGTGAGCGCCGAGCGGGGTACGGCCCAGTGGGCCGAGGCCGGGCAGCGGGTCGACGAACTTGCGCAGCCCGGTGCCGGTCACCACCTGCCCGTCCTCGTCGTGGGCGGGCAGTGGACTGTAGGCGTGGTTGGGCACCGGACCGAAGCAGCGGGGTGCCGCCGCCGGATCGAGACTGGCCGGCGGCGGATGCGGCGGCGCGGGCGGCGCGGCTGCGCCCTGGTGCGGCAACGCGGGCGGTGCCGGTGCCCGCGCCGGGGCGGTGCCGTCGGACCCGGTGGGTACGCCCGGGTGGGTGCCTGTGGTGTTGTCGTTCTCCGTGTCCGGGCCGGTTCGGGTGGTGGGGACGGCGCTCGGCGTGCCCGGCGGGTCGGTGCGGGCGGCGCGGTCCAGCCAGGTCGACCGGAGTCTGCGGAACACGGCCATGGCTCTCCCGGTGATCGGGGCGCGGCGGCCACCACCCCGACGTGGCGGCGCGGACGCGCGTGCTGACGTTCCGTGAGCCCTCAACCGCAGCATGCGACGCGCGGTGGTCGGTTAGGAAGTCCCCTTTCGTGCCAATCTGCCGCGCTGTCGGCGTGTCGCCGCCGCCACTCCGAGTCCGTCACGTGACCGGCCGTCCACCGGCTCCGACCTGCCCAGACCGCCGCGTGGAAGATGCACGGCGCGGTCCCGTCCGTGGGGTGGAAGATGCACGGCCGGGCCCTCGGGCGGCGGGTGGAAGGTGCGCCGTCGCGGCCCGTCCGTGGGGCGAAAGACGCGCGGTGGGGCCTGCCCGGCGGGTGGCGGTTGCCCGAGGTTCAGGCCGGGTCGCCCGGCTGGCAGGTGGGACACCAGTAGGTGACCCGCTCGCCCAGTTCCTCCTTCCGGATGGCGGTGCCGCAGCGCCGGCACGGCTGCGCCCGCCGTCCGTACACGTAACAGGTCCGGCCACGACCCAGCGAACCGGTGGTGCTCTGCGTCCAACGGCCCCGGTTGGCGGCCAGCAACTTCTGCGCCAGGGTCACCAGGGCGAGGGGGTCGGACACCTCCCGCACCGGGGTGCGGGGGTGGATGCCGCGGAGGAACAGCACCTCGCACTTGTAGAGGTTGCCGACGCCGGCCAGGATGCGCTGGTCGAGCAGGGCGACCCCGACCGGGGTGTCCGGGTGGGCGGCGAGCCGACGCGCGGCCTCGGCCGGATCCCAGTCGGCACCGAGCAGGTCAGGGCCGAGGTGGCCGACGAGGCGTTCCTCGTCGGCGGTGGGTAACAGCGCCACCTCGTGCAGGTGGTAACCGACGGCGGTCGCGACCGGGGCGCGCAGCACCACCCGGATCAGATGTGCCGGCCGGGCGGTCCACCGCTCCCCGGGGGCGTACGCCCGCCAGGCGCCGTCCATCCGCAGATGCGAGTGCAGCGTCCAGCGCGACTCACCGGTGCCGGTGGGAGCGTCCAGCCGGAGCAGCAGGTGTTTGCCCCGGCTCGCGCTGTCGCGTACCGCCCAACCGGAGAGGTCGGTGGTGGCGAGTGCGGGCACCCGAAAATCGCTGCCGGTCAGCCGGGTGCCGACAAGCGCGCGTTCCAGGACGCGGGCGGTGTTCCAGACGGTGTCACCTTCGGGCACGGCACCATTCTCCCTCACCCGAGCGCAATTCACATGTATCGCTATTTGTATGGCGCTTCTATTCGATCTACGGATATAGGCACTATCGGGGAGTTCTGAGGAGAATGCAGATGAATCATCCCCGCAATTCCGTCCTGGCCGTCCTCCTGGCCGCCGCTCTCGTCGTCGCCCTGCATCCGAACTCCGCCTCATCGGCCGCCCGGGCCGACCGGTGGAACGCTGATCTCTCGGTCGTCGACGCTGACGACGTGAACGTGCGACACACCCGCGCGGGCCTGCGCCTGGCTGACGCCCGGCCACCCGGCGTTCCCGCCCGAGGGAGTGCGGTCGCTGAGGGCATGCTGGTGGTCGCACCGCGTACCCTCAGTCGCCCGGCCACCCGGGTCCGCGCCCAGCTCACCGCCGTCGCCCGGCCCGGTGCCGCCGCTACCGTCCAGGTCCGTGGCTGGCGGACGACCGGCTGGACCGAGTGGCGCGACGCCGCGCCGGCGGCCGTCTTCGACCAGCCGGTCCGCCGGGTGCAGGCCCGGGTGGTGCTCACCGGCAGCCGCTCCGGTGCCAGCACCGAGGTCCGCGCCGTCCGGCTCACCGCCGACACGGTCGCCGCCGTCACCGCCGCCACCCCCGGCCTGACCTACCGGGTGTACGCGACCCGGATCGGACTGGTCGGCGAGTTGACCGCCAACGGGCACACGGTCCGCTCCCGGGACCATTTCGTGGCGTTGCCCTCCCGCCGAGGACTGTCCCCCCGCAACAGCGGCGACTACACCGTGCGGGTCTGCACCGTCACCGGCAGCCGCTGCGAGTACGCCCCGGTCTGGGACGTCGGCCCGTGGAACACCCGCGACGACTACTGGAACCTCAGCGCCGTCCGGGAGAACTGGAAGGATCTGCCGCAGGGCAGGCCGCAGGCGCAGGCCGCGTACCAGAACGGCTACAACGGCGGGCGGGACCAGTTCGGTCGGGTGGTGCTCAACCCGGCCGGCATCGACCTCGCCGACGGGACGTTCTGGGACGGGTTGCAGCTGACCACGAACGCCTGGGTCGACGTGGCGTACCTGTGGACCGGCACCGGCCCCCGTGGGGTGGTCGGTGACGGCCCGCTGACCGTGCGGGCCGGTCCCGGCGCCGGCTACCAGTCCCGGGGTCTGGCCGCCCAGTACGCCAACGTGCCGATCCAGTGTTACGTGACCGGGCAGACGGTAGTCGGGCCGTACCGCACCACCAACCGGTGGAACCGGCTGGCCAGCGGACAGTTCGTCAGCCACGCGTACATCTCGGCGGTCTGGGGTGGGTCGGTGCCGCTCTGCTGATAGCGGCACTCCGAGCCGGGCCGGCGTCCTCCCAGGCCGGCCCGGCCCGCCGCGTCAGCGGGTGCCCAGGGTCATCCGGGTCGGCTGGCTCAGGGCATCTCCTCCGGCCTCGGCGTCCGCACCAGCTCCTGGTATCGCGGGTGGCAGGCGCCGTAGACGGCGAAGTTGAGGCGGGCGTGGGACAGGCTCAGGTCCCCGTTCGCCCCGCCGCGGACGTCGTCGGCGTCAGCGTCGGCCTGACCGTCATCTGTCCAGAAACAGACCGGGCAGGTGCCGCCGCCGGTCCGGTACGCGCAGCAGGGACAAGCGGCGGGAACCCAGCGATCATCCACCTTGACAGCTTTCCACAGTAGACGCTTCATCCGTGTTGTCCGGGAGCGTCCCCCACGACGCCACAACCCCGGACCCGCAGCAGCGTACCCGGGACCACCGCGAGCAGTTCGGCGGCGTGTCCACCGTTGACGGAGAGCGCGACCCGACCGGCCGAGTCGACGTGCGCCACCAGGGCACCTTCCGGAGCGTCGCCGAACGTACGCCCGCGCACCGCTTCCCGTACCCATCCGCCGGCATCCGCCGGGCCGCCCCCAGCGGCCGGGTCGCCGGCCGCCGGATGCACCCGGACCCGCGCCGGCAACGGATCCAGCAGCTCGGCCGGGGCGGCCAGCTGGACGTTGCCGAAATGGTCCACGGTCAACACCTCGGCGACGAACCCGTCCGGCAGCCGGCGGACCAGCGGTGCCGGCAGCCGCACCAGCGACCCCGGGTCGACCGCCGGGCCGGCCTCGGCCAGCGGGGCGCCGAGGGCCAGCCGGGCCGCGACCGGCGCGAAGACGTCCCGCCCGTGGAAGGTGGCCGACACCCGTGGCGCCAGCCAGCTCGGATTGGTCAGCTCCACCGCTCCGGTCACCCCGCCGAGCGCCGCTGCGGCGTCCAGCAGCAGGCCGTTGTCCGGGCCCACCAGCAGGCCGGCGGGCGTGTCCAGCGCGACACCCCGGCGGCTCGTACCGACTCCCGGGTCGACAACCGCCACATGCACCCCCGGTGGCAGGTGCGGCACGGTCTGGGCCAGCACCGCCCCACCGCGACGGACGTCGCCGGGCGGCACCAGGTGGGTCACGTCGATGATCCGCAGCGCGGGCGCGAGGCGGGCGATCACCCCGTGGCAGGCCGCCACGAAACCGTCGGTGAGACCGTAGTCGGTGGTCAGCGAGACGACTCCGGCCGGTGCCCGCGACGCGCGGGCGGTACTGCTGGTCACGGCACCGGATCGTACGCCCGCATCGTCCGCGACGGGCGATGACGGCGTGGGCGAGGGTGCGGAACCGGTGAGCCCTGTGCTGTCGGTGTCGCGGTGCTGCCGGTCTCGCGGTGCTGTCGGCGTCCGGTTGCCGGATAGCCGACAGCACGGCTGACCGACCGGCCACTGCTGCGGCCCGCCCCGGTTGGGCAGACTGCCTGGGTGAGCCACCGGAACCTGTCAGCCGTCGCCCTGCTCATGATCACCGTCGCGGTCACCGCCTGTGGTGCGGAGCCGAACAGGTCGCCCGCCGCCGCACCGACACCGACGCTCGCCGTACCGTCGGCGGACCCGGCCACACCGAGTGACCCGGCTGCCGTGCCCGCCCCCACCGGCGAGGCGAGCCCCGCCGCGCCGGCCGCCCCGAGCAGCGCCGCGCCGCCGCCGTCGGCTGCCGGGCCGGCCGCCGACGGCACCACCGAGCGACGGCCGCCGAGCCCGCCGCCGGTGGAGCTGCCACCGCGCCAGGCCGGTGCACCGACCGGCCGGGAGGTCGTGGCGGCGTTCCGGGCGGCCGGGCTCAAGGCGGCCAACGTCCGCGACCGCTCCGTCGACTGTGGACCTGACGGGTTGGGGCTGGGCTGTTCGGAACTTGTCGTGACCGACAACGTGGCCGTCTACGTCTTCCCCGACGAGAGCAGCGCCGGCGACCTGGCCGAGCGGTGGAGCGGAGCCGCCTACCGCAGCGGCACCGTGGTGCTCAACTACCTCGAGGCACCGACCCCACGCGCCGACCGCCCCCGCTACGAGAAGGTCCTCGACACCCTCCGCTGACACCGGCCCCAGGCCGCGTTTCATAAGACCGTGCCCGGCTGCGCCGGACCCGGGCCTCGGCTCGCTCGGGCGAGCCTTATGAAAAGCGGCCTAGGCACGGAGACGGAGACCGCGAGGGGTGGTGCGGAAGCCGGCGGCGGTCAGGGCGTCCCGCAGTGGCGAGGCGCGCACGGACTCGCCGTCGGCACGTTCCACCGAGATCGGGCCCAGCGCGCCGGAATGGACGGCGTCGGCCAGCGCCTTACCGGCCGCACCCAGCGCGTCGGCGTCGTCCGTGAAGGAGAGCAGCGTCCGCCCACCCCGCTCCACGTAGAGCGCCAGCTCACCCTCGACCAGCACGACGAGCGCACCGGCCTTGCGGCCCGCCCGGTGCCCGGTGGCCGGCGGCGATGTCGCATCGCCGGAGTCGACGACGCGGTCCGGCCAGGGCAGCGCCGCGCCGTACGGGTTGGCGGGATCGGTGGCCGCGAGCACCAGTGACGACCCGCTGCGGGGCCGGCCGCCGTCGAGCGGCTCAGCGCCGGCACGGATCCGGTCCACCGCACCGGGCACCGCGAACTGCGCCGCGCCCAGCCCGTCGACGAAGTAACCCCGCCGGGCCGCGCCGCGCTCCTCAAGCGCGGAAAGCACCGGGTAGACGGCGGCGAAACCCCCCACGACCTGCTCGGCCACGACCGCGCCCCGGGTCAGCACGCCGTGCCGTTCCAGCAGTACGTCGGCGAGCGCGGCGGCGCGGCGGGTCGGGTCGGTGTCCCGGGCCGGCAACCGTGACCAGCGTCCGGCCACCGTCGGCGGCCCACTGCGACTCGGCATCGCCAGCCGTCCCGGGCGCCGGTAACGGCCACGGGCGGCGGTCGGGCGGGCGCGGTGCGCGCCGCCGGCACCGAGCACCGCCCGCAGCGGTGCCAGGGTGTCGTTGCTGAGGTGACCGGCCCAGACCAGGTCCCAGATGACGGCGGTCAGCTCGGCGTCGTCGGTGGCGCCGACCCGATCGGCCAGGGGCCGGAAGAACAACGCCTGCCCGTCGTCGAGCGCGTCCAGCACCGCGTCGTGCAGGGGCGTCCGGGCGAGAGTCTCGTCCGGCGGCGGGAGCAGCAGCGGAGCCGAGTCGGCGTACGCCAGGCTGACCCAGCCGTCCCCACCGGAGATCGCCCCCGCGCCGGCCCACAGCACCTCGCCACTGGCGCACAGCTCGTCGAGCTGGGCGGGGGAGTAGTCGGCGACCCGGGCGGGCAGCACCAGCCGTTCCAGCGCCGACGCGGGCACCGAGGCGCCCTGCAACTGCTCGACAGCCGACGCCACCGCCTCCACCCCGCGAGCGGAGGAGCCCACCTGCTGCCAGCGGGGGAGGAAGGTGGCCAGCGCCCGCGCCGGTACCGGTTCGATCTCCCGGCGTAGCGCGGCGAGGGACCGGCGGCGCAGCAGGCGCAGCACCTCGGCGTCGCACCACTGGGTGCCGGCCGTGTCCGGGGTGAACTCACCGGAGACCACCCGGCCGGTGGCGGCCAGCCGACGCAGCGCCTGCTCGACCACGAAGACCCCGAGCCCGAACCGTGCCGCGCAGGCAGCGGCGGTGAACGGGGCGTGGGTACGGGCGTACCGGGCCACCAGGTCCCCGAGCGGGTCGGCGACCGGTTCGAGGTACGCCTCGGCGACGCCTACCGGTAGGGCCACGCCGAGGGCGTCGCGCAACCGGCCGGCGTCCTCGACGCCGACCCAGCGTTCCTGCCCGGCGATGCGGACCCGCAGCACCCGGCGGGCGGCGGCCAGCTCGGTCAGCCACGCCTCGGGTGCCCCGCGCTCGGCCAGCTCACCGGTGCTCAGGTCGCCGAGCTGCCGCAGCAGCTCGACCACGTCCTCGGCGTCGCGGGTACGGCGCTGGGTGCTGAGCCAGCGCAGTTGCCGTTCCGTCTCGGTGAGCACCTCCGGGTCGAGCAGCTCGCGCAGGTCGACCCGGCCGAGCAGCTCGCCGAGCAGGGCCGAGTCCAGGGTGAGGGCCGCGGCCCGGCGTTCCGCCAGCGGGGCGTCGCCCTCGTAGAGGAAGGCGCCGACGTAGCCGAAGAGCAGTGAGCGGGCGAACGGGGACGGCCGGGCGCTCTCCACCTCGACCAGTCGCACCCGGCGGCCGGCCAGGTCACGCATCACCTCGGTCAGGGCGGGCAGATCGAAGACGTCCTGCAGGCACTCCCGTGCCGCCTCCAGGGTGACCGGGAATTCGGCGTACTCCCGGGCCACGTCGAGCAGTTGGGCGGCGCGTTGCCGTTGTTGCCAGAGCGGCTGGCGGCGGCGTGGATCCCGGCGGGGCAGCAGCAGCGACCGGGCGGCGCACTCCCGGAACCGGGCGGCGAACAGCGCCGAGGTGCCTACCGACTCCTCCACCAGTTGGGCGATCTCCTCCGGGTCGAAGGCCACCACGTCGGCGCCGGGCGGGGTGTCGGCGGTGTCCGGCAGCCGGACCACGATCCCGTCGTCGGCGGGCATCACCTGCGCGTCGACGCCGTACCGTTCGGCGAGCCGGCGCCCGATGGCAAGCGCCCAGGGCGCGTTGACCCGGGCTCCCAGCACGCTGTGCACGGCAAGTCGCCAGTCACCCAGCTCGTCGCGGAAGCGTTCGACGACCACCGTCCGGTCGTCCGGCAGGGCCCGGGTCGCCGCCCGTTGCTCGTGCAGGTAGGTCAGCAGGTTTGCGGCGGCCCAGTCGTCCAACCCGGTGGCCCGCAGCGCGGCCGTGGCCTCCTCGGCGTCCTGCCGGAGCAGAGCCCGCACCCGGGCGCCGATCGCCCGGCCCAGTTCCACCGGCCGGCCCGGCTGGTCGCCCTTCCAGAACGGCATCTTCGCCGCCTGCCCGGGGGCGGGGGAAACCAGCACCCGGTCCGGCGTGATCTCCTCGATCCGCCAGGAGGACGACCCGAGCAGGAAGACGTCACCGACCCGGGACTCGTAGACCATCTCCTCGTCCAGCTCGCCGACCCGGGCGGCGCGTTCCGCGCCGGCCAGGAAGACGCCGAACAGGCCCCGGTCGGGGATGGTGCCGCCACTTGTCACCGCGAGCCGCTGGGCGCCCGGACGGCCGGTCAGTACGTCGGCGGCGCGATCCCACACCAGTCGGGGGCGAAGCTCGGCGAAGGCGGTCGACGGGTAGCGGCCGGAGAGCATGTCCAGTACGGCGTGCAGCGCGGAGTCGGGCAGCTCGGCGAAGGGCGCGGCCCGGCGGACCACGCTCGCCAGGTCGCCGACCCGCCACTCGTCCAGCGCGACCATCGCCACGACCTGCTGGGCGAGCACGTCCAGCGGGTTGCGCGGATGGTGCAGCTCCTCGATGGCGGCCTCACCCATCCGTTCGGCGACCACGGCACAGGAGAGCAGGTCGCCCCGGTGCTTGGGCAGGACCACGCCCCGCGACACCGCGCCGACCTGGTGCCCGGCCCGGCCGACCCGTTGCAGGCCGGCGGCCACGCTGGGCGGTGCCTCGATCTGCACGACCAGGTCGACCGCGCCCATGTCGATGCCGAGTTCGAGGCTGGAGGTGGCCACCACCGCCGGCAACCGGCCCGCCTTGAGCGCCTCCTCGATCTGCCGGCGTTCCTCCCGGGAGACGCTGCCGTGATGCGCCCGGGCGATCACCGGCGGGGCACCGGACACCGCGCCGGCCTGGGTCATCAGCTCGGCAGGTGTCCGGGCAGCCGGTGGTGCCGCGGCTGTCTCGTCGGCGGCGAGTTCGTTGAGTCGGGCGCAGAGGCGTTCGGCGCTGCGGCGGGAGTTGGTGAAGACGATCGTCGAACGGTGCGCCCTGATCAGGGCGAAGACCCGTTCCTCCACGGCCGGCCAGATCGACGCCGTGCGCGGACCGGCGAGGTCGTCCTCCGGCACCGCCTGCTCGTCGAGGCGGGTCATGTCCTCCACCGGCACCTGGACGCTGACCTCGATCGTCTTGGCGGTCGCCGGGGCCACCACCTCGACCGGGCGGGCGCCGCCGAGGAAGCGGGCGCACTCGTCAAGCGGTCGGACGGTGGCGGAGAGTCCGATGCGTTGCGCCGGGGCGGGCAGCAACTCGTCGAGCCGTTCCAGCGAGAGCGCCAGGTGGGCGCCGCGTTTGGTGCCGGCGACCGCGTGCACCTCGTCGACGATCACGGTCTCCACGCCGCGCAGCGAATCCCGGGCGGCCGAGGTGAGCAGCAGGAACAGCGACTCCGGTGTGGTGATCAGGATGTCCGGCGGGGTGCGGGCGAAGGCCCGCCGCTCGTCCGCGGGGGTGTCGCCGGTACGCATTCCGACGGTGATCTCCGGCGGGGGCAGGGCGAGCCGGGTGGCGGCCTGCCGGATGCCGGTGAGGGGAGCGCGGAGGTTGCGTTCGACGTCGACCGCGAGCGCCTTGAGCGGGCTGACGTAGAGCACCCGGCAGCGCCGCCGGGGGTCGGTCGGGACCGTCTCGCGGGACAGCCGGTCGAGTGACCACAGGAACGCGGCGAGGGTCTTGCCGGAGCCGGTGGGCGCCACGACCAGGGCGTGCCGGCCGGCGGCCACCGCGTTCCAGGCCCCGGCCTGCGCCGCCGTCGGCGCGGCGAACGCCGCACCGAACCACTCCCGGGTCGCCGGGCCGAACCGGGCGAGGACCTGCTCGCCGGGGGCCGTGCTGGAATCCGCCACGAACCCATCCTGCCCCCGGGTACCGACATTCGTTCACGGCGAGCCGGGCGGGGTATGTCTTGTTAAGGCGTTAAAGGCGACTTGCACCTAGAATCCGTTAAGTCTTACTTAACTGCTTGCTCTTGAGGGGCAACATAAAGTAACTTCACCCGCGTCGTGGCGAGCGGTGGAGGGGAGTCGGATGGCCGTCGAGGAGCGGAGTTCGGGGCCCGGCACCGACGTCCTGATCCGCAAGGTCGACAGCCATGTCACAGCCCTGCGCGCCGGGCTGCACGGCCCGGATCTCGAACTGGCCGAGCGGCTCGCCAACTGCCTGCGCGAGCTTGTCGTCTCCACCGCCCAGGCCAGCGCGGCGGACCGCGCCCAGGTGCGGGCCGCGGTGCACTACTTCGTACTGCGCCGGGAGAGCCGTGGCCGGTTGCTCTCCGTGCGCTCCCTGGCCGCCGCCCAGCGACTTGTCAACCGGGCCGCCTCCCAACTGGGCCGGCCGGACCTGGTCGTCGAGGGGCGCCCGGGTCGCGGCGGTGGGAGTGCCGCGACGGACGCCGCCGCGCACAGCTGATTCGGTCGTTCACCGCACTTCGCCGCATTGACGGCGAAAGTGTGTTGATTTCGGAAAAAGCATCCACAGCGCGCTGAACTGTCGTCTGATCGCTGCTAGATGCTCCAACCCCCGTGGGGCGTCTCGGCCACCTCGACCGGGAGCGCGCGTGCTCGTACTGCTGATCCTGCACCTCGTGGCGGCCGTGGTGGCGCCACTGCTGGTCCGCCGGTGGGGTCCGCGCGCCTGTTACCTGCTGGCGTTGGTGCCGGCGGCCGCCTTCGGCTGGGCGTTGGTCCACACACCCGACGTCGCCCACGGCGGCGCGGTGGTCGAGACGTACCCGTGGATCTCGGAACTGGGCCTGGACCTGGCCCTGCGGATGACCACCCTGTCCTGGCTGATGACCCTGCTGGTCGGCGGCGTGGGCGCACTGGTGCTCGGCTACAGCGCCCGGTACTTCCCGCGGGACGCGCTCGGCAACTCGCGGTTCGCGGGCGTGATGGTCGCCTTCGCCGGGGCGATGCTCGGGCTGGTCCTCGCCGACGACCTGCTGCTGCTCTACGTCTGCTGGGAACTCACCACTGTCTTCTCGTACCTGCTGATCGGCCACAGCACCGAGCGGCGGTCGAGCCGCTGGGCGGCGGCCCAGGCGCTGACCGTGACCACCCTCGGCGGCCTGGCCATGCTCATCGGGTTCATCATGCTCGGCCACCACGCCGGCACCTACCGCTGGTCGGAGGTGGCGCAGCAACCGCTGCCCGGCGGGGCGTACCTGGTCGTCGCGGCACTGCTGATCCTGCTCGGTGCGCTGTCCAAGTCGGCGGTGCTGCCGTTCACCTCGTGGCTACCGGTGGCGATGGCCGCACCGACGCCGGTCAGCGCGTACCTGCACGCGGCGGCGATGGTGAAGGCCGGCGTCTACCTGCTCGGCCTGCTCGCCCCGGTGCTCGCCGTGGTCGGTCCGTGGCGACCGGTGGTGGTGATCGCCGGCCTGGCCACCATGCTGGTGGGCGGTTGGGCGGCGCTGCGGCAGACCGACCTGAAGTTGCTGCTGGCACACGGCACGGTCAGCCAGCTCGGCCTGCTGACGGTGGTCGTCGGGGTGGGCACCGCGGACGCCGCGCTGGCCGGTGTCGCCATGTTGCTGGCCCACGCGCTGTTCAAGGCGGCGCTGTTCCTCGTGGTCGGTGTGATCGACCACGGCGCCGGGACCCGGGACGTGCGCGAGTTGTCCGGGCTGCGGCGTACCGCACCGGTGCTGACCGGGGTTGCCGTGCTCGCCGCCGCCTCGATGGCCGGACTGCCACCCCTGCTCGGGTTCGTCGCCAAGGAGGCCGTGTTCGCCGCCTTCACCGATCAGCCGCTGGTGCTGGCGGTACTCGTCGCCGGGACCGTGCTCACCGTCGCGTACAGCATCAGGTTCATCTGGGGCGCCTTCGCCGCCCGCCCCGGCGTCGCCGCCACCGACCTGGGCCGGATCGCGCCGTCGCTGTTCCTCCCGCCAGCCCTGCTGGCCGTCGCCGGGCTGGTCGCCGGCCCGGCCGCGGGAGCGTTGGATCATCTGCTGCGCCCGTACCCCGAACTCTTCGGCACCGTCGGTAAACACCTGGCCCTGTGGCACGGGCTCACCCCGGCGCTCGGTCTGTCCGTGCTGGCCCTGGCGGGTGGTACGGCGCTGTTCGCGCTGCGTGGTCCACTGGCCCCTGCGCTGGCCAGACTGCGTTGGCCGGTCACCGGCCAACGGGGGTACGAGTGGATCACCCATCGCTTCGACCGGGTCGCGGTGGACGTCACAAGCGTCACCCAGCGGGGATCGCTGCCGCAGTACCTCGGTCTCATCCTGATCGTCCTGGCCGCCGTGCCGGGCGGGTCGGTGTTCCTCATCCGGCCCTGGGAGCAGTCACTGGACCTGTGGGCCACCCCCGCGCAGCCGGTGGTGCTGCTCGTGGTCTGCGTCGCCGCGCTGCTCGCCGTGGGGGCCAGCCGGCGACTGACCGCGATGCTCCTGGTCGGCATGACCGGTTACGGCACCGCGATGCTGTTCGTGCTCTACGGCGCGCCCGACCTGGCGCTTACCCAGTTCCTCGTGGAGACCATGACCATCGCGATCTTCGTGCTGGTGCTGCGTCGACTGCCCGAGCGGTTCTCGATGCGGCCGCTGCGGCGCAGTCGCTGGATCCGGCGGACGATCGGGTTGATCGTCGGTACCACCGTGGCCGCGCTGGCCGTCGGGGCCGCGGCGGCCCGGCAGGCGCGGTCCATCTCCGAGGAGTTTCCGCACCTCGCGGTGGAGCAGGGGCACGGCCGCAACGTGGTCAACGTGACCCTTGTGGACATCCGCGCCTGGGACACCCTGGGGGAGGTGGCGGTGCTGGTGGCCGCCGCGACCGGAGTGGCGAGTCTGATCTTCCACCAGTCCCGCACCGGGCCCCGTCCCCGTCGACGGGAGGTCGCTGAGGACGAGCCGCCGGCAGGCCGGGCGGTCTGGCTGCGCGGCGGGGTGACGCTGCACGAGCGGCAACGCTCGATCGTGCTGGAGGTGGTCACCCGGCTGATCTCCCACACCGCTGTGCTCTTCTCCCTCTACCTGCTCTTCTCCGGGCACAACGCACCCGGTGGCGGCTTCGCCGGTGGGCTGGTGGCCAGCCTGGCGCTGACCATGCGGTACCTCGCCGGCGGCCGGTACGAGTTGGTCGAGGCGGCGCCGATCGGTGCCGGCACGGTGCTGGGTGCCGGGCTGTTGCTCTCGGTGGGCAGCGGGGTGGTCTCCCTGATCGCCGGCGGCACCGTGCTGGAGAGCACCACTGTCGACCTGTGGCTGCCGTTGATCGGCCACTTCTACCTGGTCACCTCCCTCTTCTTCGACGTCGGTGTGTACCTGGTGGTGATCGGGCTGGCGTTGGACGTGCTGCGCAGCCTCGGCGCCGAGGTGGACCGGCACATCGAGATGGCCGGTGGGGCCGGGGGCGGGCTGGCCGGCGGGCGAGGGGAGGCACGCCCATGAGCGCGGGAGCCAACCTGGTCTCCTTCGTCACGATCGGGGTACTCGTCGGCTGCGGCGTGACCCTGCTGCTGGAACGCACCCTGAGCCGGGTCCTGCTCGGCGTCATCCTGATCGGCAACGGCGTCAACCTGCTGATCGTCTTCGGCGGGCGGGCCGGGGCTCCGCCGGTGGTCGGGGTCGGTGAAGAGGCCGCGATGAGTGACGCGTTGCCCCAGGCCATGGTGCTCACCGCCATCGTGATCACCTTCGGCTTCACCGCCTTCCTGCTGGCCATCAGCTACCGCAGCTGGTACCTGACCGGTGACGACGAGGTGCCGGACGACGTCGAGGACCGGGAAATCGTCAGGCGGGCCGCGCGTCGCGAGGTGTCCGCCGCCGACCTGGCCAGCGAACCGGCGGCCGCCGACCCGCAGCAGGTCGACGCCCCGGCCCCACCCCGCGAGGACGGCCAGGGATGAGCCGGTACGCGTGGACCACGCAGAAGCGGTGGCGGCGATGAACACTCTCGTGCCGCTGCCGGTGGTGCTACCGCTGCTGGGTGCCGCGATCACCCTGCTGCTGGGCAGCCGGCCGTGGACCCAGCGGACGGTGAGCGTGGGCTGCCTGAGCGGGAGCCTGGTGGTGGCGGTGGTGCTGCTGGTGCAGGCGTACCGGCAGGGACCGCTGGTGATGCAGATCGGCGGCTGGCCGGCGCCGGTGGGCATCGTGCTGGTCGCCGACCAGCTGGCCGCGCTGATGCTCGTGGTCTCCTCGGCGGTGACCCTCTGCGTGCTGCTGTACTCGATCGGGCAGGGCCAGGCGGAGATCGGGGAGACCTCCCCGGTGGCGATCTTCCACCCCACCTATCTGGTGTTGACCGCCGGTGTGTGCAACGCGTTCCTCGCCGGTGACCTGTTCAACCTCTTCGTCGGCTTCGAGATGCTGCTCGCCGCGAGCTTCGTCCTGATCACCCTCAACGGCACCCGGCCGCGCATCCGCACCGGCTCCACCTACGTCGTGGTCAACATCCTGGCTTCGATGATCTTCCTCATCTCGGTGGGCCTGGTCTACGCGGCCACCGGCACGCTCAACCTCGCCCAGCTCACCGCGCGACTGGACGCGCTGCCGGGCGGCGTACGCCTGAGTCTTCAGCTGATGCTGCTGGTGGCCTTCGGCATCAAGGCGGCGGTCTTTCCGCTGTCCGCCTGGTTGCCGGACAGCTATCCGACGGCGCCCGCGCCGGTCACCGCGGTCTTCGCCGGCCTGCTCACAAAGGTCGGCGTGTACGCGATCATCCGGACCCAGACCCTGCTCTTCCCCGGGCAGCAGGCCGGGGAACTGCTGATGGTGGCGGCCGGCCTGACCATGCTTGTCGGCATCCTCGGCGCGGTGGCCCAGTCGGACATCAAGCGGCTGCTGTCGTTCACGCTGGTCAGCCACATCGGCTACATGATCTTCGGGGTGGGCCTGAGCACTGTCGCCGGGCTGGTCGGCGCCATCTTCTACGTGGTCCACCACATCACCATCCAGACCACCCTGTTCCTGATCTCCGGGCTGGTCGAGCAGCGGGCCGGCAGCACCGACCTACGCCGCCTCGGTGGGCTGGCCCGGCTGGCACCCATGGTGGGCGTGCTCTTCTTCGTCTCGGCGATGAACCTGGCGGGCATCCCGCCCTTCTCCGGCTTCCTGGGCAAGCTCGGCCTGTTACAGGCCGGGGTCGCCGCAGGCGGACCGCTGCCCTGGACGCTTGTGGCCGTGGGCACCGTGACCAGCCTGCTCACCCTCTACGTGGCGAGCCGGGTGTGGAACATCGCCTTCTGGCGCTCACCCTGCGAAACGGTCGCGCCGACCGCACCACTGCCCGCGCTTATGGTCGGCGCCACGGTCGCCCTGGTGGCGCTCGGGGTGGCGCTGACCGTGGTGGCGGGTCCGCTGTTCGAGTACACCGGACGGGCGGCGACCGATCTGATCGAACGCACCCCGTACGTGCGCGCCGTCCTGCCCGGCGGGGCGTCATGACCGCGCCGGACACCGTGCCACCCGCGCCGCCGGACCGGCAGACCCGGATGGGCCGATGGCGTGACCAGCTGATCGCCTACGGCTGGTTGGTGCTGGCCTGGAACCTGTTCTGGGGGGAGTTCACCTGGGGCAACCTGCTGGGCGGGCTGCTGGCCGCCGCCGTGGTGCTGCTGTTCTTCCCGTTGCCGCCGGTGACCTTTCACGGCCGGCTCCGGCCGTGGGGCCTGCTGGTGTTCGGCGGCCGGTTCGTCGTCGAACTGGTCCGGGCCAGCGCCCACGTCGCCCGGATCGCGGTGCAGCCGGGCTACACCCCCCGCTCGGCCATCATCGCGGTGCGGCTGCGCCTGCCCACCGACCTCAACCTGGCCCTCACCGCCGAGGTGCTCTCCCTGGTGCCCGGCACGTTGATCGTGGAGGTGGACCGGGACGCCGGAATCCTCTACGTGCACGTGCTCGACGTACGCGGCCCCGACTCGCTCGCCGCCAGCCGTGAGCAGGTCCGCGCCGTGGAGCGCCGGATCGTCGAGGCGGTCGGCTCCAACGCCGAACTGCGCCGGGTGCGTACCGGATCCGTAGACAAGGAGTCGCCGTGACCGTCTTCCTCGCCATCGCCCTCACCAGCCTGCTGTCGGTGACCGCCCTGCTCGCCCTCGCCCGCCTCTACCGGGGCCCGTCGCTGCTGGACCGGGTCGTCGCCGCCGACATGCTGCTCGCCACCATGGTCGGCGCCGTCGGCGCGGAGGCGGCGGTCAACCGGCACGCCACCACCCTGCCGGTGCTGGTGGTGCTCGCCCTGCTCGGCTTCGTCGGATCCGTGTCGCTTGTCCGCTTCGCCGTCCGGGACCGGCCGTGACACCGGGTACCGTCGCCGACTGGTTGGGTGCGGTCAGCCTGGTCGCCGGTGCGCTGCTGAGCCTGGCCGCCGCCATCGGGGTGCTGCGCTTCCCGGACACGCTGAGCCGGATGCACGCGGCCACCAAGCCGCAGGTGCTCGGGGTGCTGCTCCTGCTGCTGGGCCTGGGGCTGCGGCTGCGTAGCCCTGCCGACCTGGGCATGATCGTGCTCGTCGGGGTCTTCCAACTGGCCACCGCTCCGGTCGCCGCGCAGATGATCGGTCGGGCCGCGTACCGCGCCGGGCGGGTGGACCGGAACCTGCTCGACGCCGACGAACTCGCGACCGCCGACCACCCCCCGCCCGGGCGGGCACAATGAGTGCACTCGCGCCCGGCCCGGGCCCGGACGCCGGTAGAATGACCGCATGATCGACTCTTCTGCCCAGGAGGGCAGCAGTAGCCAGCCGGGTAGGCCCCGGCATCCCCACAGACCGACGACCCCGGGAGCCCTGAACCTCCCGTGTTGATCCTCGTCGGCCTTCTTCTGATCACTGTCTTGACCGTCGCGACGGGGTACTTCGTCGCGCAGGAGTTCGGCTACGTCGCGGTCGACCGCGGCAAGCTGAAGCAACGCGCCGCCGAGGGCGACCAGGCGTCCGCCCGGGCCCTGGAGGTCGCCGGACGGCTGTCGTTCATGCTCTCCGGCGCGCAGCTCGGCATCACCGTGACCGCCCTGCTCGTCGGCTACGTCGCCCAGCCCTACCTCGGTGCCGGCCTGGCCGAGCTGCTCGGCGTGGCCGGCGTCTCCACCCGCGTCAGCCTGCCGCTCTCGGTCGCGCTGGCCCTGGTCATCGCCACTGTGGTGCAGATGGTCGTGGGCGAGCTGGCGCCGAAGAACCTGGCCATCGCCCGCCCCGAACCGGTCGCCCGGACGTTGGCCCGGTCCACCCTGGTCTACCTGGCCATCGCCGGCCCGCTGATCAAGCTCTTCGACAAGTCCGCGGTGCGGCTGCTGCGGCGGGTCGGCATCGAGCCGATCGAGGAACTGCCCAGCGGCGCCACTCCAGAGGACCTGGAACAGATCATCGCCGAGTCCCGGCTGGAGGGGCACCTCGACGCGGAGATGTCGGAGCTGCTCGACCGAGGGCTCGACTTTCGGCAGCTGACCGCCGGTGAGGCCATGGTGCCCCGGGTCGACGTGCACACCGTGCGGGCACACGAGCCGGTCAGCCGGGTGGTCGAGCTGCTCGACACCGGCCGCTCCCGCTTCCCGGTACGCGGTACGGAGGGCGTCGACGACCTGGTCGGCGTGATCGGCATCGCGGACGTGCTCCAGGTGCCACCGGCCGAGCGCGCCACCACCCCGGTCAGCGCGGTGGCCGTACCCCCGCTGCTGGTGCCCGAGACGCTGCCGCTGCCCACCGTGCTGGACCGGCTCCGCTCGGGGCACCGCCAGCTCGCCTGCGTGGTCGACGAGTACGGCGGCTTCGCCGGCGTCATCACGCTTGAGGACATCGCCGAGGAACTTGTCGGCCCGATCCGCGACGAGGACGACCCGCCGGAGCGGGCCCCGGCGCGGCAGGACGACGGTTCCTGGGTGGTGCCCGCCCGTTGGCGCATCGACGAGGTGGCCGACAGCACCGGCATCGCCCTGCCGGAGGGGCCCGAGTACGACACCATCTCGGGGCTGGTCATGCGGGAGCTGGGTCGGGTGCCGGAGGTCGGTGACCGGCTGGAGATCAGCCTGCCGGCCGACGGTGACAACGGTCAGGTCCCGCCGCGCGCCCTGGTCGAGGTGCTCGCGGTGGATCGGCACGTGGCCGACTCGGTCCGCCTCCAGGTCACCGACGGGCCCGCGGAGGTGACGGCATGAGCACCGGATTCGCACTGATCACCTCGGTGGTCCTGCTGGCGCTCAACGGATTCTTCGTCGCCGCCGAGTTCGCCCTGGTGGCGAGCAAGCGGTACCGCCTGGAACAGGCGGCGGCCGGTGGCGGCCGGGCCGCCCGGGCAGCGCTCGACGGCGTACGCGAGCTGTCGCTGATGCTGGCCGGTGCGCAGCTCGGCATCACCCTGTGCACGCTGGGTCTCGGTGCCCTGGCCGAGCCGGCGATCGAACGGCTGCTCGGCCCGCTGCTGCACGCCGTCGGCCTGCCGTACGGCGCCAGTCACGTGATCGCACTGATCTTCGCGCTGAGCCTGGTCACCTTCCTGCATCTGGTGGTCGGCGAGATGGCACCGAAGTCCTGGGCGATCACCCACCCGGAGCGGTCCGCGCTGCTGCTGGCGCTGCCGTTCCGGGCCTTCGCCCGGGTGGCCCGTCCGGTGCTGTCGGTGCTCAACGCGGTGGCGAACGCGATGCTGCGGCTGGTGAAGGTCAACCCGCAGGACCAGCTGGCCCAGGTGCACGGCCCCGATGAGCTGCGGATGCTGCTGGAGCAGTCCCGGGAGCACGGGCTGCTCGGCGCCGCCCAGCACGAACTGCTCACCAGCATGCTGGAGTTGCAGGGCACCACTGTCGCCCAGGTGATGGAACCGTTCGACCAGATCGTGACCGTACGCCGGGACGATCCGGCCGGCCGCATCGAGCAGGTCAGCCGGGACAGCGGCCGGTCCCGGCTGGCGGTGCTGGACGCCGCCGGTGACGTCTGCGGCCTGGTGCACGTACGGGAGGCGGTGCGGGCCACGGCCGGCCGACCCGACGCCACCGCGGCCGACCTGATGAACGACGCCATCACGATCCCCGACACCGCCACCGTCACCGAGGCGGTGGCCGTGATGCGGGCCCGCCAGTCGCAACTCGCGCTGGTCCGCAACGGTGGGGGGCCCACCCGGCCGGTCGGCTTCGTCGCCCTGGAGGACCTGCTGGAGGAGGTCATCGGGGAGTTCGACGACGAGACCGATCCGATTCCACGCGCGGTACGACGGCTCAGATAGGAGCACACGGGTGCGGCTGACGGGGGTGTCACCGGGATCGGGCGGAACGGGCCTGACGGTGCAGACCGCGCTGGCCAACCCGAGCACCCGCCCCGGCCTGCGACTGCCGGGGCGGGTGAACCTCATAGCCGGTTCCGTCGACGTGCCGGTCCTGCACGTCCGGCTCGGCCTGGTCAGCACGGCCGAGCCGGACGATCCGGAAGCTCCCCGCCGGCTGGTGCAGTTCCACCAGGCGCAGGTGGCCGACGCCCTGGTGCTGCGGGCCGGGCGGGCCCGCTCGATTCCGTTCGAGTTCCCGGTGCCGTGGGAGACGCCGGTGACCACGCTGGGCGGGGTGCCGCTGCTCAGCCTGCGGATGGGCCTGCGTACCGAGGTGGCGATCGAAGCCACAGTGGACCAGGGCGCGATGGTGCCGATCTTCGTCCATCCGCTGCCGACCCAGCAGCACGTGCTGGCCGCCCTGGACACGCTCGGCTTCAGCGTCCGCCAGTCCGGGCTTGTCGACGGCCGGTTGCCCGGCGTGGAGCAGGCCCTGCCCCTGCACCAGCGGTGGGGCTTCTGGGTCGGCCCGCTCTACGCCGGGCCGATCACCGAGCTGGAGGTGATCTTCGTGGCCAACTCCGCCGGCCTGGAGGTGATCCTCTGGTGTGACCGGCGGCTGGCGCTGGCCGGGATCACCCACACCAGCATCAGCCGGTTCCGGATCTGGCACGTCGGCGCCGACCAGCGGGACTGGGTGAACACCGTGGACGGGTGGCTGCGCGAGGCGATCAACCGGCACGCCGCCGCCGCAGCGCACGCCGACTGGTCGGCCACCGTCACCGAGTCGGCCCACGTCAGTCGACCACCCGACCGGCCGCTGCCGCCCGGCCCGGAACCTGGTGGCGACGCGGGCGGCGCCGGTGTCGGTGGCGGCGAGGGCGGTGGTGGCGGCGGAGGCGGCGGCACCTGACGCCGTCCGCGCCGGCACCGCGGCGGCTCATCCGCCGGGGCGTCCCCGCCCGTCTCGTCAGCCCTGGGCGAGCTTGAGGCCGAAGCCGAGGAAGAGGGCCCCGACGGCACTTGTCGCGCCCGCCGCCAGCCGGCGACGCCGGCTGAACTGGGCGGCCAGGAAGGTGCCCGCGAAGATCAGCGCGGTCAGGTAGAGCGCGCTTGTCACCTGGGCGATCAGGCCGAGCAGCAGGAACGACAGCGCGGGCCAGGGGTAGGTCGGGTCGACGAACTGGATGAAGAACGAGACGAAGAAGAGGATCGCCTTCGGGTTGAGCAGGCTGATCACCAGCGCCTTGCGGAACGGGCTGCGGGTCGCCGTCGGCTCCGCGGCGTCGATCAGGCGCGGGGTGCTCGGGTCGTTGCGGTCCCGCCAGCGCCGCCACGCGCCGCGCAGCATGGTCAACCCCACATAGCCCAGGTACGCGGCACCCGCGTACTTGATCACGAGGAAGATCGGGGGGTACGCCTTGAGCAGCGAAGCCACCCCGGCGGCGGAGAGGAACATCAGGATCGCGTCACCGACCCAGACGCCGCTCGCCGCCTGGTAGCCGACGCCGACCCCGCGCCGCGCGGCGGTGGAGAGGACGAACAGCGAGTTGGGGCCGGGCAGCAGCACGATGGCCACGGTGCCCAGCACGTACGTCCAGATGTCGGTGATTCCCAGCACGCCCGACATCATCGGGCCGACGAGGGGCGAGCGCTAAGCCTTTCCCGCAGGCTGACCTGTGCTTTCGGCCACTCGTCGACGGTCATCGAATACTGCACGGTGTCCCGCCACGAGCCGTCCGGACGCTGCCGGTCCATCCGCAGCACCCCCTCCCGGCGGGCGCCGAGCCGTTCCAGGGAACGCTGGGAACGTTCGTTGCGGATGTCGGTGTGCCAGACCACCCGCACCGCGTCGAGGTCGTCGAAGGCGCGGGTGAGCAGCAGCAGCTTCGCCTCGGTGTTGATCCCGGTACGCCACAGCGCCCGGCCGAGCACGGTGTGCCCGATCGCCAGCGACCGCCGTTCGGGATCGATTGCGTAGTACGACGTGGTGCCGACCACCGCACCGGTGACCGCACACCGTTGCACCCAGGCGACCCGGTTCTGGCGGTGCTGTTCGGCGAGCGCCGCGACGATCACCTCACGCAACTGTCCCGGCCCGGTCGGCAGTGGCCGGCTCAGGTGCTGCCAGACCTCGGCGTCGGCGGTGGCCGCGTACAACTCGTCGGTGTGGGCCAGATCGAGCGGCTCCAGCAGCACGTGCGCGCCGCGCAGCACCGCCGGTTCGTGCCAGGGCGAGCGGTTCGGGCGCAGGTAGGCCGGCAGTGGCGCGGTGACCCCGACGTCGGGCTCCGGCAGGCCGGGGGTCAGCCGCAGCGGCACCACCCCGGCCCAGTGCGGCAGGTCGAG
The DNA here is from genome assembly GCF_040660295.1 of Micromonospora sp. NPDC049891. Classification (NCBI taxonomy): domain Bacteria; kingdom Bacillati; phylum Actinomycetota; class Actinomycetes; order Micromonosporales; family Micromonosporaceae; genus Micromonospora; species Micromonospora sp. NPDC049891. The sequence goes on from NZ_JBFAML010000016.1 coordinate 121,125, forward strand.
GTCGGCCGGGTCGTCGCGTACCTGGCCGGTGCGGGTGCGCAGCGACACCTCCGCCAGCGGCAGTGCCAGCACGGCGGTCTCGGCCAGCTCCCGCCGGTTCGGCGGGCGGCTGTCCGCCGCGCGGCCGGTGCCGACCTTCTCCACAAGTGCGGTCAGCACGTCGGCCTTCTCGCCAGGGTCGGTGACCAGGTGAGCGGTGCCGTGTGCGACCACCGACCGGTAGTTGGCGCTGTGGTGGAACTGGGAGCGACCGTAGACCAGCCCGTCGAGGAGGGTGACCGCGACGCAGACCGGCAGACCGTCGGCGCGGGCGGCGAGCAGCGGCCGGCCACCGGTCGAGCCGTGCAGGTAGAGCGTGTCGCCGATGCGTACGTGCAGGGTGGGCAGCACGCGGGGTTCGCCGTCCACAGTGAACCCGAGCGCACAGTCGTACGCCTCGTCGAGCACGGCGTGCGTGGCGGTCCGGTCGTAGCTCATCCGGTCCCGGGAGCGGCTGGCGGTGGTGCGGGTGGTCTGCGGGTACATGCTTCCACCTTTGTTCTAGTACAATCCCATGTTTGTGTCAGCACGCTATCAGGTGGCAGGTGCGACGGCTGTCGAGATTTCGGCGAGCATCGAGTCCGGCATCCGCGACGCCGCCCTCGCCCCCGGTGATCCACTGCCACCGGTCCGCGCCCTCGCCGCCGACCTGGCCGTCAGCCCGGCCACCGTGTCCCGCGCCTACGCCGAACTGCGTCGCCGAGGGCTCATCGTCACCGCCGGCCGACACGGCACCCGGGTACGCCCCCGCCCACCGGTCGCCGCCCGCCGGGCGGCGCTGCGCCCACCGCCCGCACCCGGTCTGCGCGACCTGTCCCGAGGCGAACCAGACCGGCGCCTGCTGCCGCCGCTGGGGCGGCACCTGGCCGCCCTCGCCGAAGCCGCCGGCGACCCGGTGGGCTATCCCGACCTAGGCGTACTCCCCGAGATGGCCGAGGTGGCCGGGGCGCGGCTGGCCGCCGACGGGGTGCCGGCCGCCGGGCTGACCCTCACCGGCGGCGCACTGGACGGCATCGAACGACTGCTCGGCGCACACCTGCGGCACGGCGACGCGGTAGCCGTGGAGGACCCCGGCTGGGCCGGGCTGCTCGACCTGCTCGCCGCCCTCGGGCTGCGGCCGATCGGGATGCCGATCGACGACGACGGACCGATCGTCGCCGGAGTCGCCGCGGCCCTGGCCGCCGGAGCCCGAGCGCTCATCGTGACCAGCCGGGCCCAGAACCCCACCGGCGCGACGCTCTCCGCCGACCGGGCAGACGCCCTGCGCGCCCTGCTCGCCGGCCGCGCCGACCTGCTGTTGATCGAGGACGATCACGCCGCCGAACTGGCCCGCGTACCGCTGCATCCGCTCGCCGGAGCGACAGCCCACTGGGCCTTCCTCCGCTCGGTCAGCAAGCCCTTCGGCCCCGACCTGCGCCTGGCCGTGCTGGCCGGAGACGAGACCACCGTGGCGCGGGTGGCCGGCCGAGCCCGGATCGGCGCCGGCTGGGTCTCCACAGTGCTGCAACGGCTGGTGCTGTCAATTTGGGGCGATCCCGAGGCGACCGCCCTGGTCGACCGGGCGGCGGAGAGTTACGAACGGCGACGGAACGCCCTGATCACCGCCCTGGCCGAGCGTGGCCTGCCCGCGCACGGCCGCACCGGCATCAACGTCTGGGTGCCGGTGGACGACGAGACAAGCGCGCTCACCACCCTGCGGGACGCCGGCTGGGCGGTCGCGCCGGGCGCGCTCTACCGGCTCGCCGGCCCGCCCGGGCTGCGCATCACCGTCAGCAACCTGCACGAGGAGGAGATCCCCACACTCGCCGACGCGGTCGCCCGGGCGACCCGCCCCACCCCGGCACCGGGTTTCACCGCCTGACCTACCCACACCACACGCCCGGCGTCGACGTGCGGCAGCAGCATCCCCGATGTTGCTGTCTGGGCTGGGGTTGGAGGCGGCAGCATCCCCGAAGTTGCTGATTCGGGCGCAGGGTCTCCGGCCCGGCCCGGCCCGGCCCGGCCAGGGGCCAGGGGCGGCGGCGCAGGGGCCAGGGGCGGCGGCGCAGGGGCCAGGGGCGTCGGCCCAGCTTGCGGCATCTCGGGCTTTCCCGGGCGGCGGATACACCGAGTTGCGGCATCCCGCGCGGGCCGGGCGTGCCATGCGTGCCTGGCGGGCCAAGGCGGGCCCTGTGGGCCCGATGTGCCCCGGCCGTGCCGTGCGGGCCGCTCGTGCCGTGCGGGCGGGGCTTCCTGTGGGCCGGCCTTCCCGGGCGGGCTGTTTCCTCGGGCTGGCCGTCCTGAGGCTGGCCTTTCTCGGACTGCCTCCCGGGTGGCCGGTTCGCCGGAGGTGCCGGGAAAGGGGCACCGATCCGGCGTTCCTGCTCGCGTGGGCCGCGTCACACCGGGTAGAACAGTCGCCATGGCCGACACCGAGACCGCGCCCGGCGCCCAGCGGTTCATCCCGCCGCAGGCCGACACGCTCGACGAACTGCGCGCCGCCGCCACCGGCTGCCGGGGCTGCGAGCTGTACCGGGACGCCTCACAGACCGTCTTCGGCCGGGGTGACGCCGCCGCCCGCGTCGTCTTCGTCGGCGAGCAGCCCGGCGACATGGAGGACCAGAAGGGGCTGCCCTTCGTCGGCCCCGCCGGTCGGCTGCTGCGCAAGGCGGTCGACGACGCCGGGCTGGACCCGGGACACATCTACCTCACCAATGCGGTTGCGTTGTCAAGGGTTTGTAGACGGATGTATGGTGCAACGCATGACCTCGTTGCGCCTGCTAGGAGCCGTCCGCCTGTCTCGCCACCGTGGCGAGGCTGACCCCAGCACCAGTCCAGAGCGTCAAACCGCAGACGTCGAGTTTGCTGCCGCTGAGGAGTCGGGAGAGATCATCGGCTGGGCTCGGGATCTTGACGTCTCCGCAATCAAGCTGACGCCGTTCGAACGTCCAGAGCTAGGACCGTGGCTGAAGCGGCCCCAGGCGTACGACGGGATCGTGTGGAGCCGTGCTGACCGTGCTGTCCGGAGTATGCGCGACATGCATTCGCTGAGTGAGTGGGCGGTTCAGAATCGCAAACTAATCATCTTCGCCATTGGCCCTGGTGGCGGACCGAAAATGCGTCTGGACTTCCGTAGTGGTCCGCTGGACACCATGACCCAGTTGATGTTGATGCTTTTCGCGTTCGCGGCCGAGATGGAGGCGAACGTCATCAAAGAGCGCAACCGCGATACCAAGGCGTTCATGCGTGCTACTGGTCGTTGGGGTGGTGGCATGTTCCCCTACTGGGCTATGCCTGAGAAGCAGGGTAACGAATGGCGGCTGATTCACAACCCCGATACCGTTCCTGCGACGCTGGATATCATCGATCGTGTCCTCAAGAAGGAATCCAAGCAGTCCGTGATGCGCTGGCTCAATGATGAGGGGATTCTCAGCCCTCGTGAATACCGCATTCAGCAGGCCGGGAAGGTGCCTACGGCCCCTATCTCTGGTGTCGTGAGTGTTGGTGAGGGGACGGTTTCGATCACGCCTGAGGATGGCTCTGAGGCGGTCACAGTGAACCTCTTCCCTAAGCACGTCAGTGCGTCCGTCGAAGATGGCCAGAAGGTCGAAGAGGGGGACCGGCTTACCAAGCGAATCCTCTGGAGTGCTCAAACAATCAAGATGATGCTGCGTTCCCGTGCTCTCCTCGGTCAGGTTGAGCTAGACGGGAAACCCTTCCTCGGTCCGGACGGTATGCCAGTGAAGCGGGTAGAGCCTCTGACTGACCTAGACACTTTCGAGAAACTTCAGCGCATCCTTGACGCCTCCGCAGTGCACGACGCTTCTACCCGTACCGCTGGAGCGGGAATGCTGCTTCGCATTGGATGGTGCGGCATCTGCGGTGAGCGCCTGTACCGCCGTAGTCAGCCCAAGCCCTACGGGCGGTATGAGTATTACGGATGCCGGTCGGCATGGGGCTATCTCAAGAAGCAGAGCAGTGATGAGAAATGCAGGGCTTTGGCAATCTCGGCTGAGCTTCTAGAGAGCACCACTGAGGAGATGCTGCTAAAGACCATCGGAAACCTTGAGGTGCTGGAAAAGGTCGTTATTCCTGCTCAGTCGCATCACCAGGAACTTGCCGAGGCTGAGGAGGCGTACGCCTTTCTCTATGGAGAGGCAGCCAAAAAGCCTGCCAACCTCGCTCGGCTGTTGCAGCCGCAGATCAAAGCGCTAGAAAAGCGCATTGCGGTGTTGTCCGCTCTGCCAGAGCGGGAAGAGCGGGAAGAGCTACGTGCTACCGGCGAAACGTATGCTGAGCGCTGGGAACTGGCTGACGCTGGTGAGCGAAGGAAGATGCTCCTTGAAGCAGGAGTCCGCATCGAGGCAGTCAACGAGGACACCGAAGAGGTTGCCGTCCGTTCCTTTGAACGTCCGCAGCGAGATGATGAAGCTGTGTGGCTGGGAAGCACAGAGGGTGTCTCTTATGCCTTCTACGTGCCGAAGGATCTAGCTGAGCGTGCCACTGGCAAGAGCCAGAGCCTAGGTTTCGTAGACCAGAAGCTCTAACCGTCTAGCGAACGAAGCCCCGGAGATGATCCGGGGCTTTTCGCTGTCCTACTTCACAGCACCAGTACCCGCCTGAACGCCCATGAGATCCCGGATCTTCTTGAGAGCCTTGATGCTGTCATCGAAGCCTTCCCGCTTCACCTTTGGGTCTACCTCTGGACAGTACCTAACCCTGAGCGCTTCGCGCTCTTCCTCGGTCAGTTCGCCCATCTTCTCTTCGAGCATCGGATTAGTGAACCGTCCGGTGATTCCCCAGATGTACAAATCCAATTCGATGTCGTAGCGCTTCGCAAGCCACTCCATCCGGCTCTTCGGCTTGGCTTCTCTCATTGGTCGGGCTGCGAGCACGTCAGCGGTTATCTCGTCATCGGTGCTGTTGGCCGTAGCAGACCCACGGAAGCCACTCAGAGCGCCTGAGAGCCATTCAGAGTCTCCAGGGGTGTCTTCGTATACCTCAAGGGACTCCAGGGCCGCAGAAAGGCTCTCAGAGCGATTGCCGTTGGCGTACACCCCTGCTAGGTAGTCGCTCTGCTCCTGGTCGGGGTAGCGACGCTGCCTGAAGCCTGCCGGACGTAGCTGCGGACCCCAGCCGTAGGCGGCATGGTCCTCAGGGTCGGCGTGCTCCCCGGGAGCGTTGCCAGAGTTCAGGATCTCTACGAGTTTGTCACGTCCGCGCTGAAGGTTGTTGCGACCTACGGCGCTCGCTCGCTGGCCATCCCGATAGTGCCTGGTGAGAGCATCCCTGTACGCCTCACTGAGGCGATCGGAGGCTAGTGCCTCCACTACAACCTCAGGAAGGTTGTCCCAATCCTTCAGCGCGTTGCCTACGGCCTTGCCGGTCCATAGCGACTGAATTTGATCCTCAGTCTTGAATCTACGAGTTTCAAGCTCGCCGCTCTTCAGTGCCCTAGCAACTTTGTTCGCCTCAAGAGCGAACACCTTAGCGGCGCTGTAGTTGACTTCCCAATCGTCAACCGTGTACCACGGGTCATGGATGGCGTTCGCTTGATGATGCATCCGGATAGTTGCTCGATCGATCAGGTCTGGGCGACTGCTGATTGCCCAGAGAAGCAACTCCGAATAGATGTCTTCGGCATCATCCTTAGGACTAGCTAACTTCGCTTCGTTAGCAGCCCTTCGGGCGGTTTGCTTGAGGAAGATATCCAGTCGCTTTCCAGCGACGTAAGAGAACTTCTCAAAGTCTTCTTCGTTCATTGGCGTTCCTATTTGAAGTTGTTATGAAGTTATTCGCCATCGGTGGTGTCGATGGCGGTCTAGCTATCTACCACCCCGGGAGTGACTGCCTCAGCAGTACGACCGGAGGAGAATTGATGCCGTAGGCATCCTGAGAGCCCAACGTGCCGGAGGCACGAGGGTTCTCATCGGCATCTGAGTAGCAGCGAAGATGCCTTCAAAGTGTGACCTACGTCACCTCACGCTCTAATAAGTAGAGGGAGAGTGAGGGCCTACGGCCCCTGAGGCTAGGTGAGTAGTGCTGGCCAGAGGCCAGCGAACACGATGACTCACCGGCCAGAGCCGAAGGGTTAAGAGCCGTAGGACCGAACGACATCCCAGGAGGGACTACGGGAACCTGGGTTCCCGTACCTAAAGAGAGAGCCCGGAGTCATTGAGCCTAAGCGCCGTAGGCGCTGACTGATGGCTCGCCCTCCGGGCTCGCTACTGTGGTCCTCTGAGAAAACTACTCCTCATACTATATATATTCGTCTCCAAGCCGCTTAGCGCGGCATCACTCCAAAAGTTTCTGCCCACTAGGGCAGGGTTAATGATGGGCCAGCGTTCAACGTGGCCGGGTTCGGTGGAGCGGCAGGTTGCTACAGGTGTGCCGCAAATGGGTAACGCAACCAAAGGGTTGAACACTGGAGTTGAGGGGTTTGTCTCCGCTTCTCCTCCGGTGTTCCCCTCAATTCTTCTGGCTAGGTGCCAATGACAAACAATCCTGAGTACCGCAGATTGCACACTGGCAGATACGAGATCGCCAGAGCAGAGATGTTCGCCTTGTACGGCGACACCTGCTGGCTATGCGGGCACAGTGGTGCCGGTGATGCTGACTACATCACGCCGCTGAAGGTTGATCCCAACCAACGCCCCAGCGTCGAGACGCTGCGCCCTGCTCATGGTGTACGTAGCCGCTGCTTCGAGTGCGATACCGCACGAGGTAAGTGCTGCAATCAAAGCCGTAACAAGAAGACCTGGACGCCACCTGCGAACCGTAGTCGTGACTGGTGACCGGGGGTAGGGGTCGGCGACCTGATCATGAGCCTTCCTGACCCATGCCCCTGAGGTCCAAAAATTTACCCCCCAGAGGTGATGCCCCATGAACGACTTTTCGAAGGTCATCCAAGAGGGCTGCTACCGCGAGCAGCTTGAAGCCCTACGCGACCTTTTGGCGGAACGACTGGAGCGGGCCTTTCCGAGAGATGCCGCTGGCATCGCAAAACAACTAGCCGAGGTGCTTGCTGAGCTGGAAACGCTCGGCGCGGAAGATGAGGAGTCTTTCATTGATCGACTCCAGCGCGACCGTGATAACAGGCGCTCAGGAACCAACTAGCTGGTACTGCCCACCCTTCAAGTCTTCTGCCGTCGATGAAGCAATCAGGCTCCTTGAGGACGGTCTAGGGTTCAGGCTGTTTCCCTGGCAGAAGTTCCTTCTAGAACACATCTTCGGAGAGAACGAAGTTTCTCCTGGAATTTGGAAATGGGCTGCTAAGCAAGTCGTCGTCTCGATTCCCCGCCAGAATGGCAAATCGTTCCTCCTTGACTGCATCATCCTCGTTGGGCTTTTCGCCTTCGGGGAGAGAATTGTCCTGACTGCTCAGAACCGTGACACCGCTGCTAGGGCGTTCCTGCGAATCGTCGCCCTTCTTGAAGAGCCTCGGCTCGCCTTCCTCAGGAAGGCTGTCAAGAAGGTCAGCAAGCGCAGCGGTAACGAGTTCATCGAGACTCGCAACGGTGGCGTCTTCTTTGTGAAGACACGAGGGCCGGACTCCGCTCGCGGCTTGGATGCCATCGATCGGTTGCTCCAAGACGAGGCGTACGATCTTGATGATTCTGACCTTCAGGCGATCATGCCAACGGTCCTGGCTTCTCGGAATCCTCAGGTTCTCTACTTCTCAACTCCTCCCCGCAATGCTCTCATCGGTGAACCGTTCGCACGCCTTCGGCAGCAGGGTGAAAACAAAGTCGATGGGGTTGCCTACTTTATCTGGGGAATTGATCCCAAGAAGCTAGAAGGCGAACTCGACACTAGCGATCGTAAGCACTGGACGGTTAATCCGTCCCTTGGGCTTCCCGGTGGAATGCCGATCGAAAACCTCGCCATCATGCATGGCAGTTTGTCGCCAGAGGCGTTCAGAATCGAGTGCCTAGGGATTTGGCCTGAGAAGGTTGGAACGGCTCTGATCACGCCGGAGGCGTGGGCTGCTCTGGCCGACCCTGAGTCTCGTCCTGCTGGTGATATCGCGTTCGCCGTTGACACTTGCGGTTGGGGAGACCGAGCGGTTACCTCTATCTGCGCCTACGGCGTCCGTGAGGACGGTCTAGGGCACCTGGAGCTGATCGACCAGCGCCCCGGCACTGACTGGGTGGTCGCTGAGGTTGCAAGGCTCAAAGAAGCCCACAACCCCGTAGCTATCGGGTTCGACCACAAGGCTCCTATCGGGTCTCTGCTCATCGACCTTCAGAAGGCCGGCATAGACACGCCTGAGAAGCCCGACGATCCCCGATATGGAGAGCTGGCTATCCCAGGTGCCCAGGATTTCTCTGGTGCCTGTATCGCCTTCGTAGACGGCGTAAACAACAAGACTCTTCACCACCGTGACCAGCCTGAGTTGAACCGAGCTATTACCGCCGGGAAACCTCGCAAGATCGGTGACTCCTGGGGATGGGATCGCTTCAAGAGCGAAATCGACATCTCTGCGCTTACCGCTGCGACTTTGGCGCGCTGGGCTTACGAATCTCGTAGTCATCTTGTCGGGCGTACGCCTAACCCCGGCGCTTACCTCTTCTGACGGAGGAACTTTATGGGCTTTATAAGCCGGATGCGTTCGTGGTTCGGCGTCAACGACATCTCCAGATACCAGCCTCCGGCAGCAGCCGATGCGGCTATGAATTACTTGTTCACCTACGGCACTCCGAACACTGAGAAGGCTATCCCGACTTTCGACAGCATGGCTAACGTCGCGTACGCCGGTAACGGTGTCGTCTTTGGCGTCATTCATGCTCGGCTGAAGTTCTTCAGTGAGGCTCGGTTTAAGTTCCGCAGTCTTGCGGATAAGCGCCTCTATGGCACTGACGCCCTGAGGAAGCTAGAGAAGCCTTGGCCTGGTGGCACTACTGGTGAACTGCTGGCGAGGATGGAGCAGGACGCTTCTCTTTACGGGAACGCCTACATCCGTGATGCCGGTGACAGGCTGGAGCGGCTACGCCCGGACTGGGTAACGATCGTCTCTGAGATCAAGATTGACGCCTACGGCGAACAGGTAAGAGAAGTCGTCGGGTACATGTACGAGCCGATCGGGGATACCGATCGAGATATCGCCTTCTATCCGGTTGAGGAAGTGGCGCACTGGTCGCCAATCCCGGACCCTATGGCGAACTTCCGTGGGATGTCGTGGCTGACTCCGGTTCTGCGAGAGGTTAACGCAGACAACTTGATGACAGATCATCGTGAGGCGTACTACAAAAACGCCGCTACGCCGAATATGATTATCAGGTATCCGCAGGAGTTGACTCAAGAGCAGGTTGACCGGATCGGTAAGACTGTCGCCGCTCGGCACGCTGGTCCGGAGAACGCCTACAGAACGATGGTGTTGGACGTTGGCGCTGACCCGATGATCGTTGGCGACCAGATCAACGACGCTGTTGCGACTGTTCAGGCTGCCGGTGAGAACCGAATTGCTGTCGCCGCTGGTGTTCCTGCGATCGTTGTTGGTCTGAAGGAGGGTCTGAACGCTGCGACCCTCGCTAACTACGAATCTGCGGTGAAGAGCTTCGCTGATCTGACGATGCGTCCGCTTTGGCGCTCTGCTTGTGCATCTCTGGCGAAGCTAGTCCAGGTGCCGGGAGGCGCTGAGCTGTGGTACGACACCAGCGACATCATCGCTCTTCAGGACGGTGAGCAGACGCAAGCGGAGACGTTCTCTGCTGACGCTCAGACCGCCTCGACGCTGATCACCTCCGGTTATACGCCGGATTCGGTCGCTACCGCTATCAAGGCTCGTGACCTCAGCTTGCTTCAGCACACCGGACGTTACTCCGTCCAGCTACTTCCTCCCGGCGCTGATTCGCCCAAGGAAAACGAAAGGGGCGACAATGAAGCGTGAGGAATACCGTAGGACGTTCGCCCTCGATGACATCTCTATCAGCCGGTCGCATTCTGACGGCCGGACCGTCGAGGCGTACGCCGCAGTCTTTGACACTCCTGTTGAGGTCAAGGACCGTCATGGCCACTACATCGAGGTTATTGACCGGGCTGCCTTCAACCGCACCTTGAAGAACAACTCTCACAAGGTCGTCTGCCTTTACAACCATGGCTTCACCCTTCACGGCACTCCTTCAGACCTCGGGTCGGTACCGATTGGTACGCCACTGGAGATCAGGGCAGACAACAAGGGTGTCTTCACGGTCACTCGATACAACCGCTCCGAGCTAGCCGACAGTGTTCTTGAGTCAATCCGGAACGGAGATATTCGAGGGCAGAGCTTCACCGGCAGGATCTTCCGGAGTTCCCCGAATGGGAAAATCCCGAAGGGCAAGCCTGGTGAGCTTCCCACTGTTAGGCGGCTGGAGCTTGGCTTGTCTGAGTACGGTCCGACTCCTGTCCCCGTTTATGAAGCCGCAGAGATTATGGCTGTGCGCTCCATTGAAGAGATCGCTGACGAACTTGCGCATCTTGACGAAGATGCTCTTGCGGAACTAGTCCGCACCCTGACCTCTACTTCTCAGAACTCAGAGGCAGCAGTACGCGCCACTCCCGGAAATGCGGGACTCGGCTCCGAGGACTCGCCTGACAGGCACTCCGTTCGGCTTCGTGCGCTCCGGCTTCGGTCGGAGATCCGTGACCGAGGAGTCATGAAAATTGAAGAAGCAGAGTGAGCAGCTTGCCGATGAGATGGAGATCATCCGGGCTGAGCTGAAGACTATCCAGGATGCCGAAGATCCCACCGAGGATGAGCTGAGCCGTGGTGAGGCTCTGCTTGAGGAGTGGGACGTCAAGAAGGCTGTTTACGACAAGGCTGTTGCTCGTGAGAGCAAGGTCGATGAGGTTATGCGTGCGTCGCTGGCTAGCGGCAACCGCGAGTCTGGTCCGACTGTCATCACTCGGACGAAGCGTAATCCGTACGAGGAGCTTCACAGGTCGAAGACTTGGACTGATGCGGACTTCATCGAGCGTGCCAAGGACGCCGTTGAGCAGGCTCCGGAGCACATGACTGATGATGCTCGGGAGAACGCTACGGCGCTGATCGAGCGTGCTGCGAAGGGTCAGCGCAAGGCTGTCGCTAAGCACATTCTCACCACCGGTTCTCCGGAGTACCACGAGGCGTTTGAGGATTACCTCAACGATCCTGAGAACACGGTCAATCGGGCTGCGCTGTCGCTGACCGCTGCGAACGGTGGTTACCTGATCCCGTTCACGCTTGACCCGTCGATCATCCTGACCAATAACGGTTCTTCGAACCCGTATCGGCGTATCGCTGCGATCAAGCAGACCGCTACCAATGAGTGGAACGGTGTCACGTCCGCTGGTGTGAACGCTGGCTGGCTCGCTGAGGCTGCTGAGGCGTCGGACAACACTCCGACCGTGGGTCAGGTGAAGATCCCTGTCCACAAGGGCGCGGCGTGGCTGTTTGGCTCCTTTGAGGTTCTTCAGGACTCGGACTTTGCCTCTGAGCTGCCGATGCTGATTGCCGACGCGAAGGACCGGATCGAAGAGACCGCCTTCACCACCGGCAACGGCACCACTGCTCCGAAGGGCATCATCACTGCTGCGACCACCACGGTTACCGCTGCTGGCACTGCGGCGTACGCCGTAGGCGACGTCTACGCCTTGCAGGCTGCGGTCCCGCCTCGGTGGCGCGACAAGGGCTCCTGGCTGATGAACATCAGCACCGTGAACCGGACTCGACAGTTTGACGAGGCCGGCGGTTCGTCCTTCTGGGCGAACCTGGGTGCTGGCACCCCGGAGCGGCTGCTTGGTCGGCCCGTTTACGAGTCCAGCACGATGGCTAGCGCTCTGACGACTGGTTCGAAGATCGCCGTTTACGGTGACTTCTCGCAGTTCGCCATCGTGGACCGTATCGGCGTTTCGCTGATGTACGAGCCGCTGATTAAGGGCGAGAACGGTCGTCCGACTGGTCAGGCTGGCTGGTTCGCCTACTGGCGTACTGGTTCTGACGTCCTCACCCCGAACGCTTTCCGCGTGCTGGTGACTGGCTAATTCGGAGTCGGAGTCGGGGACGGAGCTAGGCGCTCCGTCCCTTCTCCCTGCCTGCCGGAAGGAGGTACGCAGTGAGTGACATGATCGCTAAGACTACTTTCTTCGTTTCTGACGGCACCGTTGAGACGTGTGTCCGTAAGGGTGCGGAGTACGCCGCCACCGATCCGGTGGTCAAGGCAAACAAGCAGTTCTTCGAAGGCAAGCCCAAGCCTCCGGCTTCTCGTAAGCGGGGTTGAGGATGGCTAACGAATACACCAGCCTTGAACTCCTCAAGGAGTTTGTAGGCGAAAAGACAGACACCTTCAACGCTCTACTAGGGCAGTGCCTTACGACTGCCTCTCGGGCAATCGACGCTCACTGTCGTCGCAGGTTTTACGCCGACGACACCGTTTCGGAGCGAACCTATCGCCTCGGCGACCGGCTTGTGTACGAAGCTGACGGAGACCTGATCATCGTTGATGACATCTCTAGTGTCGATGGCTTGGTAGTCGAGATCAGGAATGACTCTAGTTGGCGGACCATCGAGGATTACCGCACAGAGCCGGACAACGCTGTAGCCCACAACCAGCCGATCACCTACCTTCGCCTTCCTGGTTCCAACTGGGCGATCTCGCTTCGAGCTGAGGCGAGAGTCACTGCAAAGTGGGGTTGGCCGGCAGTTCCGGACCAGGTTGTTCAGGCGACTTTGCTGCAAGCAGCCCGGTTGTTTAAGCGCAAGGACTCGGTTGGCGGCACCGTAGGTAATGAGGAGTTCGGATTCCTTCGGATCACTCGGGTTGATCCCGATGTCGAGTCGCTGCTTCGTCCGTTCGTGATTCGGTCGGTGGGGTGATCCGGTGAACATCTCCGCTATCCGCTCTGCGCTTGCAGAGTCGGTCGCCTCTGTCACTCCGGAACTGAACACCTACGGCTACGTCCCTGATTCGGTTGCCGTTCCATGCTTCTATGTCGGTGGCGTCGAGATCGATTATGACGTCACGATGGGGAGAGGTAGCGACGAACTCTCTGTTACCTGTGTGGTATTGGTGAGCGCGAACAGTGACGCATCCGGTCAAGAACAGTTGGACGCCTATCTCAACGGTTCTGGCGCAAGCTCCTTGAAGGCTGCTATCGAGGCTGATGAGACGTTGGGTGGCGAGTGCTTCACTCTGGCTGTCAGCAGAGCCCAGGGGTACGGATTTCACAAGGTCGGCACTACCGATTACCTCGGTGCCGAATTGGTCGTGAACATCACTGGGGACGGTAGCTGATGGCTCGTAAGCGCTACCGAGTGAAGGTCGGTTTGAACTATCCCACTAAGGGTGGGAAAGAGAAGCGCGCTAATCCTGGCGACGCCGTTTCCGATATCCCTGCGAAGTCTCTGCCGTTGCTGATGAGCCTCGGCTACATCGAGGAGGTCTAGATGGCAGTGCATAGCAAGCAGTCGAGAGTCGTAATCAACGACAGCCACGTCTCCGGTCGGGTGACCGGCTGGGGCGTATCGAGCAGCCGGACGATGGCTGCCATCACTGGGCTACTGGACGAAGGCGCTCGGTACGTACCGGGGCTAGCCTCCGGTGAGATCACACTCAACGGCGTCTTTGACGCTGACCCCGGGGCTCTTGTCGATCAGGCTCAGGCTGCCGCTGGGGTTGATAACGGCGCACTTGTGACCGTGCTGCCAGCGGGGTTCGCCATAGGCGGTGTGGCGCTGGGTGCGGTCACTGACGTCGAGGGCATCGACGTCACCTCGACTGTCACCGAGGCTGTGAGCGTCGCAGTCAGCAGCCAGGCGGACGACGGCGTTGACCTGGGCTACGTCCTCCATGGTGCTGACGCTGAGACTGCCAGCGGCACGGCTGATGACGTAGACGGACTGCTCTCCTCCGCCAACGGCGGTGTCGGGACGCTGCATGTCCTGAGCTTCACCGGGCTGGACGAGCTGTCGGTGACCATCCAGCACTCCGCAGACGGAGACACCTGGGCTGACCTCGTGACGTTCACGCCTGCCGCTGACAAGACCGCTGAGCGTCTGAAGGTCTCCGGCACGGTCAGTCAGTACCTCCGGGCGACGTGGACGGCAGACGGCACGGGCAGTGCCGGATTCGTTGTGACGTTCTCTCGCCGCTAATCCCCAAACTCTTCCTCTTAACCCGCCTATGTGCGGGTTTTTTGCTGCGCTCTCAAGGAGTGATTCATGGCTGCCAGTCACGGCAAGAATGCCGTCTTTAGTCTCGACAACGCTTCGGGTACGACCCCGGGCACCCTTCAGGATATTTCTGTGTACGTCGATAACGTCTCCGGTCTTCCTGGCACTCGGAATCTTTCCGAGGTGACGGCGTTCGGTGACGAAGGAGTCCGGAACATTCCGGGGCTTGAGAACACTCAGTTCACTATCTCCGGAACCCTTGATCCTCAGGTGGTCACCATCGTCGGTGGTGCTCACAAGGCGTCCGTTACCGCTAGCTTCGAATACGGCCCTCAGGGCAGCGGCTCCGGAGCTGTGAAGTATTCGGGTGAGGCATGGGTCAGTGACTTCAACGTTGACGCCTCGGTCGCTGAGAAGGTTCCGTTTTCTGCGACGCTTCAGGTTGACGGCGTAGTCGCCATCGGCACCTACAGCTAAGCCAATGGGCTTTGACGTCCAGATGTCCGGAGGCGCTCTTTACCGCCTCCGGACTCAGCTCAAGAAGATAGGCGACACCGGGCTAGGCAAACAGATTGACCGTGGGATGAAGCGAGCGGTAAAGCCGCTCGGCCCTGCGATCGTCGCTGAAGTGCCTAAGGCTATGCCCTCTGGGTACGCCCCGTTGCTGTCAAAGAGTATGCGCTTCCGGCTGTCCAGCCGCACGAAGCGCCAATCAACGACCCTCAGCTACAAGGTATTTGGTGACGGCAAAAGGGAGCGCAGAGACGTTCCGGCCCTCAACCGAGGTCGCCTCCGTCACCCCGTTTTCGGTAAGCGCCGTAGGGCCTGGGTTGACCAGAAGGTCCGCTCCGGCTTTGTAGACAGACCCGTTGATCGCCTTCAACCGGAGATGCGCCGGGAGATGCAAGCCGTTCTGAAGTACGTCGCAGACCAATTGAAAGGCTAGCCGATGATTCGCTTTACCCTGACCGAGGAAGATCGAGCTGTGCTCGATGCTCCCGAGGTTCTTGAGTACGACCCTTCCCGACCCAAGCTGAAGGAACTCCGGGAGCTTGAGCGCCAGTGTGGCGTCACTTATGACGCCCTGGGTGACGGTCTCTCCTCTGGCGACATGCTGTCGCTCGCCCGAGTGGTGTGGATGGCCCTCCTCCGGGCTGGCGTCACCGTTCGGTGGGAAGACCTCGATCTTGACCTCCTCGGTATTACCTACGAGGTCGATGAGGAGTCCCCAAAAGCGCAGAAGCCCAAGAAGTAGAGGCGTACCTTCCTCTGTTCGCTCACCTCTTCGGGCTGAAGCCTTCGGACGTCGATGAGCTTGACGTCACGCAATTCGAGCTGTTCAAACAGTTCGCTGACAACTACATAAAGGAGCAGGCATGAACGCTCGTGAACTCCTGTTCCGATTCATCGGCAAAGAGACGATCTCCCCTGCTGCCAAGAAGGCTGGAGATTCTGTCAAGAATCTCGGCAACAACTTCAAGGCGACAGCCGAAGACAGCAAGAGCCTCGATCGTGAGATTGAGAAGAGCAAAGCCAGTCTTGCTCAGCTAGCAGTAGCGTTCGCTCGCACTCAGGACGCGACAGAGCGGGTAGACCTGTCGAGGTCCATCCGGAAGCAGCAATCCGAGCTGCGGAAGCTGACGAAAGCCAAGGATCTTGTTGCCGAGTTCGCTGAGGCCGGAGCTAAGGCCGCGAACGGCTTTGGCGCTCAGTTCGTCACAAAGGTCGGGCCGATTCTGGCTAGAGCGCCTATGCACCCTGTGGGGCTGGCGATCGGCGTTGCGCTAGCTGCCGGCATCCTGCCGCCCTTGATGGCGGCACTCGGTGGCGCTGTGCTCGCTACCGCTGTCGCTGGGGCTGTGACTGGTGGCGTCATCCTCGCTTCCCGGGATGTCCGCGTGAAGCAGGCCGGGCGTGACCTCGGCGAAACCGTCATGGGCGACCTTGACGACATCGGAGCTAGGTTCGTCGGCCCGACGCTCAAGGGAATCGGCATCCTCAAGGAGGGATGGCGTGACGTCCGCAGTGACGTCGATGGCGCTGCCGCCGCCGCTAGCCGCTTCGTAGAGCCTCTGACACGCGGTGTCGTCGGCCTGGTCCGGGAGCTGCTTCCCGGGCTCCGCTCAGGGCTGGAGAAGGCCGGACCAATCGCCCGGGAGCTAGAGCTTGGCTTCACTCGCGTCGGTCGCACCGTAGGCGAACTCTTCCGCCAGCTAGGCGAGAACAGCTCCGAGGGTGCTGCTGGGCTCCGCTGGGTGTTCCTCGCGATTGACGACATCGTGAAGGTCACCGGCTGGGCTATCGACAAGTTCGGAGACTGGCTCCGAGGAATGCTGATGATCGCTGACGCTGCCGGCAAGGTCGCGTCCGTGTGGTCGTGGATTCCGGTCCTCGGTGACCAAATCGACCGCTCAAACAGTCACATCGATGAGATGCGCGCTGCCCTGAACGGCAGTGGCGACGCTGGAGAGAACGCCGGAGAGAACATCTTCGAGGGCTTGAAGAAGGCTGCCGATGGTGCAGGTTCAGCGAACCGGGAAGTGAAGTCCCTGACCGAGACTCTTCGAGAACTCCGGGAGCAGACGGCTAACGCCATCGATTCTGAGATCGCGTTCGAGCGTTCCCTTGATGACGTGGCTGCCGCTGCCAAGAAGGCCAACGGTGGTATCGATCTGAACACCGAGGCTGGCCGCAGGAACATGGAACAGCTTCGGTCGCTGCATGAGTCTACGAAGCGGTACGCCGACGCTATCCGGGAGCGCACTGGTTCTGAGGACCAGGCTTCGGCTGTCACTGAGAAGGGCCGGAAGGCTTTCATTGCCAACGCCGTTGCCATGGGCGTCTCAAAGAAGGAAGCTCGGGATCTGGCGACTCAGTTGTTCGGCATTCCGAATATCAGCCGAGAGGTAACCGTCAAGACCGATAAGGCTGCGCACGATGTAAGGACGCTGCGTGGTCTGATCGCAGCGATTAAGAGCAAGCGCGTCGTGATCACTGCGGTCACACGCTCTGAGGGTCGCGCTGTGCCTATCGGTGACGGTATCGGTGGACGTGCCTCCGGTGGCCCGGTGAAGGCTGGGCAGACCTTCTGGGTCGGTGAAAAGGGTCCAGAGTTGGTCACCTTCAGCCGTGACGGCTGGGTGCATGACGCTGAGAAGTCAAAGCGCATGACTACTCCGAAGATGGCTTCTGCCCACCGCAGTTCTAGAGGTACAGGTGGCTCTAGCAATCAACCGACCGTTGTTCAGATCGATCTAACCGGCGGCGAAGAGGCGTTCAAAGCGTTCTTCCGATCGCTCCTCCGCAAGAACAAAAACCTACTGGTTATGGGGTGATCATGGCTTTTCCTCAAACGCCCCTCCCTTTGCATGGTGAGATTTACGTCGCTGGTCTGGGGTGGGTAGACGTGACGTCGGATATTCGGCTCTCGTCTGCCTCCTCCGGAGGCGGTATTGATATTGCCCGTGGACTACGGGATGAGGCTTCGTCTGCTGATCCCGGAACCTGTTCGTTCGTCCTGAACAACCGCATGGGCAGGTACAGCCCACGAAACCCCTCCAGCGAGTATTTCAGCCGCATCGGTCGGAATACCCCGTTCCGGCTAGGCGAAGCTCTCATGAGCGACGACTTCAACCGGCCAGACGCTACAGGCTTGGGTGCCTCTAGCGAAGGCTGGGAGTGGACGTCTGGAATCACTGGGTGGGAGATCAGCGACAATCAAGCTGTCGCTAGTTTCACCTCCGCCAATCAAGTCCGGCGCATTTCGGTCTTCGGAAACGACCTGCTTGACTCTGACGTCCTAGCAGCAATCAGTCCGTCCGTTGTGCCGACCGGCGGCGGTCTGGTTACTGGGGTCCACAGTCGCTACCAGGATGCGCAGAATTACTACTGGTTTCAACTCGTCTTCGAGACGAGCGGTCAACTCACACTGAAAATCACTCGTGAAGTCAACGACGTTTACTCCGAGATTGCTACGCTGACCGAGGTTCCTGGGGCTAGTTCTTACACCGGAGGCGAGCTTTGGTGTATGCGTGCGTCAACCGCTGGGATGAACCTCGCGGTCAAGGTGTGGAGGCATGGCGAACCGGAACCGCCGCACTGGCATCTTCAGGTTGCCGATGATTCACTGCTGACTCCCGGACGATCGGGGTTTAGTGCCTGGCTGCTTTCGGGAAACACCAATGACCCGCGACCAACTGTGCACTTCGATGATCTGGTTATCCGAGCACCCATCTTCTACGGGGAGATATCCTCCTGGCCGACCAGATGGGACATCTCCGGTAATGATCAGTGGACTCCTGTCACAGCCTCCGGCATCCTTCGGAGACTGGAGCAGGGCAGGAAGCCGGTCACGTCTCCGATCTTTCGGAATCTCAGTAGGTACTCCCCGACCGGCTACTGGCCAATGGAGGATGGCGCAGACAGCTCGGCTCCGGCTAGTGGTATCGCTGGGCAGACTCCCGGCATAGCGAACGCTGTCACCTTTGGTGAGGATGGCAACCTTCCTGGAGCTTCTACCGTCGCTCGGCTGGAGTCGCCAGCCTCGTTTATGCGGCTGTACCCGCAACCGGTCGGCGGTAATACCGGCTGGTCATTCGTGATGTTCTTCAAGCTAGACAGCTTGCCAGGCTCGGAAACCACCTTGGTAGAACTAGCCTCGACGGGAACAGTAGTTACATGGCGCTTCTCTGTGGACAGCTTGAACTACCGGTGGACTGCGTTGAATTCGTCCGGCAGTACCGTTTTCACGTCTGCTGGCAACTACGCCCTGGTGCCGCCAACGAATTGGATAGCGCTGCATCTAGAGGTCACTCAGCTCGGCGGCAATGTCGAGTTTCGTACGCACTGGAATATGGTGGGAGATCCCAACTTCTACAACCCGCTATCGATTCCTCAGGTTTATGCGGGGAGCATCGGAAGTCCGACAAAGGTTCAGATTGGACCAACTGCGCTAGCGCCCACCTCAATCGGGCACGTAGCAGTCTACGGCTCCAACGTCCCGTTTGTTGATGCGGGATTCCTCGCTACGTCTAGTGGATACGCCGGAGAAACTGCCGGCAACCGGATGTTGCGACTAGCCGCAGAGCAGGGAATCTCCGTTGGGGTCGCTGGTGATCCGGACCGGACCGAACCGCTAGGTCGACAGAGGGCTAAGAGCTTCCTGGAACTAGTCGAGGAGTGCGCCTCGGTTGATGGTGGGATCTTGTACGAAAGTCGGGCCGGGCTAGGGCTGGTCTACCGCACCCGCACATCGCTTTACAACCGACAAGGTCTAGAGCTGTCGTACGCATCGGGACAGGTATCAGAGCCGTTTGAACCGACCGAGGATGACGCCAACACCCGAAACGATGTGACGGTCACCAGGGAGTCAGGTTCGTCCTCAAGGTTCGCTCTTGAGAGTGGACCTCTGTCAATCCAAGCGCCCCCAGACGGCGTTGGCCCCTATGAGGAGTCGGTAACTCTCAACCTGCACCAGGATTCGCAGACAGCCAATCAGGCGTCATGGCGGGTTCATCAGGGAACGGTTGATGAGGCTCGGTACCCAACGGTGAGCGTCAACCTCGCAGCACCAGGCTTCTCCGATGCAGCACTAGTTCGGAGAGTCGCTGCGCTCGATTCAGGGGACTTCATGGCGGTGGTGGACACTCCGGAATGGCTGCCTCCTGGTCCTACATCAGTGATGGTGCGTGGCTATTCGCAGCACTTGGACGCATACGAACGAACCATTACCTTCAACGCAATACCCGGCTCTCCATGGCGTGTGGCAGAAGCGGACGGAACCCAGCGAGTGCCAGCAGACGGCACCGTGGTAGCGGCTGCATTGTCCGAGGCGTCAACAAGCGTAGTGCTGGGGTCGACAGCCTCAAACGGGCGTTGGACGACCGATCCTGTCGACTTCCCACAGGATGTTCTTGTCGGTGGTGAACTGGTGACGGTATCGATGATCGAGGATGGAGCTGTCGATACCTTTGACCGGACGCTCTCCGGCTCATGGGGCTCTACAGAATCCGGCCAAGCCTGGCAACACCTCGGGACGTCATCAGCATTTCGCGTCGGGTCGGATGCAGGTTGGCATCTACATACAGCCCTGAACACTGGGCGTCACTCGATGATTGATATCGGGTCGGGAAACGTAGACTTCGTTTTTGCGGTTTCGACTCCGCAAATCGCCAGCGGTATCGCTCTGACCGCGTACGCGGTTGCGCGGATTGACCCGTTACAGGACATGTCCAACTGCTATCAAGTGAGGTGTGCGTTCTTGCCTGACGGCAGGGTGACGTGCACAGTGCGCAAGCGTGAGAATGGCATTCCCGACTCTAAGCACTCTGTACTAGTCCCCGATCACCAGTACGCCATCAATCAATTGCACTGGGTACGGATGCGGGTCGAAGGGGCTCTCATTCAAGGCAAGGTTTGGCCTGCCGGCCGTCCGGAGCCGCGAAGCTGGATGGCGTCGTGGATAGATCCGGAACCACTACCGCAGTCATGGACGCGTATCGGCATCACGACGTTGACTGAACCTGCGAGCACTAACGTTCATCCGATTGAGTATCCAATCTCATCTTTCCAAGTCCTCAATCCTCAGCGAGCCGATGTTGTTCGCGGAGTCAACGGCGTGCAAAGGGCGTGGCCAGTCAATACGCCAGTGCAGGTGGCTCAACCTGCAATCGCTCCACTGTAGGGAGAATCGATGATCGAAGCTGGACAACTTCTCTATCCGGCACGCCTCAATTTTTACGCCCCAACGCTAGTTTATAAGGCATTCAACACGGAGCGAGCGTCTACGACGACGCTTGCCGATGATCCTGAGTTGACGCTGCCGGTCGAGGCTGGCGGCGTGTACCGGATGGAATGCGTGCTTGGCGCTTCTGGGGCCACTGCTGGTGACATCAAAACCGCGTGGGCAATTCCGGCTGGGGCGGTTATGAATCGGGTTGCGATGGGGCCTTCCGTCTCAGCGACCGACCGCGACAACATGCAGGTTGTTCGGCGGGTGAACGGTGCAGCTACAGAGATCAGCTATGGCTTGACCGGATCATCTGCGAGCACATACATCGAGGAACGTGCCGTTCTAATCATGGGTGCGACTTCCGGCGCTATCACTTTGCGGTGGGCGCAGGCCACCTCTAACGCCACCGCCACGCAATTGCAGTTCAATAACTGCTGGCTTATGTTGCAGAGGGTTTCGTAAACGGTGCGTCGCTTCGCACGGAGCAATCTGATTGTGCGAGGAGGCACATGGATACCCCTAACACCATCACCATCATTGTTGCCGTCATTACGACTCTCGGCGGAGGCTGGCAGTACCTCGAAAAGCGCAAAGCTGCGAAAGAGAACCGAGAGCTTCAGAAGCATCAGGTCGAGGCTGAAGCCTACGGCAAAGCTCGCGTCCATTACGACGCAATCATCTCCGATCTGATGAGTCACGTTGACTGGCTCAAGCAGGAACTAGCTTCCGCTCTCGCTGAGAACGCCAGACTCAAGGAGCGTATTGCAGCCCTTGAGGAAACCATCGAGGCGCTGAAGAGCGCTCAAGTGATCGTGATTGAAGGAGAAAAGAAGTGAAGCTCAGCCCGTACGTCAAGGCTGTTGTTGCTGCGGTCGGCACTGTCGTTACCGCCCTGGTCCCTGTTGTCGCTGACAACATGTTTGATGCCTCCGAGGTCCAGTCTGTGACTGGTGCCCTGGTGGCCGCTGCGCTGACTGTGTACGGCGTCTGGAAGGCAAAGAACCAGCCGGTAGAGGAGTAGTCGATGGCTTGGTTTCTCAATCGAGCGTTGACCAACTTCCGGAACGCGGTGAACGCTGCGTACCCGAACCGGGATAAGACCTCTGACGGCACCATCGGGGACGCTGCCCACCAGGCGACGAACTCTGATCACAATCCTGATCCTGACGACGGATCGGTCGACGCATGGGACATGGACGTTGAAGTCAACGGCAAAGGTAAGCCGTATGCGGCTGATGTCGCAGCACTCAAGAAGGTCTTCGAGGCTCACGAGAGTTCCCACTACTGGATTCACAACGACCAGATCAGCTTTCGCTCTGAAGGCTGGAAGCCTCGGAGCTACGCGTACGCCGGAGCAAAGCGAAACCGGCACACCCAGCACGTCCACTGGAACAGTCGTGAGTCTCACGAGACCAGCAATAAGCCCTGGGTGATCCCAGGGAGTGAGGTGAACGTGATGTTTTGCAAGCGAGGTGACAAGGGCACCGATGCGGTTGAGACCCTTCAGCGGATGCTCGCTGACATGGGCTACTACAAGGGTGCCATTGACAAGGACTACGGTCCGGCTACCTCCGCAGCTCTGCTGGCGTGCCGGCTGGCCATGGGCAGCGTGGTCACCTCTGGTGACGTCTACAGCCCTGCTGCTTACACCCAGGTCCACAAGGCATACGCCCGTTGGGCTGCTGGTGCCGGCAAGGAGGGTCCGCGTGGTCCCCAGGGCGTCCAGGGTGTGAAGGGCGACAAGGGCGACCCTGGTGAGTACACCCCTGCTGAGGTCGTGCGGTTGATCGCTGAGCACCTGAGCAAGGCAGCCTGAGAGGCTTTCTGAGCCCCTAAACAGCAAGAGCCCCACCCTCGATGAGGGTGGGGCTTCTCTGCGTTCTCAGAGCTTCCTGAGACCTTCGATCAGGACGAACAGTGCCCGGCGGGCTACGGCGTCGCCCTTGTCGTTCAGTTGATAACCTTCGATCCATACCCAGCCGTCGTACGTAGTCCAATCAAGCTTCTTGATCACTCGGAACTTGATCGGCCGGTAGAACTGAGGGCTTGCCTCCCGGGAGATCCACAGAAGATCGCCCGACCGAGGTCCGCCAGGCGTTGATGGTCGCTGCGCCGTTCGTGAGGCTTGGACAGGAGCCGTCCGGCTGGCACCGAGAGCAGACCGTGACGTGATGGGCGTCGATGATCGACCAGGCAAGTTGAACTCTGAAGGGGACTTCATCCCTGATCCGGTCGAGTGCCATAGCCCCTCTGATTCATCGAGCGGACAGCGAACGCAGAGCGCCACCAACCGCCACGCGTCATCAGCCTGACGTTCGGCAACAGCCGTGTCGGTCCGTTCCATGCGGGCTGTGCCCTGGGCTGTCTGCGCTGCGGAGGAGGCTGCACTACGTCTACGGGCGCATCAGGACGTTGGAACCACTTGGTCCTAGGCATACGCCTAGGGTAAGGGACTAGAGGCAGTGCCTACTAGGCTTCCGTAAAGGTGACACACGCCTAGTTGGCAGACACCTACCTTCACGCTCATGGCGAGGAAGCTCAGGCTGGTCGGGTCCGCAGAGATCCGAGTCATGCTCGGAGGCATCTCGCGTCAGCGCGTCTACCGGATCACCAGCCGACGCGACTTCCCTGAGCCGGTCGCGCAACTGTCGATGGGGAACGTCTGGCTTGCTGAGGACGTTGAGCGTTGGATCGCAGAGCGACGCGCCGACCTGGACTAATTGCTTACCGCCCCCTAAACTGGCTCCGCTTCCAAACGGAAAACCAAGAGGGTTGTCCGCCAACTGCACCTGAGAAGCCAAGAAGAGCCCCTACCCATACTCGGGTAGGGGCTCTCGGCTGTTATCGCCTTAGAATCGCTCTCAGCGGGCTACAGAGCCCTTCTAGGAAGCTTCAACGACGTACGTGACGTCGCAACGGCGATCCTTGTAGATCGAAAGGACGTCATTGCTGAACAGCGGGATGAAGAGATCGGAGACCAGCGAGTCTCCGTACCGCTCAAGAAACTCATCTTCACTCTTCCAAATGATCGTCATGCGGCAACCTTCCCCCAGCGCTGACCACGCCGGATGTTCTCTGCTTGGGTGGTGGGTTCAAGGTGTTCGGGGTTGATACACAGTCCGAGGCCAGAGCAGCCCCGGGAGACGACGTGATCGATCACCTCATCGGGCTGGAGCCCGAGGTAAGCACGTCCGATGATTCGATGGCAGTAGTCAGGCACACCGTTCGTGCCCTGGACCATCCCGTAGACGTTTCCTACGTTCACCGCTGCCCCAGTCCAATACAGGCATCCGGTCTCAGGGTCTTCGATCGTTCGCTCAGCGAGCATCCACGCCGCTAGCTCAGCCTCACTGGTCATCTTTGGGCGACGCTTCGAGGGAACGTAATAAGGGTTCGGTCGGTCCATGGTGTGTCTCCATATTCAGTTATGGGCAAAGCAGAAGGAGCCACTGCCCGGGCAATGACTCCTTCATCCTGTATATATGTGTCGCAGAGGCCGCTTGCGCGGCACGGGCTAGAACAGGCTGCTAATCGGTCCGTAGGAGCACAGGATGATCAGTGCGACCAGGAAGCCCCATGCAAGCTGCCGGGAGGTCGGTACGAACATCCACAGGAGTCCCCTCACGGCTTCACCCCGTTCAGGGCTCGCCTCACGGTGCGCTCAGAGACTTTGGCCCTACGGGCAACCTCTTCGATCCGGCCGTCAGGAACGCTCCGCAGAGCCTTCATGACCTTCTCTGCGGTCTGAGGGCTGACCCGAGCAGCCGGAGGCTTCACGGGCTCGCTGTCCGGCACTGTCACTGGCACCAGGCGCAGAAGGCGCACGCCAGCGGGCACCACCGGAGGACGCTCGATCCTGGGCTTGACCTCGGTGACAACCGGCTTCCTGTCCGGCATTTGTCCGGCACTCTCGGCCGCTCGGATGCGACCTCCAAGCTCAACCAGGCTGATCGAGGCAACTACGACCAGGCCGTCAACGCTGAACGGGATGAGGTACTGGCTGCCTCCGGTCTCGCCGTAGTGGCTCGCTACGGAGGCCATGTGCCAGTAGGACACCCAGGCAGCGATGCCAGCGACCACGGACGTAGCCACCCAGCGGACAACCGCCAGGGACTTGCGGTGAACCGGGACACGGCTGATGAGTTCGATGGTCAGCAGGAGCGCCAGAGGCGACCACGCCGAAACGATTTGGCTGATCAGGTTGTCTCGGGCATGCAGCACGTTCCCCGCGATACTCGCTGCGACACCGAGCGCGAGCACCAGGCGGACAGCCCAGCGGAGACGCTTCAAGCTCTTGAGGTCGGTGGTCACAGCAGCCCTCCGTCCTGGAGCGCTTCGCTGGTCTCCTCGGAGAACACCGAGTTGGGGTCGCTCTGGCGGAACGCCTCCACGAGGCTGTTGAAGGCCATCATGAGAGAAGGCCAGTAGGGCTTGCTGCTGAGGTCTTCGTGGCTGATGACCCACGTCCAGTCACCGAAGTCATCGGGGATGTTGCTGGTCACAGGGGCTCCTAGGTGAGAGTGGCGATTGCGTCTACAACCTAGGAAATTCGCGGTGAAGCACTTCCGGTTCGAGCTGCGCGGCAAGCGGCGCATCCACCAGACCCCCGACCGGGTGCACATCACCGCCTGCCGGCCCTGGCTGGTCGCCGAGTTCGCCCAGCTGGACCCGGAGGTGATAGTGGTGCTCGGGGCGACCGCCGCCAAAGCCCTGCTCGGCCCGGCCTTCCGGGTCACCCGGCAGCGCGGCGAACTGCTGCCCTGGCCGGCCACCGCGCAACACCCGGAGGACTTCCAGCGGGTACCTGTCGACAGCGCCGGGGGGACCACCGACGCGCCGCCGGCCCGACTGCTGGCCACCATCCACCCCTCCGCCGTGCTTCGCGCCGACAACCAGGACGTCGCGTACGACGGACTGGTCGCCGACCTCACAGTCGTCGCCCGCGCTCTCGCCGGCTGACCTGCCACGCTCGCCCTCAGCCGCAGCGGATGGTCGCCGTGGGCCAATGCCGGTGGCGGTCGCCAGCACCCCCTCAGGCCGCCGCCACCGACCCCGCGGCGAGGCTGCGGACGGTGCCACACTTGCCGCCATGCAGCAGCATCTCTACGAGCCCGACCACGACGAGTTCCGCGACCTGTGCCGCAGTTTCCTGAACCGGGAGGCCGTGCCGCACCACGAACGTTGGGAGGCCGACGGGATCGTCGACCGCGAGGTGTGGCACAAGGCCGGCGCCGCCGGGCTGCTCGGCATGGACGTCGACCCCGAGTACGGCGGCGGCGGACAGCGGGACTTCCGGTACAACGCCGTCCTCGTCGAGGAGATCGTCAACTCCGGCTGCTCCGGGCTCGGCTTCGGCCTGCACAACGACGTGGTCGCGCCGTACCTCACCGAGCTGACCACCGAGGAGCAACGCAAGCGCTGGCTGCCCCGGTTCTGCTCCGGCGACCTGGTCACCGCCATCGCGATGAGCGAACCCGGTGCCGGCTCCGACCTGGCCGGCGTACGCACCACTGCCGTCCGTGACGGGGACAGCCTCGTGCTCAACGGGCAGAAGACGTTCATCACCAACGGCGAACTGGCCGACCTGGTGATCGTGGTGGCCCGGACCGCCGACGAGGGTGCCCACGGAGTCAGCCTGATCGCGGTGGAGACCGGAACCGAGGGCTTCACCCGGGGCCGTCGACTGGCCAAGGTCGGATTGAAGGCCAACGACACCGCCGAACTCTTCTTCGACGACTGTCGGGTGCCGGCAGCCAACCTCATCGGCACCGAGAACCACGGCTTCTACCACCTGATGGCCAACCTGCCCCGGGAACGGCTCAGCATCGCCGTCGCCGCGGTCGCCGCCGCGGAACGGCTGCTCGCCCTCACCCTCGATCACGCGCGCACCCGGGAGGCGTTCGGCCGGCCGATCGGGAAGTTCCAGCACAACCGGTTCCTCCTGGCCGAGCTGGACACCGAGGTCACCATCGCGCGGACCTTCGTCAACCACTGCGTCGCCGAGTTCAACGCGGGCCGGCTGTCGGTGACCGACGCGGCCAAGGCCAAGTGGTGGACCACCGAGTTGCAGAACCGGGTCGCCGACAGGTGCGTGCAGTTGCACGGCGGCTACGGCTTCATGCTGGAGTACCCGGTGGCGCGGGCCTGGCTGGACAGCCGGGTGCAGACCATCTACGGCGGCACCACGGAGATCATGAAAGAGATCATCGGTCGCGGCCTGGGGCTGTGACGAAACCGGGCTGCCGGCGGTCGGTCGGGTGCGAAAGGATGGTGACCCCTTACCAAGGAGCCTCCCGTTGGCCACTGACCTGACGACCACGCCGGCGGCGCACCCGGAGGTCGCGCCGATCCAACGGCGTACCCTCCGGCTGCTCTTCACCACCCAGATCGTCGGCGGCATCGGGGTGACCATCGGCATCGCGGTCGGTGCCCTGCTCGCCGCCGAGATCGCCGGCACCGCCGTGGCCGGCCTGGCGCAGAGCGCCGCCGTGATCGGTGCCGCCCTGCTCGCCGTGCCGGTCACCCGGATCATCACCGGGTACGGCCGCCGCCCCGGCCTGGCCTTCGCGTACGTGGTCGGGGCGCTGGGCGGGGCGCTCGTCGTGCTCGCCGCGGCGACCCGCTGGGTCCCGCTGCTCTTCCTCGGCATGCTCCTCTTCGGCGGCGGCTCCGCCGCCAACCTCCAGGCCCGCTACGCCGCTGTCGACCTCGCCGAACCGGACCGTCGCGCCCGGCAACTGTCGCTGATCGTCTGGGCCACCACCATCGGCGCGGTGGCCGCGCCCAACTTCGCCGCGCTCGCCGACCGCACCACGAGCGGCTGGGGACTGCCGGCGCTGTCCGGCCCGTTCGCGTTCAGCGCCGTGGCGTTCGTGCTCGCCGCCGGCGTACTGCTGCTGTGGTTGCGGCCCGATCCGCTGCTCACCGCGCGCCGGCTCGCGGCGGCCCGCACCGGCGAGGCCGGCTCGACCTCGGCGGCCGGTCCAGCACCGACCTCGGCGGCCCCGGCCCCGGCCGCGTCGGCGCTCGCCCCGGCCGGCACGGTTCCGGCCGAGCCGGTCGCGGCACCGGCACCGCCGGCCCGGCGCGGCGCGGGCATGCGCGCCGCCTGGTCGGTGGTACGCGCCCGACCGGCCGCCCGGCTCGGCGTCGCCGCCGTGGCCGTGGGCCACCTGGTGATGGTGGCGGTGATGGCGATGACCCCGGTGCACCTACGGGAGTACTACCCCCTCGACGAGGTGCTGCCGGTGGTCGGGCTGGTGCTGAGCCTGCACATCGCCGGCATGTACGCGCTGGCACCGGTGGTCGGTTGGCTCGCCGACCGGTTCGGCCGGCGCCCGGTCATCCTCGGTGGGATCGGGACGCTGCTGGCCGCCTGCGCGGTCGCCGGCACCGCCGGGCACCACACTCCCCGGCTCACCATCGGGCTCATCCTGCTCGGGCTCGGCTGGTCGGCGACAATGGTGGCCGGTTCCACACTGCTGTCGGAGTCGGTACCGGACGCGGTGCGACCCAGCGCGCAGGGACTGTCCGACCTGCTCATGGGGCTGGCCGGAGCGCTTGCGGGAGCGCTGAGCGGGTTTGTCATGCAACTGGCCGGCTATCCGGTGCTGACCCTGCTCGCCGCGGTCGCGGTGGCGCCCCTGCTGGCGCTAGCGTTGCGTCCGGTGCCGGTGGGTGCACCGGACAGGGAGGACTGATCACGTGCGGCTGACCGACTTCTGGGCACGCCTGGCCGAGGCGTTCGGGCCGGCGTACGCGGCGAGCATCGCCAGCGACCAGGTGTTGCCGGAACTCGGCGGACGGACCATCGAGCAGGCCCTCAAGGCCGGCGTGGAGACGCACGTGGTGTGGCGCGCCGTGGTCGCCGCCTATCCCGACCGGGTACCCGCCCGGCTACGCTGAGCAGTCGATTCGTTACTTCCGCGTGTCTCTTGCCGAGTCGTACACCTGTTCGGCTATTGTCCACAGCGGGGTGCTCGTCCACAGGCCACGGCCAGTCGGCTGGTTTTCTGTCGGACCCAGCGCCTAGCGTGTCCCGCGTGACGCGAAGCTCAGGAAAGACGCCGGCGAAGGCAGGGGTGGCAACGATGGCGGCAGGTCCTGACCGGGAGAAGGCGCTCGACCTTGCTCTCGCTCAGATCGACAAGCAGTTCGGCAAGGGCTCGGTGATGCGGCTGGGGGAGCGGCCGGTCATCCAGACCTCGGTCATTCCGACCGGTTCCATCGCGCTCGACGTGGCGCTCGGCGTGGGTGGTCTGCCCCGCGGCCGGGTCGTCGAGGTCTACGGCCCGGAGAGCAGCGGTAAGACCACGGTCGCCCTGCACGCGGTGGCCAACGCCCAGCGGGCCGGCGGCATCGCCGCCTTCATCGACGCCGAGCACGCGCTCGATCCGGAGTACGCCAAGGCGCTGGGCGTCGACACCGACGCCCTGCTGGTTTCCCAGCCGGACACCGGCGAGCAGGCGCTGGAGATCGCGGACATGCTGGTCCGCTCCGGCGCGATCGACATCATCGTGATCGACTCGGTCGCCGCGCTGGTGCCGCGCGCCGAGATCGAGGGCGAGATGGGCGACAGCCACGTGGGGCTGCAGGCCCGGCTGATGAGCCAGGCGCTGCGGAAGATCACCGGTGTGCTCAACAACACCGGCACCACCGCGATCTTCATCAACCAGCTCCGCGAGAAGATCGGCGTCATGTTCGGGTGCATGTCGTACTCGACCCGGGTGACGCTGGCCGACGGCACGCAGGAGAAGATCGGCAAGATCGTCAACCAGCGGATGGACGTCGAGGTCCTCTCCTACAACCCGGACACCGACCGGGTGGAGCCGAAGCGGATCACCAACTGGTTCAACAACGGTCCGGCGGAGCAGTTCCTCCAGTTCACCGTCGCCAAGTCGGGCGGCAACGGGCGGGCGCAGTTCGCCGCCACCGCCAACCACCTGGTACGCACCCCGGGTGGCTGGCGGGAGGCGGGCGAGTTGATCGCCGGTGACCGGGTGATGCTCGCCGAGTCGCGACGCCTCAGTGAGCAGCAGTGGCAGGTCGTGCTCGGTTCGCTGATGGGTGATGGCGCCCTGTCGCCGAACCGGCAGGACCGTTCAGGTGTCCGCTTCCGGCTCGGCCACGGCGCCCAGCAGGTCGACTACCTCGACTGGAAGATCTCGCTGCTCGGCAACATCGGCCACTCCCGGCGTACCGACGCCCGGGGCGCCGCATTCGTGGACTTCACCCCGCTGCCGGAGTTGGACGAGCTGCGCCGCGCGGTCTACCTGGGCGACGGCAAGAAGCACCTCAGCTGGGACTACCTCAAGGCGCTCACCCCGCTCGCGCTCGCCGTGTGGTACATGGACGATGGCTGCTTCACCGTCCGCTCCAAGGGCTTGCAGGAGCGTACGGTTGGCGGCTCCGGTCGGATCGAGATCTGCGTCGAGGCGATGGCGGAGGGCAGCCGCGACCGTCTGGTCGAGCATCTGCGTGACGCGTACGGCATGGATGTGAAGCTGGTCTCCCGGGGTGCCCGGCAGACGGCGTCGATCATCTTCACCACGGAGTCGTCGGCGAAGTTCCAGGAGCTGGTTGCTCCCTACGTGCCGGCGGCGATGGAGGCCAAGCTGCTGCCGCGGTTCCGAGGCCAGTGTGCCGTCGAGCCGCAGTTCGTCCCGGCGGAGCTGATGCCGGTGCCCGCACGGATCATCGATGTCCGAGTCAAGCCGAAGACCCGCTCGATGAACCGGTTCGACATCGAGGTCGAGGGCAACCACAACTACTTCGTCGACGGCGTCATGGTGCACAACAGCCCCGAGACCACCACCGGTGGGCGGGCGTTGAAGTTCTACGCCTCGGTCCGGCTCGATGTGCGGCGTATCGAGAGCCTGAAGGACGGCACCGACGTGGTCGGTAACCGGACCCGGGTCAAGGTCGTGAAGAACAAGGTCGCGGCCCCGTTCAAGCAGGCCGAGTTCGACATCATGTACGGCAAGGGCATCTCTCGCGAGGGCTCCCTCATCGACGTCGGCGTCGAGCAGTCGATCATCCGCAAGTCCGGTGCCTGGTACACCTACGAGGGCGACCAGCTGGGCCAGGGCAAGGAGAAGGCCCGCGAGTTCCTCCGGGAGAACCCGGACGTGGCCGCCGAGATCGAGAAGAAGATCCTGGAGAAGCTCGGCGTCGGGGTCGGCGCGGGCGACGCCGCCGGTGGCCCGGAGCTGCCGCCTGTCGACTTCTGATCCTGAGTCGTGGCAGGACGACGTGCCCGCTCGGGGCGGGGCTGGGATGCCAGCCCGCCCCGAGCGGGTGACTCCACACCGCGTCCCCGCCGAGGCCGCCGCGCCTCCGGGAACGCCTCCGACCCGGGTGACCCGGCGTCGGCCGATCCCCGGGACGCGTCGGCTCCAGGCACCCAGGCCTGGGGTGCAGCCGGCTCCGCCGGACGGGCCGGCGGTCCGGCGCGCGGCGAGGCGGCATCCGCGCCTCGCGACGAGGCCGAGGTGGCCCGGGAGATCTGTCTGCGGCAGCTCGCGGTGCGTCCGCGTACCCGGGCCGAGCTGGCGACCGCGTTGGCTCGGCGGGGCATCTCCGAGGAGACCGCCAACCAGGTTCTCGACAGGTACGACGAGGTCGGCATCATCGACGACGCGGCGTTCGCTCGGGCCTGGGTGAGCAGCCGGCACGCCGGCCGTGGGCTGGCCCGCCGGGCACTTGCCAATGAGCTGCGCCAGCGTGGCGTGGATGGTGACACGGCCAGCGAGGCGCTTGACGAATTGGACGAGAGCACCGAGGCGGAGACTGCCCGCGCCCTGGTGGACCGGAAGCTGCGTACCGCCCGAGGTGAGCCGGACGCGGTGTTCCGGCGGTTGGTCGGCATGCTGGCCCGGAAGGGCTACCCGGCCGGTGTGGCGATCCGGGCGGTGAAGGACGCGATCGCCGCGCAGAGCGCCGAGGCGGCCGAGTTCGCCGAGCAGATCGACGCCGACGCCCTCGCCGACGCCGAGGGCGAGATCGACCGCTGACCGTCGGTCCAACTCCCGCAGCGCCCGGGTCCGTTGACCTGACCAGCCCGGATGAGTCAACTCGGCGTTGGGTGTTCGTCTTTTTTGCCCACTGGCGTCCGAGTATTCATTGGCGGAGGGTGACGAGTTAACTTCTCTCCGTCCGGGTGGTTTGATCATCTGTTCTTGACCGGAGGCCGGTTGGGACCTAGCCTCGCCATAAAGGCTCACATTGCCCGACCAAGCGCAGGCTAAGCGCACAACATAGATCCCGTAACAGAACAGCATCACTTTGGCCGGCACCATCGGCCACGTACGTCAGCTTCGGACAGGCCGGTCCGGGCTCACGTGACACTGCACCCGGCCCGCCGACGGCCGTCAGGGCCGTCGGCGGAGGAAGCCAACCCACGGCCACGCGCTCCGGTCGGGCGTCCAGAGTCGCAGGAGCATGCCCACCCGGCAGGCTGTTGCGGCGCGACGGTTCAGGGGAGGCGCGCCATGGCGAGGCGGCAGAGGTTCACCGGAGTCCCGGCATGAGCGAGCGGAGCGAGCCGACCTTGCGGCTTCGTTCGGCGCTGCCCGCTAGGGGCGCGCGGCGGAGTGGAGCGCCGGCATGAGCGGGGGGCACGGCGCTCCCGGTGCGGCGGAATCCGGGGCCACCGACGACGGTGAGCAGAGTTCGCGATCGCCGGGGCGCCATCCGGTGTCGCCCACCGGTGCCGCCGTGGTCGGGCTCGGGGGTGCGGCGGAAGCCGCCGGTGTCGTGGCTCATTCCGGTGGCCGGCGGGACGGAGCGGCCGGATGAGCGCCTTCGATGTCGTGATCCTGACCGCCGTGCTGGTGCTGACCCTCGTGGTGCTCGGTGCGGTCCTGTTCGGGGTGCGGCTGATGCGGGGGCTGTTGACGCGTCCGGCACCTGAGGATCCCGCGTACGTCGCGGAGAAGGACCGGCAGGAGCAGTCGCTGGCCGCGCTGCGCACCGCCGCTGACGAGGTCAACAGCACAATCGACGTGGCGAAGTCCGCAGCGGCGGCGGCCCGCGCCGAGGCGGCGGCGGCCAAGGCCGAGGCGAAGGCGGCGCGGGCGGAGGCCCGCCGGGTGCTCGACGACGCCCGCGCCGAGGCGGACACGGTGCTCGAACGGGCGCACAAGCAGGCCGAGGCGGATGCCGAGCAGTTGCGCACCGCTGCGCGGCGCAGCGGTGAGCGGGAGGTGGCGGTGCTCGCCGCGACCACCCGGGAACAGGCCGCCGAGGTGGAGCGGCGGGCGACCCGGATGGACGAGCGGGAGCGGCTGCACACCGAGGAGGTGGAGCGGCTCGCGGAACGGGAACGCCAGCTCACGGCGGCGAATGCCGCGCTGGCCGCCCGCGAGGCGGCGCTGGCCGAGCGGGAGGCCGAGCTGGCCGAGGCGGAGAACCAGCGGCGACGTGAGTTGGAGCGGGTCGCCGAGTTGACCGCCGACGCCGCGCGGGCCGAGCTGGTCGAGGCGATCGAGGGCCAGGCGAAGCGGGAGGCCGCGCTGCTGGTCCGGGACATCGAGTCCGACGCGAGGTCCACCGCCGAGCAGCGGGCCCGGCACATCGTGGTCGACGCGATCCAGCGGGTGGCGAGCGAGCAGACCGCCGAGAGCGTGGTCAGTGTGCTGCACCTGCCGGGTGATGAGATGAAGGGGCGGATCATCGGCCGGGAGGGCCGCAACATCCGGGCCTTCGAGTCGGTCACCGGGGTGAACCTGATCATCGATGACACTCCCGAGGCGGTGCTGCTGTCCTGCTTCGACCCGGTCCGCCGGGAGATCGGTCGGTTGACCCTGGAGAAGCTGGTGCTGGACGGCCGGATCCATCCGCACCGGATCGAGGAGGTGCACGACCTGGCCCGCCAGGAGGTGGATCAGCTCTGCCACCGGGCCGCCGAGGACGCGCTGGTGGAGGTCGGCATCACCGAGATCCACCCGGAGCTGGTCACCCTGCTGGGCCGGCTGCGTTACCGCACCTCGTACGGGCAGAACGTGCTCAAGCATCTGGTGGAGACCGCGCACATCGCCGGGGTGATGGCGGCCGAACTGCGACTGGACGTGCCGTTGATCAAGCGGTCGGCGTTCCTGCACGACATCGGCAAGGCGCTCACCCACGAGGTGGAGGGCAGCCACGCCATCATCGGCGCGGACGTGGCCCGCAAGTACGGCGAGAGCGAGGACGTGGTCCACGCTATCGAGGCGCACCACAACGAGGTGCCGCCGCAGACCGTGGAGGCGGTGCTGACCCAGGCGTCCGACGCCTGCTCGGGCGGCCGGCCGGGGGCGCGGCGGGAGAGCCTGGAAGCGTACGTCAAGCGGCTGGAACGCATCGAGGAGATCGCGGCCGGCAAGCAGGGCGTGGAGAAGGTCTTCGCCATGCAGGCGGGCCGGGAGATCCGGGTGATGGTCAAGCCCGACGACGTCGACGACATCGGCGCGGCGGTGCTGGCCCGGGACGTGGCCAAGCAGGTCGAGGAGGAGTTGACCTATCCGGGTCAGATCCGGGTGACGGTGGTTCGCGAGTCCCGGGTCACCGAGATCGCCCGCTGATCCCTGACAACTGCGAAATGCGTCGCGGAAAGGCCAAGGAGGTGCCCGCGGCGATCGCCAAGGGCGTCGAGGAGGCCAAGAAGCACTTCTTC
>NZ_JBFAML010000017.1:0-133876 GCF_040660295.1 Micromonospora sp. NPDC049891
GTGACCGAGTTGAACTCACGATTGAGGATGCCGACATAGGTGGAATCGGAGAGCTTGTTCGCCGCCACCGCAGCACCGAAGTAACGGCCGGACTGCGCGGCAGCCGCCCCAAGGGTGGACTCGGCAGCCTGGGCACTGGAGGTCACCACCACCATGCTGGTGGCGACGAGGGCGAGACCGGCTGCGGCCGAGACCAGCGCGGCGCGCGGTCGCAGTCGGGTAGCCAGCCGCCCGCTGGCGCGGGCGAGGGCGTTGTTCATGGCATGAGCCTTTCGACGAAGCCGTGCTGATGAGTAGCCGGCCCCGACTACTGCCCAGCACGATGGCCCTCCCTCGCCGACGCGGTCGCCCGGATGCCGCGTCGGCCGGTGCATTCAGCCGACCATCGTGAGTAGATCGAGGCTGTTGTATCGAAAACAGTATCGAAACAGGTCCGAAAGCTCAACGCGCCCGAGCAGTCTTCGACTGTTCGTCCGAGTCACGGTTCGTCTCCGGCACCGGCGGTGCGCCATGGGGAACTCGGTCACGCAGGCGAGATCAGCGCCCCCGAAAGTTTCGGTCCGTGCGGCCGGTCCGAAGTCCCGCCGCCGAGCACGTCGGCCAGCCAGCGGAGCTGCCGTCGCACGTGGGTGGCGTCGCCGTGCTCGTGGCCGTTGAACGGATACACGTGCATCGTCCGCTCGGCAGGCGGGCCATCGGCGGCGGCGCCGTAGTGGTTGTAGGCGGCGAACCCGGTGCTCGGGGGGCAGACCATGTCTCGCAGCCCGATCCCGAAGTGGACAGGTGCCACGGCCCGACGAGCGAAGCTGACCCCGTCGACGTAGGACAGGGTGCGCCGTACGACCGGCTCCGCGTCCCGGTTGACCGCCAGGTAGTTGACGATCTCGCCGTAGACGCCGACCTCGGTGATCTCGATGGCCCGTTGCAGGTGGCAGAGGAACGGCGCGGTGGTGAGCACGGCGGCCAGTTCGACGTCGAGCCCGGCAACAGCCAGGGCCAGGCCGCCGCCCTGGCTGTTGCCGGCCGCCACGACACCGTGCGGATCGACCCCCGGCAGGGCCCGCGCGGCCTCGACCGCGCGTACCGCGTCGGTGATGAGGCGGCGGTAGTAGTAGCCCTCCGGGCTCAGGATGCCTCGGGTCACCGGCGACGGCCCGCCCTGCGCCTGGCCGTGCGGGTCCGGTGTGTCTCCCGCGCCGTACTGGCCCGACTGCCCCCTGGCGTCCATGAGCAGGTGGGCGTAACCGGCGACCGGCCAGGTCAGACGTTCGTGCGGCAACCCACGGCCACGGCCGTAGCCGACATACTCGACGATCACCGGCAACGCGTCGTCGACTCCGGCGGGCCGGTTGTACCAGGCCCGGACCGGATCACCACCGAAGCCGGCGAAGGTGACGTCCCAACTGTCCACCAGGCGCAGGTCGGTCGGTACGGGGCGGACGTCGAGCAGCACCGGTGACTGCGCCGCCGCGTCCAGGGTCGACCGCCAGAACTCGTCGAAATCGGCGGGCTCGGCCACGGCTGGTGCGTACTGCCGCAACTGGTCCAGAGGCAGGTCGAACAGGGGCATGGTTCCTCGCAACGGGCTCGGTCAGGGATGTGAAGGCGGTGCGGTGCTCTCCCGGATCACCAGCTCGGCGACGAGGTCTATCCGGCTGGTGGGCAGGGCATTGCCGCGGGCGAGATCGAGCAGCATCTGGGCGGCGGTGCCGGCCATGTCGCGCAACGGTTGATTGACAGTGGTCAGGGCCGGACCGATCCAGGCGGAGAGCGGAAGGTTGTCGTAGCCGACCACCGACACGTCACCGGGAACGTCGAGGCCGAGCTGCCGGGCTGCCCGCAGCACCCCCAACGCCTGGAGATCCGAGCCGGCGAAGATCGCCGTCGGTCGGTCGGGCCGACTCAGCAGCTCGATGCCGTGCGTGTAGCCGGCGTCGAGGTGGAAGTTGCCGTGCCGGATCAGCGTGGCGTCGATCGGGACGCCGAGTTCCTCGTGGGCGCATCGGAAGCCGGCCGTACGGGCCCGGGCGCAGAGCACATCCCGTGGGCCGGAGATGACAGCGATCCGGCGATGCCCGAGATCCAGCAGGTGCCGGGTGGCGATCAGGCCACCGTTCCAGTTGTTCGAGCCGACGGTGGGCACTGAGGCGACGCTGGCGCTGTCAGTGTCGATCACGACCACGGGAATCGACTGCCGCTGCAACTGCTGTCGCTGCGAGTCGGTGAGGTTGCACATGACCAGCAGCACCCCGAGGGGACGCCGGGCGACCGCCGCGTCGACCCAGGACTGCGGCGGCCGGCGGGCGGCGTTGAGCTGTGACAGCACGACGTTCACCCCGGTGAGGGTGGCGACCGCCTCGACCCCCCTGATGATCTCCAAGGCCCAGTCCGAGCCGAACTCGTGGAACACCAGGTCGATCTGGCCTTCGCCGGGCGCTCGGCGGGCACGCCTGCGGTAGCGGTGTCGCTGCAGGCTGGCCTCGACCCGCGCCCGGGTGACGGCCGCGACGTCGGATCGTCCGTTGAGGACTTTGGAGACGGTCGCCGAGGAGACGCCGACCTCCCGCGCGATGGTCGCGATGGTCGCGGAGCCGAGCGCTGCCGGTGAACGCTTCTCTGCCATCCGATCCTCTGCAACGAGTCCGAAAATTTCGGAGACTCTAACACGCTTCGGACCGATGGAAGGTGACCCGAGTCGATGGCGCCCACTCGTCACGGTGAATGCCGGCAATCGCTTACCCGCACGGCAAGTACGGTCTGAACAGTCTTTCCGCGCCCCTTGACATGCCCTGTCGACGCCCTTAGGTTCCCGGACACAGGTGCCGAGCAGGTTTCCGAAAATTTCGATAATCGCCGTGTCCCACGGCGGTCGGCGTGGCCTGCCGGGAGACGCTCCCGGACCCGGCCGGAGGGGTTCGCATGACAAGTCAGCTGCCCGTCGACGACCGATTGGCGTCCTCCCACGCCGATCGATGGCGTGACCCGAAGCTGCGACCGGACGAACGGGCCGACGCGCTCATCCCGCTGATGTCGCTGGAGGAGAAGCTCGCCCAGCTGGTCGGTCTCTGGGTCGGCGCGGACGCCTCCGGCGAAGGCGTCGCTCCGCACCAGACCGACATGGTCGAGCACATTCCACCGTGGCAGGAGGCGATCCGGCACGGCCTGGGGCAGCTGACCCGGCCCTTCGGGACCGCGCCGGTGGATCCGGTCCTCGGCGCGCGGTCCCTGGCGGCCTCGCAGGCGCAGATCGTCGCGGCGAGCCGGTTCGGTATTCCGGCCCAGGTGCACGAGGAGTGCCTCACCGGTTTCGCCGCCTGGCGAGCGACCGTCTACCCGGCACCGCTGAGCTGGGGTGCGGCCTTC
Organism: Micromonospora sp. NPDC049891; assembly: GCF_040660295.1. Lineage (NCBI taxonomy): Bacteria > Bacillati > Actinomycetota > Actinomycetes > Micromonosporales > Micromonosporaceae > Micromonospora > Micromonospora sp. NPDC049891. Next base: position 3,364 of record NZ_JBFAML010000017.1, read on the forward strand.
GACCCGGAGCTGGTGGAGGAGATGGCCGGCCTGATCGGCCGATCGATGCGGGCGGCCGGTGTCCACCAGGGACTCGCGCCGGTGCTGGACGTCACCCGCGACTACCGCTGGGGGCGCACCGAGGAGACGATCGCCGAGGACCCCTACCTGGTCGGCACGATCGGCGCGGCATACGTACGCGGGCTGGAGCGGGCCGGGGTGGTGGCGACGCTCAAGCACTTCGCCGGCTACTCGGCTTCGCGCGGCGGGCGGAATTTGGCGCCGACGGCGATGGGACGCCGGGAACTGGCCGACGTGATCCTCCCGCCCTTCGAGATGGCCCTGCGCCTCGGCGGGGCGCGATCGGTGATGAATTCGTACGCCGAGATCGACGGTGTGCCGGCGGCGGCCGACGAGGAGCTGCTCACCCGGACGCTGCGCGACGAGTGGGGCTTCGACGGCGTGCTCGTCGCCGACTACTTCGCCGTCCGGTTCCTGGAGACCCTGCACGGTGTCGCGGCCGACGCCGCGGCGGCAGCAGGGCTGGCCCTGCGGGCCGGGATCGACGTGGAGCTGCCCACTGTGGACGCCTACGGCGCGCCGCTGGCGGCGGCGGTGCGCTCCGGCGAGGTCAGCGAGGCACATGTCGACCGCGCCCTTCGGCGGGTGCTTATCCAGAAGATCGAGCTGGGTCTGCTCGACGAGGGCTGGCGCGAGCTGCCGGCCGAGGTCGAGGCGCTGCGCCTCGACGACGAGGCCAGCCAGGCCGTCGCCCTGCGGTTGGCCCGCCAGTCAGTCGTTCTGCTCCGCAACCGGGACGAGCTGCTGCCCCTCGCCGCCCACCAGCGGGTCGCGCTGGTCGGGCCGGTCGCGGACGACGCGATGGCGATGCTCGGCTGCTACTCGTTCCCGCTGCACGTGGGTGTGCATCATCCCGAGCACGGCACCGGGGTCGAGATCCCGTCCCTGCGCGAGGCGCTCCAACGTCGGCATCCGCAGCTCACCCACGTACCAGGCACCGGCATCACCGGCGACGACACCTCCGGCATCGCCGCGGCGGTCCAGGCGGCCACCGACGCCGATGTCTGTGTCCTTGCCGTCGGCGACCGGGCCGGCATGTTCGGCCGGGGCACCTCCGGCGAGGGCTGCGACGCGGTCGACCTCCAGCTGCCCGGGGTGCAGGCCGAACTGGTCCGCGCGGTGCTGGCCACTGCAACCCCGGTGGTCCTGGTGGTGCTCTCCGGCCGGCCGTACGCGCTCGGCGCGGACGTGGACGGCGCGGCCGCCATCGTGCAGGCGTTCTTCCCCGGTCAGCTCGGCGGCGAGGCGTTGGCCGAGATCCTCACCGGCGAGGTGAATCCGTCGGGGAGACTGCCGGTCAGCGTGCCCCGGCACGCAGGTGGCCTGCCCGGCACGTACCTCACCCCCATCCTGGGCCGGCGCACCGAGGTGTCCTCGGTGGATCCGACGCCGGCGTTCCCGTTCGGCCACGGTCTCAGCTACACCACCTTCGAGTGGAGCGACGCCGAGGTGGCCGACGCGCCCGGCGGCGTCACAGGTGAGCCGGCGACCTGGCCGGTCGACGGGGAGGTTACCGTCGGCGTCACGGTCCGCAACACCGGTGCCCGGGCCGGCACCGAGATCGTCCAGCTCTATCTGCACGATCCGGTGGCACAGACCACCCGACCGGTGGTGCGCCTGATCGGCTACGCGCGGGTACCGCTGGAGCCGGGCGCGACGGCCCGGGTCAGCTTCGCGGTCTCCGCCGACGTCACCTCGTTCACCGGAGTGCACGGCCGGCGCGTGGTCGAGCCCGGCGAGGTGCAGCTGCGGCTCAGCCGCTCCAGCGGCGAAGCGGTGGCCAGCCTGGCACTGCGGCTGGCCGGCGGCGAGCGCGAGGTCGGTCACCACCGCGAGCTGCTGTCAGGGGTACGTGTCGAGCCCTTGCCGGGGAGCCCGGCATGAGCACCACGACCACACTTACCCCGTCCGCACCCGCCCCCGGCCCGACGGCGCCGGACCGACCGCCGCGGGCGGCCCGCCAGACCTGGCGCCGCGCCCTGCGGCGGGACTGGCAGCTGTACTCGCTGGCCATCCTGCCGCTGCTGTTCTTCCTGATCTTCCGGTACCTGCCGATGCTGGGCAACGTGATCGCCTTCCGGCGGTTCCAGCCCGGCGGCAACATCTTCGGTGAGTACTGGGTCGGGCTGCGCTACTTCAAGATGTTCCTCAACGACCCGACGTTCTGGAACGTCTTCACCAACACCCTGGTGCTGGGCGCGCTGACCCTGCTGTTCTGCTTCCCCCTGCCCATCGTGCTGGCGTTGCTGCTCAACGAGGTGCGGGCCCGCAAGCTGAAGCGTTTCGTGCAGTCCGTGTCCTACCTGCCGCACTTCCTGTCCATCGTGATCGTCGCGGCCATCGTCATGCAGCTGCTGTCCATGGACGGCACGGTCAACCAACTCGTTCGCGCCGGTGGCGGTGAGGCGATTCCGTTCCTGCAAAGGCCGGAGTGGTTCCGCACCATCTACGTCTCCTCGGAGGTCTGGCAGACGGTGGGCTGGGGCACGATCCTCTACCTGGCCGCGCTCACCACCATCGACGATGACCTCTACGAGGCGGCCCGGATCGACGGTGCGAGCCGGTGGCGACAGACCTGGCACGTCACGCTGCCCGGCATCCGGCCGACGATGGTGACGTTGCTGATCCTCAACATCGGCACCTTCATGGCGGTCGGGTTCGAGAAGATCCTGCTGCTGTACAACCCGCTGACCTATCCGACCGCCGACGTCCTGTCCACCTACCTGTTCCGGATGGGCTTCGCGTCCAGCAACTTCAGTTACGCCGCGGCGATCGGGCTGTTCGAGGCGGTCATCGGGCTGATCCTGGTGATGTCGGCGAACCTGATCGCCCGCCGCACGGTGGGGACGAGCCTGTGGTGACCATCGACGCCGCCCAGCGGCCGACCGGATCCAAGCCCCGTCCCCGTCGGCGCGGCATCCAGGAGACCCGCGGGTACCGGGCGTTCCGCGTCGTCAACGGGATCATCCTGACCCTCGTGGTGGTGGTGACGCTCTACCCGTTCGTCAACATCGTCGCCCGGTCGATGAGCCACGAGTCGTACATCATCGCCGGGCAGGTGAACCTCGTACCGCGCGGCTTCACCCTGGACACCTACCAGTTGCTGATGTCCGACTCGCTGTTCTGGACGAACTACCGGAACACGGTGTTCTACACGGTCACCGCGACCGTCATCTCGATCGTGATGACCACCTGCTACGCGTACGTGCTGTCCAAGAAACAGCTCAAGGGGCGCAGCGCCCTGGTCGGCATCGCGGTCTTCACCATGTTCTTCACCGGCGGCCTGATCCCCAACTACGTCCTGGTCACCAGCCTGGGCCTGAAGAACAGCGTCTGGGCCATCGCGCTGCCCAACGCCATAAACGTGTTCAACCTGCTGGTGATGAAGGCGTTCTTCGAGAGCCTGCCGACGGAGTTGGAGGAGGCCGCCGCCGTCGATGGTCTCAACACGTACGGGATCCTGCTGCGGATCGTGCTGCCGCTGTCGAAGGCCATCGTCGCCACGATGGTGCTCTTCTACGCGGTGGCCTTCTGGAACTCCTGGTTCGCGGCGTTCCTCTACATGGACCGGCAGGAGCTGTGGCCGGTCACCGTGTACCTCCGCAACCTGATCGCCGGCGCCACCGGCGCGGAGAACGTCGGGTCGATCACCGAGGCCAACGAGGTACAGGCCGAGGCGACGCTCAAGGCGGTCACCATCGTGCTCACCACCCTGCCGATCCTGCTGGTCTATCCCTTCGTCCAACGGTACTTCGTCCGGGGCATCATGCTCGGCGCGGTCAAGGGCTGACCAGAAGCAACCACCCCTCCCACCACCGAGTTGAAAGGATCCCGCCATGTTCCGCAGATCGTGGCGTCACGCGGCGGCGGCTGCTGCCGTGCTGCTAGCCCTCGGCAGCGTCACCGCCTGTGGCGACGACCCGTCCGACAGCGAGGACCTGTCGGAGAACCGGGCCGGCGCGATGGAGAACTACGCCGCCGGTACCCAGTTCAAGGCCACCGAGCCGCTCTCCTTCTCCGTCCTCTACAACAACCATCCGAACTATCCGCTCAAGGAGGACTGGCTGTTCTGGACGGAGTTGAAGTCCCGGACGAACGTCAGCCTCGAAAAGGTCTCCGTGCCGCTGAGCGACTACAACCAGAAGCGCAGCCTGCTCATCGGTGCCGGCGACGCCCCACTGCTCATCCCCAAGACGTATCCGCCGGACGTGCACGCGTACGTCTCCTCGGGGGCGATCCTGCCGGTCAGCGACTACCTCGATCTGATGCCGAACTTCAAGGACAAGATCGAGAAGTGGAACCTGAAGGCTGAGATGGACACGCTGCGCCAGCAGGACGGCAAGTTCTACCTGCTGCCGGGCCTGCACGAGAAGCCCTGGCACGACTACTCCCTGGCGGTCCGCACCGACATCCTCGAAGAGCTGAACCTGGACATCCCCAAGACCTGGGACGACGTCTACACCATGCTCAAGGCGATGAAGGCGAAGTACCCCGCCATCTACCCGTTCTCCGACCGGTTCAGCCAGCCCAACCCCGCCGGCAACCTGCTGAACCTGCTGGCCGTGTCGCACGGCCTGGCGGGCGCGGGCTGGAACTTCCAGCACGTCAGTTGGAACGCGCAGGCGCAGCAGTTCGAGTACACCGGCGCCAGCGAGCACTACCGGCACATGCTCGAGTACCTCAACAAGCTGGTGTCGGAGAAGCTGCTCGACCCGGAGAGCTTCACCCAGACCGACGATCTGGCCCGGCAGAAGCTCGCCAACGGCAAGTCCTTCGTGATCAGCACCAACGCGCAGACCCTGGTCAACGACTACCGGCCTGACCTGGCGGCGACCAACCCGAAGGCGAAGATCACCAAGATCCCGCTGCCGGTAGGACCAGCCGGCGAGATCAACCCGGCCAGCCGGCTCGAGAACGGCATGATGATCTCCTCGAAGGCCCGCGAGAGCAAGAACTTCGTGGCCATGATGCAGTTCGTCGACTGGCTCTGGTACTCCGACGAGGGCCAGGAGTTCGCCAAGTGGGGTGTCGAGGGGACGACCTTCGTCAAGGACGCCGCCGGCAAGAACACCCTCGCCCCCGACGTCGACATGATCGGCCTCAACCCCGGCGCGCCCAAGCACCTGCAGAAGGACTTCGGCTTCGGCAACGGGGTGTTCGCCTACGGCGGCAAGCCCGAGCTGGTGCAGGCGTTCTTCTCCCCCGAGGAGCAGGAGTTCCAGCAGGTGATGAACGCCCGGGCGCCGAAGTCGCCGCCGCCGCCGTACCCGCTCAGCGACGAGGAGCGGGAGCAGGTGTCGCTCTGGGAGACCCCGCTGAAGGACCACGTCTACCAGGCGACGCTCCAGTTCATCCTCGGGCAGCGTGACTTCGCCCAGTGGGACGCGTACGTGGCGGAGCTGAAGAGCAAGAACATGGACGCCTACCTGGAGACGGTCAACAAGGCGTACAAGCGCTTCCAGGAGAACAACAACTAGAAGACGTGTCCGGTCCGGTCGTGTCGGCGCGACCGGACCGGACACCTGCCCCCGAGGACGACGATGCGCATCACCGTTGCGGAGCAACCCGTCGGCCGGCTGAGCGACGCGTGGCGGCTCGCCGTCGGCACCGGCCGGTTCGACCTGGCCCTGCGGCGCGACTACCAGGACTCGCTGGCGCTGGTCCAACGCGAGATCGGGTTCCGGTACATCCGAGGACACGGCCTGCTCAGCGACGGCGTCGGCGTGCACCGACCGTACGAGTACCGGGGCCAACGCCACGTCCGGCACGCCTTCGGCTACGTCGACCAGGTCGTCGACGCGTACCTGGAACTGGGCATCCGGCCCTTCGTGGAGCTGGGTTTCATGCCTTCCGAGCTGGCCAGCGGGGACCAGACGGTCTTCTGGTGGCGGGGCAATGTCACCCCGCCCCGATCGCACGGCGAATGGGCCGACCTGGTCCGGGCCACCGTCGGCCACCTCGTCGACCGGTACGGCCTGGACGAGGTGCGGGGTTGGCCGATCGAGGTGTGGAACGAGCCCGACCTGAAGGAGTTCTGGCAGGACGCGGACGCCGACGCCTACCACCGGCTCTACGAGGTCACCGCGCACGCGGTGAAGGACGTCGACGCCGACCTCCAGGTCGGTGGTCCGGCACTCTCTCCCGGCGCCGACGACGCGTGGCTGCCCCGGTTCGCCGAGTTCGTCACCGACCGCTCGGTGCCCATCGACTTCGTCAGCCGGCACGCCTACAGTTCCGGCCCGGCCCAACACGTGCCGTTCGGTGTCCACCAGAGCCTCGCTCCGGCGCAGCGGCTGCTGGAGCAGTTCGCCAGCCCTCGCCAGTTGCTCGCCGGCACCGCGCTGGCCGACCTGCCGGTGCACATCACCGAGTTCAACAGTTCGTACCGGCCGGACAACCCCATCCACGACACCGCCTTCCATGCCGCCTACCTCGCCCCGGTACTGGCCGGCGGCGGCGACCTGGTCGACTCCTTCGCGTACTGGACCTTCAGCGACGTGTTCGAGGAGGTGGGCATCCCGACCACGCTGTTCCACGGCGGCTTCGGCCTGCTCACCCACCGTCAGATCCGCAAGCCCACGTTCCACCTGTACGCCTTCATGAACCGGCTGGGCGGGCAGATCCTGGCCCGTGGCGCGGACCACCTGGTCACCCGCGACGACACCGGCCGGATCGCCGTGCTGGCCTGGGCTCCGGTCGACGTCACCGGCCGTGACCCGGTGGACGGCCACACCGTACGCCTGTCCCTGCCGGTCGCCGACGCGACGGCCCGTACCGCCTTCCTGCTGCGCTCCTCGGTCAGCGAGGAGGCCGGCAACGCCTGGCGGGCCTGGTGTGAGCTGGGGCGACCGCCCTCCCCCACCGCCCGCCAGCTGGACGCGCTACGGCAGGCAGCGGAACCGGCCCGGCGGCACGGCTCGCTGCCGGTGCTGGCCGGCCGCGTCGAGTTGGACCTGCACCTGGCCCGGCACGAGGTGACCCTTGCCGAGGTGAGCGCGGTGACCGACGAGACCCCACAATGGTGGGATGACAGTCGGCTGCTCGGCGGGGAGCCGTCGTGAGCACCGCGGCCCGTCGGGAGTTCGGCGCCGGCCCGCTGTCCCGGGGCGCGGCGCTGATCTACACGTTGCTCGTGGTCGAGTTGCTGCTGCTGCTCTGCGCGGCCCCCGGCCTGGTGGCACTCTTCGCGCTGGAGCGGCACGTGAGCAACCTGCCGCTGGTCGCGGTCTGTGCGGTGCCGTTCGGTCCGGCGTTCTCCGCCGCGCTGTACGCCCTGCACCGGCAGCGTCTCGACCTGACCGAGCTGCATCCGTGGCGGCGGTACTGGCGCGGCTACCGCGCCAACCTGGCCGGCTCGCTGCTGGTCTGGGTACCGACCCTGCTGTGGCTGACAGTCCTCGCGGTCAACCTGGTCAACCTGCCGGCCGCAGGGGTGCCCGGGTGGTGGGCGGTGCCGTTGGTGCTGGTCGGCGCCGGGGTGTCCGTGATCGGAGTCAACGCACTGGTGATCACGTCGCTGTTCACGTTCCGGCTGCGCGACGTGTTCCGACTGGCCGGGTACTTCGTGCTGCGTACCCCGGTGGTCGCCGTCGGCACCGCGTTGCTGCTGGTGGCCGCGACGGCGCTCACCATCGTCGCCTCGGAGGCGGCGCTCGTCGCGCTCGCCTCGGTGCTGGCCCTGGCGCTGGTCCGCGGCGGCGCACCGATGATCGACATCATCCGGGAGGAATTCGTGAAAGCCGATGAGCTCTCGCCCGGCCGTTGACGCCGGAGTCCGCTTGTCGTCCTGGTCGCCGGTCAGCGCTGTGGCTCGCGGGGCGTCCGATGGGCGGTGAGCCAGTCGACGGCGAAGTCGACAAGCGCGCGCTGGCGCATCAGCCGGCACTCGGCCCCGCCGACCCGCCCGATCCGCGTGCTGCCGATGCTCTCGAAGGCGTCGCCGACCTGGTCGAAGTCGCTCTCGTCGGTGTCGACGTCCTGCCATTCTTCCCAGGCCCGGCCGGTGGGAGTGCGGACAGCCGAGCCCTCCCGTCTGCGCGGCGGGTCCGGCAACCGGTACTCGGCCAGGTGCAGTGACGTGTTGCTGCCGTGGGCGGCGCCGAGCAGCAGGACGTCACCGTCCAGCCGGTAGACGGCACCCAGCGGTGAGTGCTCCCCGAGCATGTCGTCAAGCCGGTGCCCGGTCACCACCGCTTCGGCGGCCGGACCGACGGCCGCGAACGACACCTGCGGGTGGTCGCTGCGCCGCGCGCCCGGCCAGGTACGGACGGTCTCCGCGACCACGCCCATCCACCGGCTCGGCGTGACCGACGGGTCGAACCCGGGCATGTGGGCGCGGATCACCGGCCACCATGTCTCCGGTACGGGCGGGTGCCGCCAGCCGGCGGGATCGGTGTTGTCCGGCGTGTGCGTCGGCACCACCAGGGTGCCCTCCGGGCCCAGCGAGTCGAGCAGCGCCTGGACCACCGCGACCGGGCCGCCGCAGACCCAGCCGAGCGCTTTGAGTGACGAGTGCACAAGCGACACCGACCCGCGCCGCACGCCGAGCGACGTCAGGTCCCCGGCGAGTGCGGCGCGCGTGTATGGCGGGCCAGCGTCGATCAGCAGATCCTACCCGGGGTATGGCCGTGACCATGCGGAGTGAACCCCGGCACCGGCTGACGGTCTGCTCACTCGGTTTCGGCGGCAAGGGTGAGCAGGTTTTCCCGCACCTTCTCCAGCAGGTGCACCAGGGTGGCGCGTTGGTCGTCCGCCATCCCGGCAGTCGCGGTCTCGGCGAGCGTACGCCAGGCCGCTTCGATCTCCGGGATGACCGCCCGGCCCTTCCGGGTCAACTGGACCCGGGTGGCCCGCCTGTCGCCCGGCACGGCCTCCCTGACGAACCAGCCGCCCTGGTGCAGGCGGCTGAGGCTGCGGGTGACAGTGGGTTGTTCCACTCCGAGCCGAGCGGCGATCTCAGAGACCGTCATGCCGTCGGGCTCCTGGCCGAGCATCCACAGCAGGACGTCCTGTCCCGGATGTAGGGCGAGCGCGCTCAACACGTCGGCCTGCGCGCTGCGGTACAGCTTGGCCACCTTGACCAGGGCCTTGTTGGTTGCCAGCACATCCGTGAGCTCCACCTGGGCAGTCTACGAGTTGACGAGCCACCGTCGGATGTTACATAGTCGGCTAACCTATAGCCGGCTATGGAGCTGATGATGGAAACCGGTTTGTCGAACAAGGTCGCCCTCGTCACCGGGGCTTCCGGAGCCATCGGCCGAGCCACGGCGCTGCACCTGGCGGCGGAAGGCGCCGCTGTCGCCGTGTCCTGGCACACCAACCACGACGGCGCCATGGACGTGGTCGACGTCATCACGCGCACCGGCGGCCAGGCCTGTGCCGTCCGCCTTGATCACCGCATCGTCACCGCCGTGCCGCACGTCATCGACGAGATCACCGAACGTCTCGGACCGGTCTCCGTCCTGGTCGCCAACGCCGTGCAGTGGCCCTCCTTCGACGCCGACGAGATCGGCGGCCTCACCATGTCGCTGGCCGTCAACACCGTCGGGCCGGCAGCTCTGATCGACGCGGCCCTGCCGGCCATGCGCGCCGCCGGCTGGGGACGCGTCGTCGTGGTGTCGACCGACATCGTCGAGCAACCCATGGCCGGGCCGCTCGCCTACGCCACCGCGAAGGGAGCGCTGGAGACCGCCGCCCGCGTGCTCGCCGTCCGGGAAGCCCGGCACGGCATTCTGACGAACATCGTGCGTCCCGGCTTCACCCTCACCGACAAGGCGCTGAACGCTCCGTTCCTCGGGCCGGAAGCGGTCGCGGCCGAATCGGAGAAGACCCCGACCGGTCGCATCTGCACTCCCGACGACATCGCCACCGCCATCACCTATCTCGCCTCGGCCGCGAACGGCCACGTCAACGGGCAGACGCTGTCCCTGGCAGGTGGCCGCGAACTCGCCCGAGGGTGACGTCGACGCCGGCCGCTGACCTACGGACACGGACGGCCGCCGAGGCCTGACCACGCCCCACCCACTCAGGTGTCGGGACAGCCGAACGTGAAGGCGGTCGGCCATCATGGAGCCCTTGCCGGGGTGCGCGGCTCCTGATCACGTCGGTTGCCGTGGCGTGCAGTTGCGGGCGGGGGTCGAGATGGAGGAGCAGGACTTCTGGGTACGGCTGGAGTTCCGCATCTGCGCGGAGCTTCAGGGCTTCGAGGACCGCCACCTCCGGTGGTACTGGTGCGATGGCCTCGTTGCCGAAAGGTACGAGCTGCGGGCCGCCGAACCGTGTATCCGCGGCCGGGCCTGGTGCGGACCCAGTGGGCAGGAGCCATGGCAGTTCGTGTTGTTCATCGGCCCTGGCACGCGAACACCTGCGGAGATCCCGTGGGCGGCACTGCTACCCGACGATCGGGTGACAGGATGGCTGTCACTCGATCCTCGCCACCGGACCATGCTGGTGAACCCGCTTGCCGGCCACCCCGAATGATCGTCCCGACGCCAGCCGCCGATCGAACTAGGATCTCCACCCCCGACTACGGCCGGTGAGCCCGAGGACCCGGTCGAGCAGCGGAGCATCATCGGGCTGGGTGATCGACGGCCCGAACAGGCCGGGGGTGCCGTCGCTGCTGGCCTGTTGGGACACCAGGCGGTGAACCGTGTCGAGGGTCTGGTCATCGATGTCGTACGGCTGCCCGGTCGCGCGGGCGAGATCCCAGCCGTGGACGACAAGTTCGTTGAGCGCGACGACACCCATGAGCTCGGCCGGCAGGACCACCCCACCGACCGCGGTCTCGCCCGTCCAGGCGGCCGGCTCACGCCAGGCGGCGACCAACTCGTCGAGCCGCACCGGCAGTCGGCTGCGCCACTGCGGGTCAAGCTGGTCGACCGACGGGTCACCCGGACCGTCAGGCGCCGGATCCGGTCCCTTCTCCGCGGCCGTCCGGAACGCGAGCGTCAGCCCCATGAGGTGGTCGAGCAGGTCGCCGACCGTCCAGCTCTCGCAGGGAGTGGGAGCGGAGAGCTGGTCGTCGGCCACCCCGGGCAGCAGCGCCTTCAGCGCGCGGGCCGCGGGCTCGACATTCGGGCTGCCGTTACTGTCGATCATCTCTGCTCCTTCGACGCGAACACGTCCGCACGCTACGCGCCGGGACCGACAGACAGCCCGTGACGACGGCCGGTCATGGGGTGCCGGGGGCGGCGTCGCGCCACCGGGTCGGGGTAACCCCGTGTTCGGCCCGGAAGCGTTTGATGAAGTAGCTGACGTCGGGGTAGCCGACCCGGCGGCTGATCGCCGCCACGGTCAGGTCGGTGTCGACGAGCAGCAGGCGGGCCTGCTGCATGCGGCGCTGCCCGATCCACTGCTGCACGGTCCGGCCGGTCCGGCGGCGGACCACGGTGGTGAGATGCCCGGCGGTGAGCGCCAGGTCGGCGGCGACGTGGGCGAGCGAGATGGGCTCCTGGTAGCGCCGCTCGATGACGTCGAAGACCGCCGCGAGCAGTGGCTCCTCCGCCGAGCGCAGCTGATCGGCGACGCCGGTCGGCAACCGGGCCGCGGCCACCAGCAACAGAGTCAGGTGGGCGAGCGCGGCCTCTCGGTGACCGTCGCGCCGGGCGCGCTCGGCGTCCAGGGTGGCGAAGCGCTGCACCCAGGCCACCCGGTCGGACGGTGGGATGCGCAGCCGCTGTGCCCGGTGGGTGCCGTGGGCGAACGGGAGAAGCAATGGGTGCGACCGCCACGACGAGTAGGCCCCCGACCTACCGGGCCGCACCACGTCGGTCGGGAACCACACCGCCCACCCGTCGGAGACCGTCGTCTCGATCGGGTCGAGGAAGGAGACGACCTGCCCCGGTGCGATGACGAACAGGTCCCCGTCGGTCACCGACCACCTGCGGTTGTCGATCACTAACCTGCCGTCGGCCCGGTGCGCGTAGAAGAGCACCAGGAAGTCGTGGGCGTGAGCGCCGCTGGCTACCGGGTCCACGGTGGGTGTGCCCTGGGGGACACGAGCCACGGCGACAGGGGCGACGCCGGCCACCCGGTCGAACCCGATGACCGGCACGCCCTGCCCGGTCACTCCGACGGCCCGGGACCCGGCAACCGAACTTCGTCGCATCCGGTCCACAGTTACGCCATTGCCCACTGTGTCGCGCTCCATGACGCTGAGAGTACGACCGAACTTCATCTGATATCGGAGCGTCGCATGACCGGACAGTCCCACCCCACCGACGCACAGCAGTACCTGCCCGGCATGGGCAAGCACTGGCTGCTGCCGCTCTACGATCCGTTCTCCCGTCTCGCGGGAATCGGGCGTATCCACGGGCAACTGATGGACCGGGCGAACCTCCGGTCCGGCCAGCGGATCCTGGAGATCGGCTGCGGTACCGGCAACCTCCTGACCGCGCTCGGGCACCGCCTCCCGGACACCGACGCGCTGGGCATCGACCCGGACCCGGCCGCGCTGCGCCGTGCCCGCCGCAAGGCGACCCGGAGCGGCCTGCCGATCCGCTACGAGCAGGCGTTCGCCGGGGCGCTACCGCTGCCCGACGGCAGCGTCGACCGGGTGCTGTCCGCGTTCATGCTGCACCACCTGGACGACGAGGAACGTACCCGGGCGCTACGGGAGGTCAGGCGGGTCCTGCGTCGCGGCGGCGAACTGCACGTGCTCGACATCGACGGAACGCCGTCCGGGCGAGGCGGGGGGATGGCGCACCGCAACGCCCGGGTGGCCGCCAGCCTCCCCGAGCGGGTGCTGGCCGCACTTGTCGACGCCGGCCTGAGCGGCGTCGCGAGGAACGGCGGGGGCAAGGCGTGGTTCGGCCGCTTCGCCTTCTACCGCGCGGAGGCACCCTGAGGCGGACAACGCCGGCCGGCGAGGCGCCGTCGCCGCGCCCCGGCGGCGTCGACGGTCGGCGCGGTCGCGGACTGTCGGCTCAGTGCAGCGGGCGACCGTGCGCGTCGGGTACCCCGGACTTGCGGTGGAAGTAGGCGTTGACCTGGTCACGCCACTCCCGCGCGCAGCGCAGCTGCTCGTCGAGCCGCTCGGTCACCCGGGCGTGCACCGCCGCGTCCACCAGCCCGACCAGCGACTTCCACCGCAGGCAGGCCGCCTCCACTTCGGCCACCCCGTCGAAGTGGGTGTCGTAGATGTGCTGGATGACGGTGCGGCCACTGTGCAGCACATGCTCGTACGGCACGTGGTGGAAGAAGAGCAGCAGCTCGTCGGGGCAGGTGACCGGGGATTCGTACACCCGGGACCACGGCCGCGGGTACTGACCGGTGAAGCCGGTGCCGGTGGCTCGGGTGCGGTCCACGCCCACGCCGTCGCGGTCGGCGAAATGGTACGTGCCCCACCTGGTGTACTCGTACCCGTCGACGTCGGGGCCGTAGTGGTGCCCCGGCCGCACCATGAATCCCACGCCCAGCGGCGCCGTGTAGCGCTCGTAGCTGCGCCACGAGTCGTCCATGATCTCGTGCAGCGTGCGGCGGAGCAGGTCCGGGTCGGCGCTGCTCTCGGGGTGGAAGGTCAGCTCGATCCACTCGTCCAGCACCTCCGCCGGCCGCAGCCGCGGATCCCAGGCCAGCCGGCCGAAGGCGTACAGGTTGGCCTGGGCCAGCGGATGCCCGGTCCAGAACGGGTCGTCGCCCACGTTGGAGACGGCGACCAGGCCGCCACCGTCGGCGGCCACCCCGGCGACGGTGCTTCCGTCGTCTCCCCAACCGAACCGCAGCACCTCGCTCCACCAGGGAGCCAGATAGCACACGTGCCGCTGCTGGCCGGTGTACTCCTGCGTCACCTGGAACTCCACAGCCATCCGGGTGCCGGGCATCGCCGTGATGACCGGCGAGACCGGCTCCCGGGTCTGGAAATCCATCGGGCCGTGCTTGACCTGCACGACGACGTTGTCCCGAAAGCGGCCGTCGAGCGGGGCGAAGTGGTCGAACGCGGCCCGGGCACGGTCGGTCGAGCGGTCCCGCCAGTCCTGCCTGTGGTTGTAGACGAAGGCACGCCAGTGCACCACCCCGCCGTGCGGCGCCAACGCCTCGGCGAGCAGGTTCGCCCCGTCGGCGTGGTCGCGGCCATAGCTGAACGGGCCCGGTTGTCCCTCCGAGTCGGCCTTGACCACGTAGCCGCCGAAGTCGGGGATGCGGGCGTACACCGCGCGGGTGGTCTCGGCCCACCAGGCCCGCACCGCGTCGTCGAGCGGATCCGCGGTGGGCAACCCGGCGAGGACGACGGGCGCGGCGAAGGTGACCGACAGGTGCACCCGGATGCCGTACGGGCGAAACTCGTCGGCGATCTCGGCGACGTCGTCGAGCCGCTCGGTGAGCAGCCGTGCCTCGGTGGCGTGGACGTTCACGTTGTTCACCGCCACCGCGTTGACTCCGCAGGCGGCCAGCAGTCGCGCGTACGCCCGGACCCGATCGCGGTCGCGCCGGGGGTGCCCGTCCTGCCAGAAGATCGACCCGCCGGCATAGCCGCGTTCGACCTGCCCCATCACCGGGTGAACGTCGACGTTGTCCCAGTGGTCGAGCATCCGACGGCGCATCGCGGGACGGTACAACCGTGCCTCGTGCGGTGCGCCGAACGCCGATTCACCGAGGCGGGTCAGGTGGAACAGCCCGTACAGCAGACCGGCCGGCTGGTCGGCGAGCAGCACCGTGACCTCGCCGTGGCGGGCCAGCGCGTAGCCTTCCGCGCCCAGCGGCCCGTCATCGGCGGCGTCCAGGTCGGCCAGGGCGGCGTCGAGTTCGGCCGGGCCGTCGCCGACGGCCGGGACCAGGGCGAGCACGAGGCTCGGCGGCGGCCCGTCGACCTCCCGCCGGACGCTGCCGCCATGCACGGCACAGGCCCGCTCGACCTCGGCGACAACCGTGTCGACGAGCCCTCCCTCACCGTGGACGAGGCAGTGCCGGGAGCCGATCGCGCGGAACACCTCGGGCGGCAACCAGGTGGGGTGGACGTCGGTCGGAGCGGGGCGGCCGGTCATTGCGCAGATCGTAACGTCGCCACCAAACGCGTCAAGATACTTCCGGAAGTTCCGGTGGCCGGTGGACACGCCGTGCGGAGCGTGCCCACCGGCCGGTGACCCGTACCCGTCAGGTCGGTTCGACGGGCAGCCACAGCTCGCAGGTGGCGGTGCTGAAGTCGGCCGCACGCTCGAGGATCGCGACGATCGACGGACCGGGCCGCAGCCGCCACGGGTTCGACGGGAACCATTCGGCGGCCGTCGCGGCCCAGGTCCGTTGCAGGGTCTGCGGATACGGTCCGGCGGTACGGAAGACCGCCCACGTACCGGCCGGTGCCTCGATGCTGTCGAGGTCGTCCGGGGCCGTGGTGTCGCGGGCGACGGCGACACCGTGCAGGTAGGTCAGCTCGGTGCCCTCGACGGCGTCGGGATCGACGTCGTCGGTGACCTGGAGCAGACCGCCCGGCTCGGTGTCGCTGAGTTCCTTCAGCCGCTGGTGCTCCTCGGCCGGCAGCGCGGTGACGTGCCGCTGGATGTGCGGGTTGACGCCCTGGTGGATGAGCGGAACCCGGGTGGCGTGTCCGATGAGCCGGAACGCGGGGCGGTCGACGATGCGGGTGTCCACGGGAGTGCTCCCTTCGACGGTCAGGCGGAACCTGAGTTGTGGTTGGGTACGAAGGGGGCCTCCGTCGCGGCGAATGTCACCGGGGCCGGCGCCGTGGACGGCCCGGAACGCGCGTCCGAACGCCTCCGTGGAGCCGTACCCGTACCGCACCGCGATGCTGAGCAGGTCGTCCTCGCCTCGGACGACCTCGGCGGCGGCGACGGTCATGCGCCGCCGGCGCACGTACTCCGACAACGGCATGCCGGCCAGCGACGAGAACATCCGCCGCAGGTGGTACTCGGTCGTGCCGAGCGCCCGGGCCGAGCCGCTGACGTCGATCTCCTCGGTGAGGTGCTCCTCGACGAGATCGACAAGCCGGTTGAGTGCCGAGATCATGAGGCCTCCTTTCGACGTCCAGCCTGGCCCCCGCGACCCTGGCCGCGCCCGATCGTCCTGGCCCGATCCGATCATGCGTCGGCGGGCGGTGGCCCGGTGACGCGCCCGTTTGGGACGCCAGCGGTCGGGTAGACGCCGGATCCGCGGCGAGAGGGGTACGGCGAGGTGGACGACGATCAGTTCATCGGCTCCGTGGCGAACCGCACAGGGGCCTCGGCCGAGCAGGCGACAGCCATCGCGCGAGCCACGCTCACCACCCTGGCGGAGCGGATCGACGGCGGCGAGGCACGCGATCTCGCCGGTCAACTGCCCGAGGGGCTGCGGGCGTACGCGTTCGGCCCGCATGAGGACGCCGAGCGTTTCGGCCTCGACGTGTTCGTGCAGCGGGTCAGTGGGCGGGCGGACGTCGACCCCGACCTGGCGGCGGCCGGCATCCGCGCGGTCCTCGACACCATTCGCGAGGCCGTCGAAGCCGGTCAGTACGACGATGTCATCGCGTTCCTGCCCGCGGAGTTCTGGCAGGTGGCGAACCCGGCCCCGCAGTACGACGCGCACCGCGACCGGGGCTGACCGCGCCGGACGTCACCGGAGCAGGGCGCCCTCGGCCACCGGCTCCAGGTACACCGGCAGGTGGTCGCCGGCCTGGGCGACGAACATCGCCACCTCGTACGCCATGTCGCCGACCTCCGCGTCGCCGTCGATACCGACGGCGAGGACCGCACCGTTCCCGGTGGTGGCATGGAACAGGAACGCCCGGGACATCTGCACCACCACCTGGTGCAGTTCGCCGTCCCCGCAGACCCGCGCCGCCGCCAGGCCGAGCGCCTGAAGCCCGCAGACCATGCTGGACAGTTGGCTGGCGAGTTCGTCGTCGATGCCCCGGGAGGCGCCCAGCAGGAGCCCGTCCGGGGAGAGCACCACCGCGAACTGGGCGCCCGGCACACGGTCGACGATGTTGTCGAGCGCGCGGCCGAGGTTGTCAGCGGTGGCCACCGCAGAAGTCATGGCAGGTCCTCTCGTCAGGTGGAGCCGGTGGGTACGGGCCGGTCCAGGCTCAGTCCGCGGCCCGTCGGGGCCAGGGCTGTCCGTTCGTGGTGTACGACGGGTCGGCCAGAATGGTTCGAAGCAGGGCCAACAGGTCGGTGCGGTTGGCGCAGTTGAGCCGCGAGCGCATTCGGGCGACGTGGTGCTCCACAGTCTTGGCCGAGATGAACAATCGGTCCCCGATCTCCCGGTAGGTGAGACCGGCGACCACCAGTTCGGCCACCTCCCGCTCCCGGTCGCTGAGCCGGTGCGAGACGGCCCCGGCCGCCGGCTTGCGGTCCTCGGCGGCGGACCGGCCCTGTAGTGCCCGAGCGCAGTCCAGCAGCGCCGTCATCGCCCGCCGGTCGGCGGTGCGGATGGCTGCCTGCCCGGCCAGTCGGGCACCGTCCCAGCACAGGCCGGTGTCGTGCAGGCCCCGGGCGGCGGCCTCGACCCGGACCGGGTCGACGGTGCCGCGCAGCACCTCCAGCCAGCATTCGGCCGCGGCGGCCACCACGGCGGCGTACCGGCTGTGGCCGGCGGCGGCGAGCAGGGCGCCGACGTGCTCGTCGGCGGCTGCCGGGTCGTCGGTGAGGATCGCCGCGTGCAGTCCGCTCCAGTGCAACGGCGTACGCCACAGGGGTGGATCGTCCAACCGGCCGAGCAGCTCGTGAGCTGCCCGCAGGTAGGGCTGGAGTCGGTCCAGGTCACCGAGCCGGGCACCGGCGATGGCCAGCTCACCCAGCGGCAGCAGCGTGAACAGGTCGACCGGGTGGCGGACCACTGCCTCCAACGCGGGCACCCAGCCACGCTGCAACGCGCCGAGATCGCTGGCACGCCGGGCGATGCCCATCGTCAGCCCGGCGGCGAAAAGCAGGTCACGGGACTCCAACCCAGCGCCGGCGGTCGCCTCGGCGAGTTGCTCCCCGGCTGCGGCGATCCGGCCCCGCGTCATCAGGATCCAGGCCCGCAGCAGCCGGTGCCGGCCGGTCAGCAGCGGCCCGCCGATGCCGCTGGCCAGGGCCCGGTCGAGGACCCGCTCGGCGATGTCCAGCTCACCACAGTGCACTGCGGTCAGCGCCGCCAGAGCGGCGGGACTGTCCGGCAGCAGCACCGCCCGCCCGTCTGGTTCGAGCAGGGCCGCCGCCTGCACGAGGGTGGACAGGGCCGCCGACGGTGTCCCGTGGACGCTGTCGCGTACCCCGTCGGCCATCAGCCGGGCGGCACCGGCCTGCAACGTCGGTGGGCTGTCCTGGGTGGGTTCGGGGTGGTCGGTCGGCCGGGCGGTGGCGAGCGCGCCGACCGCCGCGAAGGCGTGGGCGCTGGCTCCGCCCGACCACCGGTACAGCTCCACGCTGCGGTCGGTCTGTCCGCGGTGGGCCAGGGCGGTGGCGGCGACGAGGGCGGCCTCCGCCCGGGCGGCGGGAGTCGCTGCGGTGAGCAGCCGGTCGGCCAGCCGCAGCGCGAGGTCGAGGTCACCGGCGAGGGCGGCGGCGACCGCCTGCCGTCCGCCGACGGGCCGGCCGGCGGCGGCGGCCGCGGCGAACAGTTGGGCCGCCAACGCCGGTTCGCCGCGGAGGGCCTCCTCCGCCGCCGCCTCCAGGGTGGCCGCCGGGCAGTCACCGGCCACACCGGCCGCCAGCAGCGAGCGCACCAGCGGCAACACCGGTGCGCCCCGGCTCAACGCGAGCTCGCTGAGCAGGTGCCAGACCGCGGTACGGTCGGCGGCCGGACTCAGCGCGGTCACCGCCCGCCCGACCAGCGGGGTGGGCCGGCCGTCGGCGCCGAGCAGGCCGGCCGCCCGGGCCTCGGCGACGAGGTCGTCGATCTCGGCCGGCTCACGGTTGAGCAGCGGGCGCAGCGCCTCGGCGGGCAGCGGGACCCCGGCGGCCAACGCGATCAGCAGCCGTCGTACGTCGGTGGTCAGGTGCTCCAGGTCGGGGCCGAGGTGCAGGATCACCTGGCGGGGCGGTTCCGTCGGTACGCCGGCGGCCGTCTCGTGCTCGCGCAGTCCGTCGACAAGCCATCCCACGTGTCGGGGCACTCCACCGGTCTGCGTGTGCACGAAGTCGACCAGGTCCGAACGGCGGCCGAGGCGGGGCACGGCGGCGAGGTACGCGGCGGTGCGTGCCCGGGTGAACGGGGTGAGCAGGAGTTGCCGCCCCTCGCGGCGCAGCGTGTCGGCCAGCTCGATCAGGGCCGCCGGTCGGGGCCACGGCCGGTAGCTGACCGCGATGCGGCGCCGGCGATCGGTCACCAGCCGGCGCAGCGTCCGCAGCCGGGCCTCGTCGAGCAGGTGCGCGTCGTCGACAAGCAGCACCGTGTCGGGGTCGTACGCGTCGTCGGCCGCCGGTACCTCGGTCTGGACGGTGACACCGGCCCGGGTGTACCGGCCGGCCAGTTCCTGGAGGTAGGTGGTGCGGCCATGGCCCCCCGGTCCGGTCACCCCGAGCGCGAGGGGCGCGGCCGGTTCCGCGCTGATCGCGTCGAGCAGGTCGGTCGGTTCGGCGTCGAGGACCAGCGGGCTGTCCGCCACGGCGCTCGTCATCATGGCGGTCATCCTTCGTGCCCCCGGCTGCGTACCAGCTTCCGGCGGGATCGTTTCGGCAGGTCGAGGGGCGGGTAGCGGATCGGCGGGCGGGGTGGCGGCTCCTCGCCGGGGGCCAGGTCGTCGGCCGGCCCGAGGGGTGGGCCGGCGGTACGCGCAATCGGCCCGTGGGACGCGGTGGCGACGGTCGCCGGAGTGCCGACGGTCGCCGGTGGGCCGGGCGGTGGGGGTGGACCGGCCGGCAGCGGACGCGGGGACAGGATCCGGGTGCCGGCGGCGGCCGCTCCGGCGGCGGCGGTGTTCTGCGGGTCGGGTGCGGTCTCGACCGGGAACCCGGCCGTGGCGAGCAGCTCGGCGACAAGCGGAACCCGGCTGGCGCCGCCGGCCAGCAGCACGCCGTCGAGCTGCGCCGGTGCCAGGTCGGCGCCGCGGACGGCCTGGGCCAGCAGTTCCACTGTGGTCTGGACGGCGGGTCGGATCAGTTCCTCGAACTCCAGCCTGGTTACCGGTACCCGGACGGGACCGGTCGGCAGCGCCAGCGCCACATCGGTCTGCGGCCCGACGGTCAGCTCCCGCTTGGCCCGTTCGCACTCGGCGGGCAGCCGGCGCAGGGCGGTGCGCGCACCGGGGCCGGCGGCGGACAGGTCGCGGGCGAGCGCGGTCCGCACGTGCGCGGCCAGCGCCTCGTCGAAGTCGGCGCCGCCGAGCCGGCTGAGCGTCCGGGGGACGCCGACGGTCTCGTACCGGTCCCGGGAGTTGCGGCGGACCAGCGCGGTCTCGAAGGTGCCGCCGCCGAGCGCGTACACGGCGGCCACGCCACCGGCGAAGCCCCGGGCGGCGTGCCCCTCCGCCACGGTGACCGTGCGGGGCAGCAGCGTCACCTCGCCCAGGCCGTAGTCCCACAACGCGCTGTGCAACAGGTCTCGGCGGTAGCGTCCCCAGGAGGCGGGGTGGCTGAGCACGACCATCTCGGCCGGCGCGCCCCGGGCACCGTGGACCTGATCGACCACGTGCGCGGCGAGCAGCGCGACAAGCGTCTCCGGCCGGTACCGTTCGCCGGCGAGCAGCAGTGGTACGTCGTCGCCGACCCGGCTGAGCACCCCCCGGGCGGTACGGTCCGGCTCGTCGCTCTCACCGAGGGTGAACGTGCCGTCGGGGGACAGCAGCAGCGTCGACGGAAGCGGGCCCGGGCCGGGGTGCAGGGCGACCGGCTCGGGGTGGCCCCAGTGCCCGTCACGGTGACGGGCGACCGCGGCGACGGTGCTGGTGTTGCCGATGTCGATCCCGAGCACGTAGGCCATCTGCTTTCTTCCTTGACCGCGTCGGCCGTGGGGGTGGGCCGGACAGGCCCGCCGACGCGGGCCGCCCCGGGGGACCCCGTGGGCTCCTACGTTCGTACCAGAGATCACTCCGGCATCAGGAGCCCCAACTTCGGCGGGCGCCGGTCCCCCACTCCCCCTAACGTACGAGAGTCCGGATGCCCCTAATCGAACGGGTCGGATTGCGGGATCGTCCCCGATGCCCGGTGTGGGGCACCGCCCGTAGCGTCGTCGGCGATCACCGGTCGTTGACGCTTCGCCGAGGAGAACCCCCAACATGGACCAGACCCTGCACGACTTCGTGCTCAACCTGCTGACCGACGCGGACGCCCGGTCGGCGTTCGACCTCGACCCGGAGGGCGCGCTGCGGGCCGCCGGCCTCGGTGACATCACGGCCGCCGACGTCCAGGACGTGGTGCCGCTGGTGGTGGACTACGCCCCGGTGCAGGGACTCGCGCCGGTCGCCCCGGTCACCGGGCAGCTCGGCCTCGACCCGCTGGTCGGCGACGCCACCGACGCGATCAGCCAGTTGCAGCACGTGGCGCAGCAGATCAGCGTCGGCAGCTCCCACTCCGGGGTGGACGTCAAGGCCGGGGTGCTGGGCACGATCGCTGTCGACCCGTCGACGGTGACCGCCGGGGCGAGTGTCTTCCCGGGGGTGGGCCTCGGCGTGACCCCCACCGGGGTGGGCGTGGACCTGTCCGGCGTGCACGACGTGGCCGACACTCTCGACGCGGGCGTCGTGGCCCCGATCGACCGCACCACGGAGCCGGCGCTCGGTGACGTCACCGGTGCGGTGGGTGACCCCGTGTCCGCGGTGAACGGCACCAGTTCCGGGCTGCTCGACACCACCTCGGGTCTGCTTCCGGGCACCACCAGTCAGGTCGGCGATCTGGTCGGTTCGCTCGGCGTCGGCGACACCCTGGGCGGGCTGGGCCTCACCGGTGACACCGGCGGCGTGGTGCCCCCGCTGGACCTCCCGTCCACTGTGGGTGGTGTGACCGGGCAGGTCGACGGCTTGTTGGGCGGTGTCACCGGCACCGTCACCGGCGGCACGAAGGGGCTGTTGGACGGCGGGGTCAGTGGTTCGGTGAGCGGGGACACGGCGACCCACGGCGAGGCCTCCGCCTCGACCGGCGGGGTGCTGGGCCTCACCGACGGTCTGCTCTGACACCCGCCGGCGGGCGGGGTCGGTACTGCCCGGTACCGACCCCGCCCGCCTCTTCGCTCTTGATAATTGAGCCGAAATCAGCACACTTGGTGCGGTGATGGCGGGAATCTGGCTCGACGCGCTCGACGACATCGCCCGCACGTGCCAGGAACACGGTCGGGGTGACCTGCTTCAGGCGGTCCGCCTCAAGCGCGCCCACCTGCTCGATCCGACGTTGACCGTGCTGGTCGTCGGTGAGCCCAATCAGGGCAAGAGCCAACTGGTCAACGCGATCGTCAACGCGCCGGTCTGCCCGGTCGGTGACGGGACCACCACCGTCCTGCCGACGGTGCTGCGGCACGCCGAGGTCGCCTCGGCGACTGTGGTGCAGACGCCGTTGCCAGGGCCGGGAACGCCGCCCGCCGCCGACCCACCGGCCGTGCAGCGAACGCCGGTGCCGACCGACCAGATCGCCGCCGGAGTGGGCGGCAGCACCGGTCGGCTGCCCGGCGGCGGCCCGGCGTACATCGAGATCGCTCTGCCCCGGGCGCTGCTCGGCGCCGGTGTGGTGCTTGTCGACATGCCAGGCGGTGGTGACGTCGCCACCGTCGGCGCGGGCACCCCGGTCGCTGCCCTGACCCGCGCGGACACGGTGCTGCTGGTCACCGATTCCACCCGGGACCTGTCGGTGAACGAGCTGAACATGCTGCTGCACCTGACCCGGTCGCACTCCAATGTGGCGGTGGTGCAGACCAAGACGGACCTGGTGCCGGACTGGCGGGCCGTGGCCGACCGCAACCGGCGGCACCTGGCTGACGCCGGGGTTCCGGCGCCGCTGATCCCGGTGTCCGCCGCGCTACGCCTGCACGCCGCCGCAACCGACGACCACACGCTCAACGCGGAGTCCGGCTTCCCGGCACTTATCGCCCTGCTGCGGCGACACCTGGCCGCCAAGCCTGACACCCTGGCCCGGGCCGCGGTGGTGCTGACCGCGCGGACCGTTGTGGAACAGCTCGCCGCGCCCCTGCGGGCGGAACTGACCGACCACCGCTCGGCGGAGGAGTCCGCTCCGATGGCCCGGCTGCACGCGGCGCAACGGGAGGTCGACGAGCTGCGTCGGTGCGCCACCCGATGGCAGAACACGCTCACCGACGAGATGGCCGACCTGATCTCCGACATCGAGCACGACCTGCGCGACCGCACCCGGCAGATCCTGCGGATGGTCGACGAGGCATTCGAGACCGCGGACCCACTGGTGGCCTGGGACGCCGTCGCGCAGTGGCTGGAGCAGAGCCTGGTCGAAGCGGCCGAGGCGAACCGTCAGTGGCTGGTCCAACGGTGCGACTGGATCGCCCGGCGGGTGGCAGCGTCGTTCGCCAGGTACGGCCACGGCTCGCTGCCGCCCTGGCCGCTCACCGCGTCGGTCGGGTACGGCGCCCCGATCCCTGAGCTGGAGCGCCCCAACGTCGACCGGTTCACCGTCGGCCAGAAGGTCTTCACCGGCATGAAGGGCTCCTACGGCGGACTGCTGATGTTCGGTCTGGCGTTGACCCTGGCCGGCATGCCGATGATCAACCCGATCTCGATCGGCGCCGGCGCCCTCTTCGGCGGCAAGAGCATCCGCGACGAGGGCAAGCAGCTGCTGCGCCGCCGGCAGGCCACGGTCAAGGCGGCGGTACAGCGGCACGTCGACGACTTTTTCATCCAGGTCAGCAAGGACAGCCGGGACGCGGCCCGTCGGGCGCAACGTGTGCTGCGTGACCACTTCGCCGCGCTCACCGACGAGTTGCAGACCGCCATCATCGAGTCGCTGCGCAGCGCCAAGGAGGCGGCCGACACCGACGCGGCGGCACGGGAGCGACGTCAGCGTGAGATCCAGCAGCGGATGATCCGGCTGGCCGAGCTCTACGAGCAGGCGCAGCAGGTCACTGCCGCCCGCCCGGCGCCGCTGGCGCCGCTGGCATGACCGGCGGGCGGCTGGACGCGCAGGTCCGGGACCTGTTGCACCGGGCCCTGCACGGCTATCGCGACAATCCCCGGGCCACCGAGCTCCTGCGGCACCAGTTGGCCCGCTACGACCAGCCGTTGCGGGTCGCCGTCGTCGGCGGCTGGCGCAGCGGAAAGTCGACCCTGCTCAACGCCCTGATGGGCGAGGAGGTGGCCCCGGTCGACGGGAGCGCCTTCGCCTGGTACGAGGACGGCCCGCAGCCGGACGCCACCGGATACTCCACGAGCCATCCGCCGCAGCGGCTGGCGGTGGTGCGCTCCGGCACCGGGATGCGCGTCGATCTCACCGGTTGGCGGGCCGGGGAACTGCGCGACATCGTGGTGCGGTGGCCGGCGCGCTCGCTGCGGCAGGTCACCCTGCTGGACACACCGGCGGTCGGCGTAGCCGACGAGCAGGCGACGGATCCGGTGCTGGACCGGGTGCTGCGGGAATCCGACGCCTTGCTGTACCTGACCCGCGACGCCCGCGGCGCCGACCTGCGGATCCTGGGGGCGACCCGGGAGGGCGTCGTCGGGCAGGCCGCACCGGTGCACACGATCATGGTGTTGTCCCGGGTGGACGAGTCCGGTGGCGGACGCGTCGACGCGCTACTCGGCGCTCGTCAGCTCGCCCGGCGGGCGCTGCGGAACCCGCAGGTGGACGCGCTGTGCGCGACGGTCGTGCCGTGCAGCGGGCTGCTCGGCCTGGCTGGCCGGGTGCTCGGCGAGACCGAGTTCGCCGCGCTGGCGGCGCTGGCCCGGGTGCCGCGCGCCGAGCTTGAGCCGTACCTCCTCTCCGCCGAGCGGTTCGCCCGTGGTGAGCCGCCCGCCGGGCTGACCGCGGCCACCCGCGGCGCGCTGCTGGAACGCCTCGGTGTGGTCGGGATCCGGCTGGCGACCACCCTCGTCCGCACCGGTTGCGACAACCGGGTGGCCCTGGCCGCCGAGCTGGTCCGCCGCAGCGGCCTCGGTGAGCTGCGCGAGTCCCTCAACCGCCTCTTCGTCGACCGTCGGCAGGTACTCAAGGCGCGTTCGGCGCTGACAGCGGTGGAGGCGGTGCTGCGGGACGAACCGGGTCCGGCCACCGCCGACCTGCTCGCCGCGCTGGAGCAGCTGCTCGCCGGTGCGCACGAGTTCGCCGAGTCACGGCTGCTGGCCGCGCTGCGCGACGGCCGGCTCGGCTTCGACGCCGAGTTGGCGGCCGAGGCACGGCGGCTGGTCGGCGGGGACGGCGACGAGCCCGCCGCCCGGCTCGGCATCGCGCCCGACGCGACACTCGCCTGGCTCTGGGAGACCGCCGCCGAGGCGCGCTGGCGGTGGCGGGAGCGCGCCGACGATCCCGCACTGGCGTTGCCGCAGCGGCGCGGCGCGCAGGTTGTGGCCCGCAGCTGCGAGGGCCTGCTCGCCGACCTGGCCACAGCCCACGCTCGCTGAGGCGGGTCAGGCGAGCCGGGCGGGCCCGTGCAGGCCCACCAGGCCGGGCACGGCGGCGCGGCCGAGTTCGCCTCCGGTGACCGGATCCTGCCAGGACAACGCTGCGCGGTGGCCCAGATAGAGGCGGCTGCCGTCCGGGCTGAGCACCAGACCGGTGACCGGGTCACCGGCCGCCCGCTCGGCGGTGACGGTGAGACCGGCCAGCTCCACGGCCCGCACGGCGGTGCCGGCGCCGAGGAACAGCCGATCGGTGGAGGCCGCCGCGTACGCCGGAGCACCGGCGGTGGGGAGGGTGGCCGTGCGGCGTACGGTCAGCTCCTCGGTGGAGATCTCCGCGACGGCGCCGGAGCCGACGTCGGCGACGTAGAGCCGGCCGCCGTCCGGGGTGATCGCCATGGTGTGGCCGTCGGCGCCGCCCTCCCCGAACGGGTGCGGCAGGTCCACGCAGTACGCCCACCGCTGTTCGAGATGCAGCGTGTGCACGAAGGCGTGCACGTCGCGGCCCGGCCGGCCGCTGATCCGGTCCCGGGTGTGCTGGTGATCGGGCTGGTGGGTGTAGAGCGTGTAGAGCACCATGCGGTTCGGAGCCAGCACCGCCTGCCGACCGTCGCCGCGCATCTCCTCCTCCGCACCCTCCGGAACCGGTGTCTTGGCGCGGGTGAGCAGCGGCCCGGCGACCCCGGTGGCGAGATCGACCAGGCGGACCCGGTAGCGGTCCGGCGCGGCCGGCGGCAGCCACTCCAGGACGAACAGCCCGGCGAGGTCGTGGGTGAACGCCTCCGGCACGAGGTTGCCCGGCAGTCGCAGCCGTTGCCGCACGCCACCGGCGTCGGCGATCAGCACGAGCGTCTCGTCGCGCCCGGCGGGACGGTCCCCGGTGGCGCTCAGGTGTTCGGTGGTCAGCGCCAGCCGGGTGCCGTCGGTGGAGACGGTCTGCGGGACCCACCGGCCCGGCAGCCGCACCCGTTCGGAGGTGCTGCCCCGGCCGGCGTCGACGCGCCACAGGGTCGTGTCGGCACCGTCCGGAGCGGCGGCGTACACCAGCCGCCCGTCGGCGGTGGCCACTCCGGCGCCGATCGTCTGCCGGTCGGTGCCACGTAGCACGGTCAGGTCGCCGTCAACCGCGACGAGCAGCGGGTCCGGCAGCGGGTCGGCGGCGGCCGGGGCGGCGGTGGGATCGCAGCCGGTCAGGGCGGCGGCGCCGGCACCGGCCAGGGCGGTCAGCAGGGTACGCCGCGAGATCGTCGTGTTCGCCATCATGACCCGGTGACACCGTCGGGCCCTCCCGGGTTCCCATCTCGGCGCAGTGGAACCCGCCCGGCTCGGGCGGTGTCAGTAGGGGTGATCCCACCGGAGGTTGCACTGGACGACGAGCAGTTCGTCACCCGCTCGCAGGCAGGTGACCTGGAGGCGTACGAGTCCCTGGTCGCCCGGCACACCGCGGCCGCGTACCGGACCGCGGTGCTGCTCGGCGCGGGTTCCGATGCCGAGGACGTCATCCAGGAGGCGTTCGTGAAGGGGTACCGCAAGCTCGACCGCTACCGCGGCGAGTCGTCGTTCCGCTCCTGGCTGCTGGCCATCGTGGCCAACGAGACGCGCAACCTGCACCGTACCCGGGAGCGGCGCAACGGCCTGGTGCTGCGCGCGGCGCGGGTGGAGCAGAGCTCGGAGATCGTCGAGGACGACGCGGTCGGCGCGGTCCTCGCCGGGGAGCGCCGGGCCGCGCTGGTGCGGGCCCTTCGGTCGCTTCCGTCCCGGGACCGGGAGGTGATCGTCTGCCGGTACCTGCTGGACCTCAGCGAGGAGGAGACGGTCACCATGCTGGGCTGGCCCCGGGGCACTGTGAAGTCGCGCACCTCGCGGGCGCTTGTGAAACTGCGTGGCCTGCTCGCGGTCGAGGAGGTCAGCCGTGGATGACCTCGAGCGGGAGCTACGCGACCTCTCCGCGTGGTTGGCGATCCCCGAGCCGCCGCAGGTCACGGCCCAGGTCCGAGCCAGGCTGGCCGCCGCGCCGGGCGACCGACGCGTCGTGCGCCGACGTCGCTGGCGGTACGCGCTGGCGGCGGCGCTGGCCGCGCTGCTGCTGGCGGTGCTGCCGCCGGGGCGGGCCGCGCTCGCCGACGCGATGGCGGGCCTGCTGCGCTTCGCCGGCGTCACGATCAGCACCTCCCCGGTCCGGACACCGCCGACAGGCGTTCCGTCGCCGCCGCCGGCGCAGCGATCCGCAGCCCTCGACGAGGCACAGCGGTCGGTGCGCTTCCCGATCCGGATTCCGGCGGCGTTGGGCCCGCCCGAGCAGACCCTGCTGGCCGACCCGGACGGTACCGGCAGGTACCGGGTGGTGACCCTGCTGTACCGGGCCGGCACCCTGCGTCTGGACACCTTCGAGGGCCGGCTCGACCCGGTCTTCTTCAAGCAGGCCGGCGGGTCGGGCGCGCAGTGGACGCAGGTTGGTGCGGCCCAGGCGATCTGGATCGCCGGCCCGCACCCGGTCTCCTACGTGGACCGTGACGGAGTCGTGCGTCAGGAGAGCGCCCGCCTCGCCGCGGCGACCCTGATCTGGGAGCACGCCGAGGTCACCTATCGCCTGGAGGGCGAGCTGACCATGGCCGAGGCGGTCACCATCGCCGCCACCCTGGAGTGACGGCGTCACGTCTCGGCAGGTGCCCCGCGTCCTTTCCGTCCATGCGGCGTCGATCGGGCGTTTCGGCGCTGCTTCCGGCGACGGTGAACCTTCCTTCGAATAGCCGTTGTAAGCGTGATCAATCTGCAACATTCGACGTCCATCCCGGCTCACCCCGCGTTTCCGGGGTGCCCGGCGTGTCCACGGAGCGGGACGGGTCGTCCCGCCCCGGCTCGCCTGGCCGGCGCGGTGACTTCTACCGGGAGTTTTCCGGGATTGCGGGGTGACCCGTCGGCACACCGAACCCCCGCGAGCCTGCTCCGAGCCCGCCTACCGGACGATTCGGGCGAGAATGCGTCCGGATCATTGTTAGCGCAAACACCTTGTTACGCAGAGCCACCTGAGGCGGGCCCGTCGCCCGCCCCCGATAAGCCCGGATTGCCGGACGGGTCGCCACCACCGGTCCTGGGCCTTGGAAGTTTCGGAAACGTGTCTTGTTTTTTTCGGATAAGTCTGCGACCGTTTGGCCGTCGGTGGCCTGGGTCACTCCGAGGTTGATCGCGAGTCACCGCGAGTCGAGCCCCGGACCAGCGCCTGTCGACCGGAGACAACCCCTTCGGAGTCCCTCGATGCGCGTTCTGGTCGGCGGCTCCGTCGGCGGGGGAGTTTCACGTGGGCAGACTTGGCAGAGAGGAAAATTGATGAGGGCGAGAAAACTACTGGCTGTGTCGGTAGCCCTGGCGACGGGCGTCCTGGCGACGGCGGCCTGCGGCGGTGGTGGTGATTCAGAGGGTCGCAACAGCGACGGCTCGGTCACGATGAGCTTCTGGCACAACGCCAGCACCGGCCCGGGCAAGGCCTTCTGGGAGAAGACCGTCGCCGACTTCGAGGCTGCCAACCAGAACGTGAAGATCGAGATTCAGTCGATCCAGAACGAGGACCTGGACGGCAAGCTCCAGACCGCGCTCAACTCCGGCGACGCCCCCGACGTGTTCATGCAGCGCGGCGGCGGCAAGATGGCCGCGATGGTCAAGGCCGGCCAGCTGATGGACCTCACGGACTCGATCACCGATGACACCAAGAAGGTGATCTCGGAGGGGTCGTTCACCGCGCAGACGATCGAGGGCAAGGTCTACGCCATGCCGGTGGCGGTCCTGCCCGGTGGCTTCTTCTACAGCAAGGACCTCTTCGCCAAGGCGGGCATCGCCCAGCCGCCGGCCACGCTCGCCGAGCTTCAGGACGCCGTGACGAAGCTGAAGGCGGCGAACGTCCAGCCGATCGCGCTCGGCGCCAAGGACGCCTGGCCGGCCGCCTTCTACTACTACTTCTTCGCGTTGCGCGAGTGCAGCTCGGAGACCATCACCCAGGCCGGCCAGACGATGAACTTCGACGACCCCTGCTGGCTCAAGGCCGGTCAGGACGTGCAGAACTTCGCCTCGTCCGAGCCGTTCAACAACGGCTTCCTGACCACGTCGGCGCAGCAGGGCGCCGGTAGCTCGGCCGGTCTGCTCGCCAACAAGAAGGCGGCGATGGAGCTGATGGGCGCCTGGAACCCCGGCGTCATCGCCTCCCTGACCCCGGACCAGAAGCCGCTGCCCGACCTGGACTGGTTTCCCTTCCCCAGCATCGAGGGCGGTGCCGGTCAGCCCGGCGCGATTCTCGGAGGCGTCGACGGCTACTCCTGCTCGGCCCAGGCTCCCAAGGCCGAGTGCAGCGCATTCCTGAACTACATCGCGAAGACCGACGTGCAGAAGGCCTACTACGAGGCGTTCAACGCGCCGCCGGTGAACAGCGAGGCGCAGGCCGCGGTCACCGAGCCGCACCTGCAGTCCATCCTCAACGCCTACAACCAGGCGCCGTTCGTCTCGCAGTGGCTCGACACGGTCTACGGGCAGAACGTCGGCAACGCGCTGAACACCGCAGTGGTGAACATGCTGGCTGGCAAGGGAGACCCGCAGGGCATCGTGGACGCGGTCAAGACCGCCGCCAAGAGGGCGCAGTAGTCCAAACGCCATGTCTGAAACGCAACACGAAAGCGTACGGCTCGCGCCGGACCCGTCACCGGGTCTGACGACGGCCGGGGGTGACACGCCTGCCGTGTCGCCCCCGGCCGGGCGCCGCCGACGCAAGGGCATCGGCTGGCCAGCCCGGCTGGAAATCGCGCTGATGACGGGGCCGACACTCATCGTGTTCCTGTCGTTCGTCATCCTTCCCGTGGCCATGGCCGCCTACTACGGCTTCTTCAGCTGGCAGGGTTACGGGCCGGCTGAGGACTTCATCGGCTTCCGCAACTACCTGCTCATCTTCGAAGACAGCACCTTCATCGACGCCCTGCGGCACAACGGCATCATCGTGGTGCTGTCGTTGCTGCTCCAGGGGCCGGCGGCCATCCTGCTCGCGCTGCTGCTGAACCGGCAGATGTGGGGGCAGACCCTCATCCGGGTGCTGGTCTTCATCCCGTACGTGATCGCCGAGGTGGTTGTCGGCACCGGCTGGAGCCTGATGCTGCACGGGGAGGGCGTCGTCAACGCCGTCCTCGAGAAGGTCGGGCTGGGCTTCCTACAGAACGACTGGCTGTCCGATCCGAGGATCGCGATCTGGACGCTGATGGGGATCCTCACCTGGAAGTACATCGGCTTCGCCGTCATCCTCTTCCTCGCCGGGCTACAGGGCATCCCGGAGGAGCTGACGGAGGCCGCAGCGATCGACGGCGCGTCGTACTGGCAGATCCAGCGACGCATCACGCTGCCGCTGCTCGGGCCGACGATCCGCATCTGGGCCTTCCTGTCGATGATCGGCGCCCTGCAACTGTTCGACCTGGTCTACATCATCTGGGGCCAGTACGTGGCGGCGACGGCCGGGACGTCGACGATGGCCACCTACATGGTGGCCAACGGGCGGAACGCGGGAGAGTACGGATACGGCAACGCGGTCGCCGTGGTCCTGTTCTTCGTCTCGCTCTTCGCGGCCCTGCTGTACCAGCGGTTCATCCTGCGCCGGGACACCGAGGGCGCGATCACCGGAGGGAGACGCTGATGGCCGTGACCGCCGTAGCTGGGCGCAGGGCACCGCGCAGGTCATCCCGGTCCCGGAAGCCGATGAGCTGGACCGACCCGTCGGTGTACTTCGTCGCGCTGCTGCTCATCGCGACGATGCTGGCCCCGGTCGTCTACATCATCCTGGGCGGCTTCCGCACCAACGCGGAAATCACCACCGACCCCGCCGGACTGCCCAGCACCTGGCAGACCCAGAACTACCTCGATGTGCTGACCGGAAGCACCTTCTGGCAGCAGGTCCTCAACTCCACGATCGTGGCCATGGCCACCACGGCGGGGGTGGTGACCCTCGGCCTGATGACCAGCTTCATCATCGCGCGCTACCGATTCTGGGGGCGCGGGGCGATGTACGCGCTGTTCGCCGCCGGTCTGATGTTCCCGCTGACCGTGGCGATCACCCCGCTGTACATCCTGGTCAAGAACCTCGGGCTGATGAACACGCTGCCGGGGGTGATCCTGCCGCAGATCGGGTTCGGCATCCCGCTGACCATCATCATCCTGGTGCCGTTCGTACGGGCGATCCCCGATGAGATCCAGGAGGCCGCGTCGATCGACGGTTGCAGCCGACTGGGCTTCTTCTGGCGGATGGTGCTCCCGCTGGCCATGCCGGGCGTCATCACCGTGGCGATCCTCACCTTCATCCAGAGCTGGAACGGGTACCTGCTGCCGTTGTTCATCCTGAACCGCGAGGAGACCTTCACGCTGCCCCTCGGCGTGCAGGCCTTCGCCTCGGAGTACTCGGTCGACACGGCAAAGGTCCTGGCGTTCACCTCGCTGTCGATGATCCCGGCACTCGTCTTCTTCAGCCTGTTCCAACGCCGGATCGTCGGCGGGCTGACCGGAGCCGTGAAGGGCTGATCCTCAGCGGTTGCGGCGGCAGTTCCTCGACGCGTCCGGCCGCCTCGGTCCGACTCAGGTCGGGCCGAGGCAAGCCCGGGCGCGTCGGTGCGTCGGGCGGCAGCGCCGGACAGCGTGGCGGGTGCTACACCCGGCCCTGCAGGATCTTGCCCATCCGCAGTGCGACGTCCTTGCGCCGGTCCGACTCGCCGATGTTGGCCTTGATGCCGCAGAAGTCACCGCTGCGGCACGGAAACCACAGCTCGCCGTGGATATCGTCGTAGACGGCACCATCGGCGGATCCGCTCACCGGCTCGCCGATCTCGGCCACCGCCTCGTACTCGTCCTTGGACAGCACTGACGCGTGGATCGCCTCCCCACCGGAGTTCGCCGTCCACACGCAACCGCCGAGCATGAAATCATGCTGGCCACCGTCGTGCGCCCCGATCTCGTCCGCGACCTCGTCCGTGGTGAGCCGTTCACACTCGTCGCCCTTCGGCTCGGTCAGGGAGCCGGCCGCATCGTCCGCGGTCCCCGCCGCACCCGGCCTGTCCCCCGGCGTCGAAGAACCCGGACCGGCATCACTTCCGCACGCCACGAGCATGGCGAGCGCCCCACCGACGAGCGCGGCCCGTGCCAGCCTTTTGAGGATCTCCATAGGTCATCCCTCCGCCGCGGCACCGCTTGCCGCCGATGACCCACTCCAACACGACCAGCCGAAACTTGAATCGGTAGATTCCCCCGGCTTTGCCCAAGGTGGTCCCATGGCCCCGTTGCTGCCGCTGGGCTGGTCACACGCTGGCGAGCAGCGCGTCGAGGGGTCCGGGCACGGTGTCCCGGGCGACGGCGGCCTCGACGAGCAGGCGGGCGTAGCGCTGGTTTCGACGCGAACTGCTACGCAGGAACCGCCACAGTTGCGCGTCGGGATTCCGGCCACGCCAGGCGGGCTGGCTCTGGAACCCACGGAACTGTCGCAGGTCGCCCTGGGCGTCGAAGAGCGCCTCGACGCCCACGCTGCCGACGGCCCGGATCAGTTCGTCCTCCAGGTCGTCGACGCAGACCTGGAACCCGAGCTGCGCCATCTCGGCGCGGGTGCCGGGCGTACCCACGCCCGCCTCCGTCAGCCCGCGCCGGAAGATCTCCTCTTCGCGCAGGTCGCAGAGGCCGGCGAGCCGCAGCCCGGTGCCCGGCGGGCCCAGCCGGGTCAGGAAACGGCCGATCGCGTGGGCCCCGCCGATCGGGACGATGACGATCCGCTCGGCGGCGAGATCGCGGCCACGGCCGGCCGCCAGCGTCTCCAGGGCGATCTGGTCGCTGATCCCCTCGACCAGCACCGCCGCCAGAGCGGACTCGGCCCGGGCCAGTGCGCGAGCGGTGGCCTGCATCGAGGCGGCGTTGCCACCCAACGGCCCGTCCAGACCGATCCGGGCCGGCTCGCGACGCGAGGTGACATCCAACGCTGGGCCTTCCCGTCCGGTCGGCGGAGCCCCGAAACGAGCGACAAAAACCAAAGGCAGGGAGATCCACCTCCCTGCCACTTCTAACGTATAGCGCACCGGGGGGCTTGTGGCAAGACCCCGGTTCTGCCGCAGAATCGTCGGCCGGACGCGGCACCGACGAAGGAGTGGGGGGCACACCGTGCGGGAGCCGTCGACGGACGAGACAACCCGGCAGTACGTGTTGGACCTGTCCGACATCGATGAGACACAGGTCCCGGAGGTGGGCGGTAAGGGCGCGCACCTGGGGGCGGTGGCCCGGATCGACGGCATCCGGGTACCTGCCGGTTTCTGCGTGACGACTGCCGCGTTCCGGCGGATGGTGGCCGAGGTGCCGTCGATCGACGATCGACTCGATCGCCTCGCCCGGCTGGACCCGGACGATCGGGACAGCCTACGGCTGCTCAGCGCGGAGATCCGGCACGCCGTCGAAGGGCTTCCCGTGCCGGATGATCTGGCGGCGGCGATCACCTGCGCCGTCGACGAACTCGACGGGCAGGCCGCGTACGCGATCCGGTCCAGCGCGACCGCCGAGGACCTGCCGACCGCCTCCTTCGCTGGTCAGCACGACACGTACCTCAACGTGATGGGTCCGACCGCCGTCGTCGAGCACGTCCGTCGGTGCTGGGCGTCGCTGTTCAGCGAGCGGGCCGTGACCTACCGCCAGCGCAACGGCGTCGAGCACCGTGCGGTCGAGATGGCCGTCGTCGTGCAACGGATGGTCTTCCCGGACGCGGCCGGCATCCTGTTCACGGCCGACCCGGTCACCGGCAACCGGAAGGTCTCCTCCGTCGATGCCAGCTTCGGCCTCGGGGAGGCCCTGGTCTCCGGTCTGGTGAACCCGGACGTGTTCACGGTGCGCGACGGCGAGATCGTCGGGCGGGCGATCGCCACCAAGCAGCGGGCCGTCCACGCCCTGCCGGCCGGGGGTACCCGGGAACAGGCGATCGACCCGCAGCGGCGGGAGCAGCCGGCCTTGACGGACACCCAGGTCGTGCGACTCGTGCAGCTCGGACGGCGGATCGAGGCACACTTCGGTTGCCC
This sequence comes from Micromonospora sp. NPDC049891, assembly GCF_040660295.1. Lineage (NCBI taxonomy): Bacteria > Bacillati > Actinomycetota > Actinomycetes > Micromonosporales > Micromonosporaceae > Micromonospora > Micromonospora sp. NPDC049891. The sequence continues at coordinate 37,900 of NZ_JBFAML010000017.1, forward strand.
CCAGGACATCGAATGGTGCCTGGTCGGCGACGCCTTCCAGATCGTGCAGAGCCGGCCGGTCACGACGCTGTTCCCCGTCCCGACTGTCGACGATGCGGAGAACCACGTCTACGTCTCGGTCGGCCACCAGCAGATGATGACCGACGCCATGAAGCCGCTGGGGCTGTCGATGTGGCAGCTGACGGCGATCGCGCCGATGCAGGAGGCCGGCGGGAGGCTGTTCGTCGACGTCACCCAGCGGCTGGCCTCCCCCGCGAGCCGCGCCGCCCTCCTGGAGATCATGGGCAAGGGCGATCCGCTGGTCCGGGACGCACTGGAGACAGTTCTCGACCGCGCCGACTTCATCCCCACGCGTCCGGACGCGGGAGCCGGCCGGGCCCCCGCCGGCGGGGCGGCGGCCGGCGAGGCGGCGGCCAGCGGCGCGGCGGCCAGCGGCGCGGCGGCCAGCGGCGCGGCGGCCAGCGGCGCGGCGGCCAGCCCAACTGCCACTCCGATCGAGACGGACCCGGACATCGTCGTCGGGCTGGTCGAGCGCAGCCAGGCCTCCGTCGCGGCCCTGCGCCGCGACATCCGGACAAAGACCGGTGTGGCCCTGTTCGACTTCCTGGCCAGCGCCTTCGACGAGCACAAACGAGTCCTCAGTGAACCGCTGAGCATGCAGGCGATCATGGCGGGGATGGAGGCCACCTGGTGGCTCAACGACAGGTTGTGGGAGTGGCTGGGCGAGAAGAACGCGGCCGACACGCTCACCCTGTCCGCCCCCGGCAACGTGACGTCGGAGATGGGGTTGGCGCTGCTCGACGTCGCCGACGTGATCCGCCCCCGTCCGGAGGTGGTGGCCTTCCTGCACGACGTCGAGGACGAGAGCTTCCTGGACGAGTTGCCGAAGCTCCCCGGCGGCGCCGAGGCACGCCACGCCATCGAGGAGTACCTCGACCGGTACGGCATGCGCTGCGTCGGCGAGATCGACATCACCAGGCCACGATGGCGCGAGCAGCCCACCACGCTGCTGCCGATCCTCCTCGAACACGTCAGGAACGCCGAGCCGGGTGCCGCTCAGCGGCGTTTCGAGCAGGGACGGCAGGCGGCGGAGGAGAAGGCGCGGGAAGTGCTGTCCCGACTGCGGGCCCTGCCGGACGGGGAGCGCAAGGCAACCGAGACCAGGCGGATGATCGACCGGGTCCGCACCTTCGCCGGCTACCGGGAGTACCCGAAGTACGACATCATCAGCCGCTACTTCGTCTACAAGCAGGCCCTGCTGGCCGAGGCCGAGCGCCTGGTGACGGCACGGGTGATCCGGGAAAGGGAGGACGTCTTCTTCCTCACCTTCGGCGAGTTCCACGCTGTCGTCCGCACCAACCAGGTCGACGACGAGCTCATCCGTCGGCGCCGGGAGGCGTTCCGCTCCTACCAGGCGCTCCGCACGCCCCGGGTGCTCACCTCGGACGGTGAGGCCGTCGCCGGGGCGTACCGACGCGACGACGTGCCGGCCGGCGCCCTGGTCGGGCTGCCGGTCTCTACCGGCACCGTGGAGGGACGTGCCCGGGTCATCCTGGATCTGGCCCGGGCCGATCTCGAACCGGGCGACATCCTCGTCACCACCCACACCGACCCCAGCTGGACGCCGCTCTTCGTCGCCGTCGCCGGCCTGGTGACAGAGGTCGGCGGGCTGATGACACACGGGGCGGTGATCGCCCGGGAGTACGGCCTGCCGGCCGTCGTCGGGGTGGCAGACGCGACCCGGCTGATCCCCGACGGGCAGTGGATCCGGGTGCACGCCACCGACGGGTACGTGGAGATCCTGCCCCGATAGACGCGCCGGCGGCGAGATGGCAGGCTCACCTGGTGGTCAAGTTCCCGGACGTGGCGGCGGACGAACGCAGCACCCTGGAGCAGTTCCTTGACTTCCATCGCCAGTGCGTCCTGGACACGTTGGACGGACTCAGTCACGTCGACGCGGCTGCCACGCTGCTGCCGGCGACGGAGCTGACAATCGGCGGCATCGTCAAGCACCTGGCACGGGTGGAGGACTTCTGGTTCCAGGAGAAGCTCCTCGGAGTCCCCCCGCCCGAACCCTGGGCTTCGGCGCCGCTGGACGTCGACCCGGACTGGGACTTCCACTCCGCCGGCCAGGATTCTCCCGCCGACCTGCATGAGTTGTACGCGGCCGCGTGCCGGCGGAGTCGACGCGCAGCCGCCGGTTGTTCGAATCTCAGCGATCGCGCCGCCCGACCGTCGTTCGGCGGCGGGCCGGTGAGTCTGCGGTGGATCTTCGTACACATGATTGAGGAAACCGCCCAGCACCGCGGACACCTGGATCTTCTTCGAGACGCCCTGGCCCGGCGGGCCGCTGCGCCGGTCGCCGCACAGCTACCAGCTCAGGCCGAGCGCCTGGGCGGTGAAGAGGGCGGCGAGCCAACCCCATCCGATGATGACGACGGCGCGCTGGATCAGGCCGAGGCGCGGTGACACGTCCTCCCACGCCCTGCTGAACCAGCCTAATCCGACGAACAGGGCGACGGCCACACCGGCCGAGACGATCCGCCACGTTGTCCCGGGCAGCGTGAAGATCCCGATCGCCGCGGCGAGGGGCAGGGACAGGAAGACGACGGCGCCAGCGAGGTCGTGGAGTCGGTGCTGGGCGCTGTGCTCCTCGGGTGTCCCGGCCGGAGCGCCCGGCGGATATCCGAGCATCGGGTCCATCCGGAACACCCCGGAGGCGACGAGGCTGAGCCCGAACACGGCCAGCAGCGCACCGAGCAGAATGCCCGGCCCGTCGAGGACCGTCCCGACCGCCCCCACCGTGATCGCGGAGCCGGAGACGATGAAGTTCGTCGTCTGGATCCAGCCTCGTCGCCCGAGCGCCAGGGCGCTGATCGGGTGGCGTGCCGGCGCGTAGCCCGGTCGGCTCCAGCCGTCGATGAGGAACACCAGCACGAACAGCACGGCACCTACGGTGCCCGCCCAGAAGGCCACGTGACATTCTCCTGCCGTCTGCCGGGCTCTCCGGCGGTCTCAGTACATCGCGTCAGCCGCCGGCCCGGGCAGTGCCGATCGTCATGAGGTCGCGCAGTGCGAAACGGAGGTGCTCCCACTCCTCGTGCAGGATCACGTGAAGGCAGCGCAGAACCGACACCTCGGTCTCGGCTGACCACGGGTTCCGCCGAGGCTCGGCAAGCAATTCCGGGGTGACGGTGGCGAGGAACTCGCGGACCATGGCCTGCCGCTCAACCCGCAGTTCGAGTACCTCGGCCAGCCCCGGCTGCCCGGTGGCGAAGATCGAGGTGTCGAAGCCGTCCGTGGCGTACTCGACGTGCGGCTGCCCGAGCGGATGGAAGGGCTGCGGCAGGCGCAGGACCGCCTTGCCGAGCCAGGCGTCGGCGGCGAACGCGAGGTGCCGCAGCGTCTGCGCGAAGGACCACTCGCCGCCGACCGAGGCGTCGACGGCACCGGCTGGCATCGCGGTCGCACGCTCCACCGCCGTCGCCCAGGCCTGTTCGAGCGCCGCCCACGCCGCCCGCAGTCCTTCCGGATCCCCGGCCTGCCTCAGCTCCCGACCCGGGAACCGCCGGTTGAGCTCGGTCTCGATCAACGGCACGACGTCGATCCCGTTGACCAGCAGCGACCCCTCCGCCAACCAGGGTGCGTCGATATCGAGCCCTCGCACCTCGACACCGCGCATCACCGCCCCGGCCAACGTCGACCTGATGAACCGTGCCCCCTGTAGGTCCCGGTCGACGAATTCCACCACCTGCTTCTGGACCACCCGGATCCCTCCCGTCATGAATCGCGGCGACAGTAACGCCCGGGTGCGACGTCGCCGCCCGGTCGCTGGTACGCGGAGGCGACGCGCCTTGCCCGTCGACGGACAAGTCCCATAGCCTTGATTCGCAGACGTCGATGGACTACCACCGTGGCGTCGCGCCGGTGCCGGCTGCCCGCGTTTGCGCTGTCCGCACCGCCGGGTGCCACCAACGACGGGGAGTCATTGATGCGACGGCGCACGACATGGACGATCCGGCTGGCCACCGCCCTGGTCGCGGCGGGAAGCCTGGTGGCCTCGACAGCCGTGGGCGGCACCGCGCACCGGCCCACCACCCCGCCCACCGCCGTGGTCGACTGGAACGCCGAGCGACAGATGGTCGACGGCTTCGGTGGGGCCTTCGCGTTCCACAAGGCGGGTGGGATCCAGCGGCTCGGTGAGCCGCTCACCTCGCAGATGCTTGACATGATCTTCGACGACGAGGCCGGGATCGGTCTGGACATCGTGCGGGTCATGGTGGGCGACGGCGGGGTCTGGGGCGACCAGCTCTACGACGGCCCGACGCAGACGATCGAGCCGGAGCCGGGCACCTTCGTGTGGGACCGGCCCGACTGGGCGCAGCGCAAGGCCGACTTCGACGCGCACCAGATCTGGTTGATGCGGCAGGCGCAGGCGCGCGGCGTCGAGACGATCCTCGCCAGCGTGTGGAGCCCACCGGCGTGGATGAAACAGAACAACAGCGTGACCTCGTCCGGCTCCTCCGGAGCGCCGAACAAGCTGCGACCCGACATGTACCAGGCGTTCGCCGACTACCTCGCGGAGTACGTGCTCGGCTACGAACGCGAGTTCGGGATCAGGATCACGCACCTCTCCCCGACGAACGAACCCGACATCTCCACCGGGTACTCCAGTTGCCAGTGGACCGCCGAGGAACTGCGCGTCCTGGTCCGCGACCACCTCGGTCCGACGTTCGAGCGACGGGGGGTGACCGCGAAGATCGTGCTCGGCGAGGGCGTCGGCTTCCACGAGGGGTACGCACTGCCCACGATCACCGACCCGGAGGCGAACCGGTACGTCGACGTCGTCGCCGCGCACGGCTACGCCGGACTTGTCGACGACGCCACCCGGGCCGCGCCCACCGCGTTCACCACCTCACACGCGCTGGGCAAGACCATCTGGCAGACGGAGTACATGAACCAGGGCGCACCGCGCGACAGGTTGTTCGTCAACAACACGATGAGCGACGGTCTGCGCTACGCGACCCTCATCGGCAACCTGTTCGACGAGACCCGGCTGGGCGCGTACTTCTGGTGGTGGCCGGTGGCGAACAACGGCGCGGACGGCTCGGACCTGATCCGCCTGGTCAACACCGGCACCCCGCAGAGCGGCAACCCGACCGAGAACGGCCAGTACCGCATCTTCAAGCGGTACTACACGTTCGGCCAGTACAGCCGCTTCCTCGACCCGGGTGACGTGATGATCGGCGCCACCAGCGCCCCGTCGCCCGGGGTGACTGTCACCGCGTACAAGGACGAGGCGACGCACGACTTCACCATCGTCGTGGTCAACAACAACCCGGACGACGTCCCGCTCACCGTCGATCTCACCGGCGGCTTCCCGCTGCCGCCGGAAACCAGGCAGGACTGCAAGAAGGGCGGGTGGGCCAGCTTCGTCAACCCGACCTTCCGGAACCAGGGCGAGTGCGTCTCCCATGTCGCGGCCGGCAAGGGTCCACGTCCGTCGGTGGTGCCGTACCGCACGTCGGGCAACGAGAACATGAAGAAGCTGGCCGACATCCACACCCACGGCGGGTCCTTCAGCACGAACCTGCGTGGCCACAGCGTGACGACCTTCGTACCGAAGTGGTCCGAGCTGCCCGCGCTGCCCGACCGCAAGGACGTGTTCTCCACCTACCTGGCCGAGAAGAACGACGGGCAGTCCCGCGGGCTGAGGGTCGTCACGGCGCCCGAGCACGGCAGGGTCGTCACGGGCGTACGCGATGGCAGCCACCTCCGCTGGGCGAACGTCAACTTCGCGGACGGCTCGGCGGCGGGTTTCGCCGACCAGAAGGGTCAACTGCGGCTGCACGTCACCGTCGCCCCGAAGGCCGGCGGCGTGATCGAGGCACGGATCGGCAGCCCGGACGGACCGCTTGTCGGCTCGATGACCGTACCGCCGGGCACCGGCACCGACTGGGTGACCGCGACGACGGGGATCGACACCAGCCCGCAGGCCGCGAACGGCTTCCACGACCTCTACCTGGTGTTCACCGGCGGTGCCGGCACCCTCTTCACGGTGGACCGCGCCGAGTTCAGCGACTGACAGCCACCGACGGCCATTTACCACCCTCAGTAGAGTCGTTGACACGCCGACGCGTTCACTCACCGCGTTCCGGCTGATGCTGGTCAACCGTCTGAGCACCACGGGGAAGAGGTCGGGAATGGTCGACGCGGAGCAGCAACGCCGGAGCGCAGTGGCGGCGGTGCTGGCCAGAGCACTTCCTCGGACTGCCGCCGACGTTCCGTTGGCGATGGCCCGCGAGATCCTCGACGTGCTGCCCGACCTGCGGCTGCTCGACGATGCCCGAGCCGCCCAGGCCACCATGGAGCAGACGATCGAGCGAGTGCAGGCGGAGCTCGACCGCAGCCCCTGGCCGGTCGAGCTGCCGTCGTCGGGGACCGACCTCCGCGAGGCGTTGCTGGACGAGGCCCGGCTGCTGCGGCGGAACACCGCAACGAAGACCGGCCCCTACGCCATCGGATTCGCCGCCGGGCGGGACGCGTTCGTGCGGGCCCTGGAGGCGCGCGCCACCAGCGTCACCCCGCAGGCGCGTCCGGGCCTCGCTGGCAACAGTTCCGCACCTGCCGTGCCGGACGAACGCCCCAACAGCGTACGGCTCGCCGTCACGCTGCGCATCGCAGGGCTGCCCGACGATCCCGCTCTGCGAGAGCAGAATCGGCGAATCCTGGTCGGTAACGAGCTCGTTCGCTACGCCCACAACACCGGGGTGAACTCGACGGAGCTGGCGTCGGACATCGCCGATCTCGTCCTGGCGGCGCTGCCGGAGATCGACACCCTGCTGCCGGAGGCACTCGACGCCCTGCGGGCCCGCGAGGATGAGCTGCTGGCTCTCTGGCAGCGGCTTGCCGTGGAGCAGGCGAACTGCGGGCTCACCGAGCCTGAGATGCGCTGGCGTAACGCGCTGGCCCGGGAGTTGCGCCACCAGGCCGACACGGTGACGCTGAACTCCGGGATGACCGACAGCTTCACCGTCGGCTTCAATCTCGCCAGTCAGAGCCTGGCCCGCAAGCTACGCGCCCGAGCCGACGAGATCGCCGTCCTGCCCGTCCCGGTCGACCCGTGGGCGAGGTCGGAGCGCCAGGACGACCAGCCTGGTTCGTAGGGCAGGCCAGCCGCACCTGCCTGCCGACGGCCGACGCACGGGTGCCCCGGGTGCCGCCCGGCGCGGCACCCGGGGCGTCCCGGGCCCCGTCGGCCCGCTTATCCGCGCACCGCGACGATGTCGGCCGTCGCGGTGCGCCGCTGGTGGTGCCGGATCAGCTCGGCGTAGCGGTGGCCACTGGCCTTGACCGTCCGCTGTTGGGTGGCGTAGTCGACGTGCACCAGTCCGAACCGCTTGTCGTAGCCGTACGCCCATTCGAAGTTGTCCAACAGCGACCAGGCGAAGTAGCCGGCCAGCGGCGCGCCCCGGCCGACCGCCGCGGCGCAGGCGGCCAGGTGCCGTTCCAAATGGTCGGTGCGCTCGGTGTCGTCGACGGCGCCGTCGACGGTGACCGCGTCCGGCCAGGCCGAACCGCTCTCGGTGACCAGGATCCGGGCCGGCGCGTACTCCTGGCTCACCTCGACCAGGAGCCGTTCCAGGCCGTCGGGGTGCACCTCCCAGTCCATCGCGGTGTGTGCCGCGCCCGCCACCCGGACCTGCCGGGCGTACGGTGCCGGGCCGTCCGGGTCGTCGGCCGCCACCTGCCGGAAGTAGTAGTTGACGCCGAGGAAGTCGGCCGGCGCGGCGATCACGGCGAGGTCGTCGCCGCGTACCGGCGGCTCGACACCGTAGGTGGCGATCATGTCGGCCGGGTAGCCGCGTCCGTGCAGCGGGTCCAGCCACCAACGGTTGACGTGCCCGTCCATCCGGTGGGCGGCAGCCACGTCGGCGGGACGGTCGCTGGCCGCGTCGATCGGGCTGAGGTTGAGCACCGGGCCGATCGAGGCTGGCCGGTCGGCGTGGGCCCGGATCGCGGCGGTGGCCAGGCCGTGGCCGAGCAGCACGTGGTGGGCGGCGGACACGGCGCGGCTGAGCTCCTGCTCGCCGGGGGCCATCCGCCCTTCGAGGTGGCCGATCCAGGCCACGCAGAGCGGCTCGTTGACAGTGCACCAGTCGGTCACCCGGTCGCCGAGGCGGGCCGCGACCACTGCGGCGTAGTCGGCGAACGCCTCGGCGGTCTCCCGGCGCGGCCAGCCACCCCGGTCCTGCAACGCCTGCGGCAGATCCCAGTGGTAGAGGGTCGCGTACGGGCGGATGCCGGCGGTGAGCAGCGCATCCACCAGGCGGTCGTAGAAGTCCAGGCCGGCCGCGTTGACCCGGCCGACCCCGTCGGGCTGGACCCGGGGCCAGGCCACCGAGAAACGGTACGCACCGACGCCGAGGCCCTGCATCAGCGCCACGTCCTGCGGCCACCGGTGATAGTGGTCGCAGGCCACCTCCCCGGTGTCGCCGTTGTCGATGGCGCCCGGCCGGGTGCAGAAGGTGTCCCAGATGGAGGGCTTACGGCCGTCGGCGGTGACGGCGCCCTCGATCTGGTAGGCCGAGGTGGCGACACCCCAGAGGAAGTCGGGCGGCAGCGTGGACAGGTCCGGCACGGGTGGGTTCTCCTCGGTTCTGGTGGTGGACGGGCTCACTTGACCGCCCCGGCGGTGAGGCCGGCGACGAAGTAGCGCTGCAACGCCAGGAACCCGGCGACCACCGGCACGCTCACCACCAGGGAGGCGGCCATCACCTGGTTCCAGTAGACGTTGAACTGGGTCGAATAGCCCTGCAGGCCGACGGCGAGGGTCCGGCTGTCCTCGTTGGTCAGCACCGAGGCGAACAGCACCTCGCCCCAGGCGGTCATGAAGGCGTACACGGTCACCGCGACCACGCCGGGCACGGCGGCCGGCAGCACCACCTGGAACAGGGTGCGCAGCGGTCCGGCGCCGTCGACCTGGGCGGCCTCGTCCAGCCCACGCGGAATGGAGTCGAAGTAGCCGACCAGCATCCAGATCGAGAACGGCAGCGAGAAGGTGAGGTAGGTGATGATGAGGCCGGTGCGGCTGGCGTAGAGCGCGATGCCTGTGGCGTTGCCCAGGTTGACGTAGATCAGGAACAGCGGCAGCAGGAACAGGATGCCGGGGAACATCTGCGTCGACAGCACGGTCACCGAGAAGACCTGCCGGCCCCGGAACCGGTAACGGCTGACCGCGTACGCGGCGAAGATGGCCACGCTGACCGAGAAGATGGCGGCGACGCTGGCCACCAGCAGGCTGTTGAGCAGGTAGCGGCCGAGCGGCACGGTCGACCACATGTCCACGAACGCCTGCAGGGTGGGACGTCGGGGCCACCAGGTGAAGGCACCCTGCACGTCCTGCAACGGTTTGAGCGCCGAGCTGACCATCACGTAGAGCGGGACGAGGACGAAGCCGGCGAGCAGGGTCAGCACGATCCGGCGGGACCAGCGTTCGGCGGCGGTCTCACGCATCGTTTCTCCGTCGGTTGGTCAGTAGCAGGTATCCGGCGGTGACCAGGAGCAGGAACAGCAGCAGCACCACCGACATGGCCGAGCCGGTGCCGAAGTCCCAGGTCTGGAAGGAGCTGCGGTAGATGTGCAGCGAAATGAGGTCGGCCTCGGCCGGGGCGGAGCCACCGAAGAGGACGTACGGGGTGTTGAAGTCGTTGAAGGTCCAGAGGAAGAGCACGAGCAGCAGGACGAGGTTCACCGGGCGCAGCATCGGCAGGGTCACCGAGCGCAGCCGTCGCCAGAAACCGGCACCGTCCATCGCGGCGGCCTCGTACAGCTCGTCCGGGACGTTCTGCAGGCCGGCCATCACGCAGAGGAAGGCGAACGGCCAGGTCCGCCAGATGGAGACGATCAGCAGGGCCACGAAGCTGTTGTCACCGATCAGCCAGAACGGCGGCTCGTCGACCAGGCGCAGCTGGTCGACCAGGACGTGGTTGACCAGGCCGGTGTCGCGCTGAAAGAGGAAGGTCCAAGTGATCACGGCGGTGTAGACCGGCAGCGCGTACGGGGTGAGGAAGAGCGCCCGCAGCACGGCCCGGCCCCGGAACGGTCGTTGCAGCAGCACGGCGGCGGTGGTGCCGAGCATCCAGGACAGGCCGACCGACAGCACCGTGTAGACGACTGTGACCCGGAACGAGCGCAGCAGCTCGGCCCCGGCGGCGGAGTTGACGTCGAACACCACCCGGTAGTTGTCCAGCCCGACGAACGGTGCTCCGGACCAGTCGCGGATGTGGAACTGGGTCAGTTCCAGCAGGCTCATCCAGGCACCCACGAGCATCGGGATGACGTGGATCGCCAGCTCCAGCACGACGGCCGGGGCGAGCAGCAGGTACGGCAGCAGTGACCGGCGGGGCCGGCGGGCGGCGGATCGGGCCGGCCGGGCGGTGCCGGCGACGCGGTCGGCGGCGGGTGGCGAGGTGGTGGTTGCCATCGTGGTCCCTTCGCGGGCTGGCCGTGGGAGGGTCGGCGGCACCTCCCACGGCCAGCGGTCCGTGGTCAGCGCATCTGCTGCTGGGCCCGGGTCAGCTTCTCCCTGACGCTGTCCTCGGTGACCGGCCTGCCGCTGGCCGCGTCGGCGAAGAGCTCCTTGATGGCGGTGCCGACGAGCGTCTCGAAGGTGCTCTCCTCGGGCACCTGCGGCAGTGGCGCCGCGGTGGTGGCCAGGGTCTGCGCGAGGACCTTCTGCTCGTCGGCGGCGAAGGCGGGGTCGGCCGCGACGGTGCCGACCGCCGGTAGTGAGCCGTACGTCTTGTTCAGCGTCACCTGCTCGGTGTCGCTGGTCATGAACTTGACGAACTCCAGCGCCCCGTCGAGGTTCTTGGTGTGCTTGAACACCGCGATGTTGATCCCGGCGACCATGCTGTTGACCCGCTTGCCGCCGGCCGGCGCGGTGGCCGGGAACGGCACCGGGGCGACCCCGTAGGCGTCGGCCGCCATGTTCTGTGACTTGAGGTTCGCGCCGGCGGCCTGCCAGAGCAGCATGGCGGCCTTGCCGTTGGCGAAGTCGGAGACGGACTGGTTCTGGGCGTACTCGGCGTTGCTCGGGTTGACGATCTTGTCGACCGCCATCAGGTCGATGTAGCGCTTGACGGCGGCGACATTCTGCGGTGTGTCGAAGGTCGGCCTGCCGGCGGCGTCGAACCAGTCCCCGCCGTACTGCTGGCCGAAGGTGAAGGCGTGGTGGGCGTTCTCCGACGGGTTGGCCCCCTCCACGGCGAGACCCCACTTGCCGTCGCCGGTGAGCTTCCTGCCGACCTCGGCCACCTGCTCCCAGGTGGTGGGTGGGGCGGTGATGCCGGCGTCGGCGAAGGACTGCTTGTTGTAGTAGAGCGCGTAGGCGAGGCTGTAGAGCGGCACGGCGGCCGGCGGCTTGTCGGGCGCTCCGGCGGCGGCGAGCGCGGCGGGGACGAAGCGGTCCTTGCCACCGACCTTGTCGAGGGTGGCGTCGTCGAACTCGACAAGGGCGCCGGTGGCCTGGAGCGAGGCCGACCAGGTGTTGCCGATGTTCACCACGTCGGGGCCCTGCCCGGTGGTGGCGGCGGCCAGCAGTCGGTTGAGCAGGTCGGACCAGGGAACGACCTCGACGTTGACCTTGATGCCGGTCTGCTGTTCGAACTTGTCCAGCTCGGGCTGGAGGATCTCCTTGTCGGCCTCCAGACTGGCACCCTGGTTGCTGGCCCAGTAGGTGAGGGTCTTGCCGCCGTCGCCCGGCTCGTCGCCGGAGCCGCAGGCGGTGAGCGACGCGGCGGCCAGGACGGTCGCGGTGAGTATCGCGAGGTGTCGTCTCGACACGGTCTGCCCCTTCGGTCTCAGGGTGGTGGTGGGGAGAGTTACATCACGGCTTAATTAATGTCGTCATTAAAATGGTTCGGCGGAGGGTCGTCAAGCACGGGGTCGTACAGTCGCCCGGGGGCGGCCGACGGGATGAGGTGACACGTGGAACTGGCGCGGGCGACGAACCGCAGCGTCCGGTTGCGCAACCGGTCGGCCCTGCTGTCCAGAATCTTCCTCGACGGCCCGCTGACCCGGCAGGATCTCGTCCGGGGCACCGGGCTCAGCCAACCGGCGGTCAGCAACGTGGTCGGCGACCTGATCGACGAGGGCCTGGTGATGGAGGCCGGTGCCGCCGAGTCCGACGGTGGCCGGCCGAGCATGATGCTGCGGGTGGCACCGCGCCACGCCGTCGTGGTCGGCGTCGACGTGGGCGAGACCCGGGTCCGCGTCGAGCTGTTCGACCTCACGATGACCGTGCTGGGCAGCGTCGAGTACCCGCTGGAGCACAACGGCACCGAGCCGGCGACGGTGGCCGGACACGTGCTGGCCGGCATCGACCGGGTGCTGGCCGACTCCAGCGTCGCCCGGTCCGAGGTGCTGGGCGTCGGCGTGGGCGTCTCCGGGGTAGTGGAACAGGGCACCCACGCGGTGGTGGACGCGCAGACCCTGGGTTGGCACCGGGTGCCGCTGGAGCGGCTGATCGCCGAGGGCACCGACCTGCCGCTGCACCTCGACAACGGGGCGAAGACCCTCGGTCAGGCCGAGATGTGGTTCGGCGCCGGGCGGGGCGCCCGGCACGCCGTGTTCGCCCTGGTCGGCTCCGGTGTCGGCGCCGCCGTGGTGACCAACGGCGTCACCTACCGCGGCGCGTCCAGCAGTGCCGGCGAGTGGGGGCACACCACGCTGGTGTACGGCGGCCGGCCCTGCCGCTGCGGCGCGCGAGGCTGCCTGGAGGCGTACGTCGGAGCCGAGGCGGTGATCGACCGCTACCGGGAGGCACGGCGCGGCCGACCGGTGCCCGGCGACGACGAGGAATCCCAGCTCGCGGCGCTGGTTGCGGCGGCGGAGAAGTCGGAGACCGCACGGCGGGTACTCGACGAGACCGCCGGCTACCTGGGTGCCGGGGTCGCCAACCTGATCAACCTGTTCAACCCGGAGCGGGTGGTGCTGGGCGGTTGGGCCGCGATGGCGCTGGGCGGACTGCTGCCCGCCATCCGCGAGGCCGCCGGGCGCCAGGCCCTACGCGCGCCCTACGCACAGGCCACCATCGAGCTGGGCCGGCTCGGCGTGGACGCGGTCGCGCTCGGCGCCGCCACTCTCCCCATCGCGCGCCTGCTCGCCAACGGCGGCATCCGCCGCTGACGCCGCCATCCCCGCCGACGGCCAGCCACCATCGCCCTGGCCGAGAACCAGCCACCCGCCCACTGCCCGCACCGGCAGCCGCCCACCCGCCGGCTGATGGCCGCCGCAACCGCCCACCCGCCGCCAGGTGACCGCCACAGCCGCCCACCGACCATCACCTTGCGCGACGTCCCACCCGACCCACACCCTGCCCCCGCCCCGCTTTGCTCTGCTTCAACCGACGCAACAGTTACTCTCCGTGCCGCCATCGAATCGGACGGCATTTCACCGTCGACGCGCCGCCGCTGGTCAGCGGCGGTTGCGTGGATTGAAGCAGAGCAAAGCGTGCAGCGGGCACACCGGCAGGAAGGCCAACGGAGACACGCTGCGTGAGGATCACCGAGGGTTGTCACCAGGGTAGATGCAGATCGATGTCTTGACGGCAGCGCAACGTCGCCGCAACACTCTTCCGCAGGCGCTCCCCCACAGCGGTGCCAACCCGGCGGCATCACCGTGCGGCAGCGTCAGCCCGTCCCGAATCCCCGTCGCGCCCGTCGTCAGCAGCCCTCGAACGACAGGCGACGTCATGACACCACCCGTTTCCCTCGTACGATCCGCGCCAGGCCGCACACCGCGCACCCGGTGCCTGCTCGCCGGCCTGGCGGTAACTCTGGTGGCCGCGCTGGTTCCGGCCGTCAGTGCCACCCCCGCCCAGGCCGCGCCGGTCCTGCTCTCCCAAGGTCGCCCGGCCACCGCCTCCTCCACCGAAGGGGGTGCCTTTCCCGCCTCGGCGGCCGTCGACGGCGCCACCGACACCCGCTGGTCCAGCGCCTTCAGCGACCCACAGTGGCTCCGGGTCGACCTCGGTGCCAAGGCCACCATCACCGGGGTCACCCTGACCTGGGAAGCCGCGTACGCCCGCGCCTTCCAGATCCAGACCTCCGACGACGGCAACTCCTGGACCACCATCCACAGCACCACCAACGGCGGCGGCGGAACCCAGACGCTGACCGTCACCGGCAGCGGCCGGTACGTCCGGATGTACGGCACCCAGCGGGCCACCGGCTACGGCTACTCGCTCTGGGAGTTCCAGGTCTTCGGCGAGGTCGGCGGCGGTGGACCGGGCAAACCGGTCGAACCGGTCGACCCGCGCAACCCGAACCTCGGCCCGAACACGTACGTGTTCGACCCGGCCACCCCCACCGCCACCATCCAGAGCCGGCTGAACACCATCTTCAGCCAGCAGGAGACCAACCAGTTCGGCCCGCAGCGGTATGCGGTGCTGTTCAAGCCCGGCACCTACACCGCCGACGTCAACCTCGGCTTCTTCACCCAGGTCGCCGGGCTCGGCATGTCCCCCGACGACGTCAACCTCAACGGGCACGTCCGCGCCGAGGCGGCCTGGTTCGGTGGCAACGCCACGCAGAACTTCTGGCGGGCCGCGGAAAACCTGTCCGTGACGCTACCCGCCGGGGTGGCCGTCGAACGGTGGGCGGTGTCGCAGGCCGCGCCGTACCGACGGATGCACCTGCGCGGCGGACAGAACCAGATCCAGCTCTGGGACGGGTACACCGGCTGGGCCAGCGGTGGGCTGATGGCCGACACCCGCATCGACGGGCTGGTGGTGTCCGGCTCGCAGCAGCAGTGGTATTCGCGCAACAGCGAGTTCGGCAACGGCTGGACCGGCTCGGTGTGGAACATGGTGTTCCAGGGGGTGGCCGGCGCTCCAGCCGCCAATTTCCCGAACCCGTCGCACACGGTCATCCCGACCACTCCGGTGGTCCGGGAGAAGCCGTTCCTCTACGTCGACGGCACCGGCGAGTACCGCGTCTTCGTGCCGGCGCTGCGGACCAACTCCTCCGGCACCAGCTGGTACAACAAGACTCCGGCCGGCTCGTCCATCTCGCTGGCCGACTTCTTCATCGTGCGGCCGGGCACCTCGGCGGCGACCATCAACACCGCTCTGGCCCAGGGGCGGCACCTGCTTTTCACCCCGGGCGTGCACCGGGTCACCGAGCCGATCCGGGTCGACCGGGCGAACACGGTCGTGCTCGGTCTCGGGCTGGCCACGATCCAGGCCGACAACGGCACCGTGGCGATGCGGGTCGCCGATGTCGACGGGGTCAAGGTCGCCGGCATCATGTTCGAGGCCGGCACCGTCAGCTCCCCGGTGCTGATGGAGGTCGGGCCGGCCGGCTCCGCCGCCAGCCACGCCGCCAACCCCACCTCGCTGCACGACGTCTTCTTCCGCATCGGCGGGCCAGGGGTCGGCCGTGCCGCCACCAGCCTGGTGATCAACAGCGACCACGTCATCGGCGATCACATGTGGCTGTGGCGAGCCGACCACGGCGACGGCGTCGGCTGGACGGTCAACACCGCTGACACGGGGCTGATCGTCAACGGCGACAATGTGACCATGTACGGCCTCTTCGTCGAGCACTACCAGAAGTACCAGACCATCTGGAACGGCAACGGCGGGCGGACGTACTTCTACCAGAACGAACTGCCGTACGACCCGCCCAACCAGGCGGCCTGGATGAACGGGTCGACCCGGGGCTACGCCGCGTACAAGGTGGCCGACTCGGTGACCAGTCACCAGGCGTGGGGCCTGGGCAGTTACGCCTACTTCAACGTCGACCCGTCGGTGGTCGCCGAGCGTTCGTTCGAGGTGCCGAACAATCCGAACGTGCGCTTCACCAACATGGTGACCGTCTCCCTCGGTGGGGTCGGCACCATCAACCGGATGATCAACAATGTCGGCAACACGGTGAACACCAGCAACCAGGTGTCGTACCTGACCGCGTACCCCTAGGACGCTCGGGTGCGGGCCCGGCCGGTGAACCGGCGGGCCCGCACCGTCACGCCGGCCGGGCGGGCTCTCGGGCCAGCAGCGCGCGTAGCGCCCGGACCACGTCGGCCGGCGCCTCCTCGGCCATGAAATGGCCGCAGGTGACCGTCTCGTGCACCAGGTCCGGCGCCCACTGCCGCCACAACCCGGCGGCGTCGTACCCGAGGGCGGCACCCCAGCCCTGCTGGAGCACGGTCACCGGCATCCGCAGCCGGTTACCGGCCGCTCGGTCGGCCCGGTCGTGGACGACGTCGATGCCGGCGGTGGCCCGGTAGTCGGCGACGATCGAGTCCACCGCCGCGCGGGACGCCGCGAGGTAGGCCGCCCGTACATCGGTGGGGATCGCGCCAGGGTCACGGGTCCAGCCGTCCAGGAAATGGCCGAAGAAGGCGTCGGCGCTCGCCGCGATCATCTGTTCGGGCAGGCCCGGTGGCTGCGCCATCAGGTACAGGTGGAAGCCGACCGCCGCGTCGACGCCGTGCAGCACGTCCCACATGTCGAGGGTGGGCAGCACGTCGAGGACGGCCAGGCGGCTGATGCGTTCCGGGTGGTCGAGGCCGGCCCGGATGGCGACGAGGGCTCCCCGGTCGTGGCCGGCCAACGCGAACCGGTCGTGACCGAGCGCCCCGGCGAGCGCGACCACGTCGGCGGCCATTGTTCGTTTGGCGTACGCGGTGCCGTCCGGGTCGGCGGGCTTGTCGCTGTCGCCGTAGCCGCGCAGGTCCGGAACGATCACCGTGTGGTCGGCGGCCAGGTCGGCGGCGACGTGTCGCCACATCAGGTGGGTCTGCGGGAAGCCGTGCAACAGCACGATCGGGCTGCCGGAACCGCCGATGGCGGCGTGCAGCGCCACCCCGTCCGCGACGGGTACACGCTGCTGGTCGAAGCCGCTGATGCGCGGGGTCATTCAGGTCCTCCGGGTCGGATCGGTGTGCCGATCGGCGGATGCCGGTCGCCGACACCGAGGTTCGCCGGGCCGGATCAGCAGCGGATGAGTGCCCGATGAGTACCGGCGGACCGCCACCGTGACCGGCACCTAGAGTGGTCGCATGACCAGGCAGGACACGGTCCCGGCGGTGTCCTTCGGGGTACTGGGTGCGGTGACCGCGTGGGCCGGTGGTGACCCGGTCGGGTTGAAAGGCCCCCGGCATCGTGCCGTGCTGGCCCGGCTGCTCATCGCCCGTGGCCGGGTGGTCCCGGTGGACCAGCTCCTCGCCGACCTCTGGCACGCACCGTCGGAGGGCTCGGTCGCGGCGATCCGCACCTTCGTGGCCGACCTGCGACGGGCCCTGGAGCCGGACCGGCCGGCCCGCCGACCGGCCCAGTTGCTGATCACCGCAGCACCCGGGTACGCGCTGCGCGCCCCCGCCGACGCCGTCGACGCCTGGCGGTTCGAGGCGGCGGTGGTCGGGTCGGGGCGGCTGCTCGGCGAGGGCCGTGCCGAGGCGGCGCTGACCGGCCTGGACGAGGCGCTGGCCCTGTGGCGGGGTCCTGCCTACGCCGGGTACGACAACGAGGGCTGGGCCCGAGGGGAGATCAACCGCCTCGACGACCTGCGGCTGCTCGCCGGCCAGCGGCGCGCCGAGGCGCTGATGGCGCTGGGCCGCGATGTCGAGGCGGCCGCCGATCTTCGGTCCGACGCCGAGGCGCATCCGTTGCGCGAGGACATCTGGCGGGTGTGGGTGGTCGCGCTGTACCGCTCCGGCCGCCAGGGTGAGGCCCTGGCCGCGCTGCGCCGGGTCCGCGACACCCTGGTCGACGAACTCGGCGTCGACCCCGGCCCCCGGCTGCGCCAACTCGAAGCCGACATCCTCCGCCAGGCGCCACACCTCGCCCCGACCACGCCCACCGCGTCACCGGCACCGGTGCCCGCTTCGTCCGCCACGGTCGCGGTCACTCCCGCCGGGACCGAGGGCGCACCGCGGCGACGGCGTCCGTTCGTCGGTCGCGAACCGGAGCTGGCCCGTCTGGTACAGGTCGCCGCCGTCGTG
The DNA here is from genome assembly GCF_040660295.1 of Micromonospora sp. NPDC049891. Taxonomy (NCBI): domain Bacteria; kingdom Bacillati; phylum Actinomycetota; class Actinomycetes; order Micromonosporales; family Micromonosporaceae; genus Micromonospora; species Micromonospora sp. NPDC049891. The sequence continues at coordinate 55,909 of NZ_JBFAML010000017.1, forward strand.
GCCCGCACCGGCGTACCGGCCGTCGCCCTGATCTCCGGCGACGCGGGTGCCGGCAAGACCGTCCTGCTCGACGCGCTCACCCGCCGCCTCGCAGCCGACGGGTGGTTGACCGCCTGGGGACGAACCCCCGAGTACGACGGTGCCCCGGTCGCCTGGCCCTGGACGCAGATCAGCGAGGCGCTGGCCGTCGTGTCCGGGCCGGAAGCGCAGGCCCCGCGTCCGGCACGGCCCGGCGGGTCCGTGTCGAACGTCGACAGCGACGGACCGAGCCCGGAGACGCTGCGGTTCCGGCTGCGGCGTGAGGCGGTCGAGCTTGTCGACGCGGCGGCCCGGCGGGCCCCGGTGCTGCTGGTCCTCGACGACCTGCACCGCGCCGACGAGGGAACCCTGGACCTGCTCACCGGTCTGTTCGCCGAGCCCGAACCGGCCAGCGGCCCCGTCATGATCGTCGCGGCGTACCGCACCTCGCAGGTCGGTGCCGGACTGACGGCGACGCTGGCCCGGCTCGCACCCCGCGAGCCGGCCCGTGTCTACCTCACCGGACTGTCCGAGGCGGCGACCGCCGAACTGACCCGGGCCGTCGTCGGGACCGACGTCGACGCCGCCACCCTCAGGTCGATCCAGCACCGCAGCGGCGGCAACCCGTTCTTCGTCCGCGAACTGGCCCGACTGCTCGCCGCCGAGGGCCCGCAGGCGCTTGCGCGGGTGCCCGCCGGGGTGCGGGACGTGATCCGGCACCGCCTCGCGCAGCTACCGGAAGCCACCCGCACGCTGCTGCGGCAGGCGGCAGTCGTCGGCCGGGACGTCGACCCGGAGGTGCTCTCGGCGCTGGCCGGCGAGCGGGAACCGGTCGTCCTCAACGCCCTCGACCAGGCCGAACAGGCCGGTTTTCTCAGCGCCCACGGTACGGGCGGGCAACTGCGCTTCACCCACATCCTGGTACGCGACACCCTCTACGACGACCTGCCGGCAGCGCGCCGCGCCGGGTGGCACGCCGCCGCGGCGGAGGCCTTGGAACGGCTGCATCCGCACCAGGCCGCCGCCCTCGCCCACCATTTCACCGCCGCCGGTACCCGGGCCACCGCCGGCCGTGCGGCCCGCTACGCGCGGTCGGCGGCCGAGCAGGCCGAGGCGAGGGCCGCCCCGCACGACGCGGTCCGACTGTGGGAGCAGGCGGTCACCGCGTACGACCGGGCCGCCGACGACGACGTGCCCGGCCGGCTGGCGGCGCAGATGGGTCTGGGACGGGCCCTCGCGGTCACCGGTCGGCTGGCGCAGGCCCGCCGGCACCGGGCCGAGGCGATCACCACCGCGCGGCGACTCGGCGACCCCGACCTGCTGGCGGACGTGCTCACCGCCTTCGACGTACCGGCGATCTGGACCCGCAACGACGACGAGCCGCTGTCCCGGCAGGTCGCGGTGGCCGTCGACGCCGCACTGGCGGCCCTGCCCCCGGACGAACGGACCCGCCGAGGTCACCTGCTGGCCACCCTGGCACTGGAACTGCGCGGCACCACCGGCGACCGCGGCGAGCGGGCCGCCCGCGAGGCCGAGGACATCGCCCGGCAGACCGGCGACGTGCCGCTGCTCGCGATGGCGCTCAACGCCCGCTACCTGCACACCTTCCACCGGGCCGGCCTGGCGCCGGAGCGGGCACGGCTCGGGGTGGAACTGGCGGAGGTGGCCCGTTCCCGGAACCTGGTGACCTTCGAGGTACTCGGACACCTCATCGCCCTGCAGGCGTACTGCGCGGTCGGCGACCTGTCCACGGCCGACGTCCGTGCCGCCGCCGCCGACCGCCTCGCCCGCCGCTACGAGCTGCCGCTTGTCGGTCTCTTCATCCGGTGGTACGCGGCTCTGCGGCTGGCCATCGAGGGGCGCTCCGGCGAGGCGGAGGACGCCTACCGGGAGGCGGATCGGGCGCTGCCCGCCGAGGAACTGCCCGGCATGGCGCAGGGGCTGGCCCCGCTGGCGCTGCTCTGCCTGCGTCTGAACACCGGTGGTGAGCTGACACCGGGTGAGGCGGTCCGCTGGTGGGGCGAGGACTGGGGCCCACACGAACCCTGGGTACGCCCGTTGCTGTTGCTCGCCGACGGTGACCGCAGCGAGGCCGCCGAGGCCCTGAGCGCGGTGCCGGACTCACCGCACGACCTGCTCCGCGAGGCCCGTTGCTGCCTCGTCGCCCGCGCCGCACTCGCGCTCGGCGACCGGGCCCGCATCCGTGCCGCGTACGCCGACCTGCTGCCCGCCGCCGGCGAGCTGGCGGGTGCCGGCAGCGGCGTGCTCAGCCTGGGTCGGGTCGCCCGGCACCTCGGCGACCTCGCCACCGCGCTCGGTGACCATGAGCGGGCGCGGGCCCACTACACCTCCGTTTCCGGGTGAGTGGGCTCAGGTGGCTACGCCGGACCGTCCTCGATGGTCACGTCGACGGGACCGACCCGCAGGATGCCGTCGGTCAGCGGGGTGCAGCGGACGCCTCCCCTGCCACGCAGGCCGCGCCACGCGCCGGGGCCGATGGTCACGTCCATCCAGGCGCAGGGGTGTGCCGCCCGGTTCACCCGCAGCCGTACCGGACCCTGACCCGAGTCGAGCACCAGCATCGAGCCGACCAGGTCGTCCACGGTGATGCCGCTGGTCAGGATGTTGCGTCGGACCTGCGCCAGGCCGGTCCCCGGCGGCAACGACTCGGCCGCGATGATCGTGACGCTCGCCTGGCGGTGCGCGGCCTTACCGAAGTACCGGTCGCCGACGATGCCCAGCTCGGCCCGGACCCGGATCTCGTCCACCAGCTCACCGGCCGGCGCCGGCTCCGGCCCGTCCGCCGGCCGGCCCACGAACCGGTGCACGGGCGAGGCCAGCAACTGGACGATCTCCGGCATGCCCTGACTCTATGACGCCTGTCGCGCCGATCACGCGGAGTCGACCCATGGCCGCGCCGCCGGGCGTGGGTCGCACAAACAGCCGTCGATGTTTCCGACGGCGGGTGGTCACTTCGGCTGACACCTCGGGCTACGCTGATTCCTGACGACATCGACGGCGACGACCTGGGCGCCGCCGGGTATCGCGCGGTCCCCGACGAGTGGAAGGGGCACACGCCTGGCAACGGAGGTGCGGTTCGCGAGCGGTGCCGGCGGTCGCCGGTTGACTGTGGAAATCACCGGCAAACCCGACGGGGTACCCATCTTCCTGCTACACGGCACCCCCGGCAGCCGCAGCGGCCCGAAACCACGAAGCGGGGTCCTGTACCGGTACGGCATCCGGCTGATCAGCTACGACCGTCCCGGCTACGGCGGCTCGACACCACGCCCCGGACGTACCGTCGCCGACGCGGCCGAGGACATCGCCGCGATCGCGGAGGACCTGGACATCTACCGGTTCTCGGTGGTCGGCCGCTCCGGTGGCGGGCCACACGCGCTGGCCTGCGCGGCGTTGCTGCCCCACGCGGTCACCCGCACGGCGGTGCTCGTGGGTTTCGCCAGACCCGACGTGGCCGATCTCGAATGGTTCAGCGGGATGGCGGCCAGCAACGTGCGTGACTTCGCCGCCGCGTCCGACGACCGGCACCGGTTGATGGAGCGGCTCAGGGCCCAGGCCGCGCGGACCCGGCGCGACCCGGAGAGTCTGCTGACCCAGTTGGAGACCGACATGACCTGGCCGGACCGGCGCGTCGTGCGCGATCTGGCCATCCGACGCCTGATCGCCCAGGCGTACCGGGAGGCGCTGCGCAGCGGCCCGCAGGGCTGGATCGACGACGTGCTCGCCCTCCGGCGGGACTGGGGTTTCAACCTGTCGGCGATCACCGCTCCGGTCCGGCTGTGGCACGGCGAGCAGGACAACTTCGCACCGGTGAGCCACACCATGTGGCTCGCCCGGCAGATCCATACCGCGGAGGTCCAGGTCCAGCCGGGCGCCGCCCACTTCGGTGCCGTCGAGATCCTGCCCGAGATGCTGGAGTGGCTGTCGAACTGGTGAGCCGGACGCCGGTCAGAACGGGTGCGGGTCGATGACGCGGCGGACCGGGCGCCCCCGCTTCAGTTCCGCCACCGACGGGTGGTTACCGCCGATCCTGGCCACCACCGCCTCGATGGCCTCGTCGACCTGCACCTGATGGTCGACGCCGTGCAGCCGGCGCTCGATGAGTGTCTGGTTGGCCCGGCAGCGCAGGGTATGCGGATGCGCCGGACCGAGCAGGTCGGTGAGCAGGTCGGCGGCGGCGCTCAGCAGGATGAGCGCCTCGGCGGGTTCGTGCTGGTCGGCCTCGATGATGGCCACGTTGATCTGGGCGGCCACGGTGTACGGGTGACGGTCGCTGAGTACCGCTTCGAGCCCTTCCCAGGCCTGCCGGGCCGGCGAGCGGGCCGCGTCGACCTCGCCGCGTGCCCGCATCGCGGCGGCGTGGTTGTTCAGGCACACCAGGCTGTGCGGGTGCCGGTCACCGAGTTGCCGCGCGTACGCGTCGCGCACCGCGCTGGTCTCCGACTCCGCCTGTTCCCAGTCCCCCAGCTCCAACAGGGTCACCGAGCGGCTCAGCCGGCAGGCCAGGGTCTCCGGGTGGTCCGGTCCGAGGATCTCCGCCAGCCGGTGGTAGGCCACCTCCAGCAGTTCGCCCGCCTCGCGGGTCCGGCCGGCGCTGCGCAGCGAGACGGCCAGGTTGGCGTTGGCCTCGTACACGAAGCGGGTGTTCTCCCCCATCACCGTCTCGTAGACGTCCCGCACGTGGGTGAGCAACTCCACGGACCGTTCGTAGTGGCCGGCGTCGCGCAGATCGCGCCCGAGTGACGTCGCGGACTGGAGGGTGCTCAGGTTGTCCTCGCCGAGCAGTTGCCGACGGCGATCGTAGACCTCCTGATCCAGCCGCAACGCCTCGGTCACGTCGCCCATCAGCCGGCGCGAGACCGCCAGGTTGCTCAGGGCGTTGAGGGTACGCACATGGTCGTCACCGAACTCCGTACGCCAGGCCCGGTAGGTGTCGATGTCGCGATCCAGTGCCTCCGGGTAGCGGCCAAGCCCGCGCAGGTCCCCGCCGAGGCTGCCGGCCGTCATCAGCGCGTCGGCGTGGTCGTGGCCGAGCAGGTCGACCTGCTGGGCGTACACGTCCCGGTCCAGGTCGTAGGACTCCTGGAACGCTCCCTTGTCCCGCAGCACGTTCGCCTTGTTGAACCGCAGTTGGAGCAGCTGTACGAGCACCTCCCGGCGCACCGGTTCGGCAAGCCCCCGGCCGAGAGCCTGGGTCCAGGCGTGTTCGACGCGCTCGGCCACCTCCAGCCCGCCGTCGGGGTTGCCGCGGACGAAGAAGTAGCGAACCTGGTCGACGAGCAGTTGCCGGACCGGGGCGAAGTCACAGGTCGTACCGTCGGAGACCTCGACGTGCGGCCACAGCATCCGGTACTTGCGCCACTCGTCCTGCAGATCGACCTCGCCGAGCGTCCGGGCCGCCGAAGCGATAAGCAGGTGCACCTGGTGTTTGGCGTCCTCGATCTGCTCCGCCGTCATACGGGAGCGCACCACCGAGTGCAGCAGTCGGTGGATCACGATCCGGGTGCTCTCGCGTTCGGTGCCCTGGCTGTCGTACTCGCTCTGCTGGTCCAGGCGGAGCAGCGCCAGCCGCTTGATCTGTTCCACCAGCCTGTTGATCATGAGACGGCTGGTCACCGTCGCGTCGATGGCCCGCAGCTGCTCGGCCATCGCGGTGCTGTAGACGATGTCGAGCGACACCTCGGGTGCCATCACCGAGCAGAGCTGCAACAGGCGGTAGGCGGCCGGTCGATGGGTCGCCAGCTGGTCCAGCGAGAGCCGCCACGCCGCCTCGACCCGGCCGATGTCGGTTTCCGAGCCCAGGGCACCGAGGTCACCCTGCTCGATCGCCGCCAGGTACTCGGACACCGGCGAGTGGGTCTCGACCAGCCACGCCGCCGCGGCGGCCACGGCGATCGGCAGATCACCCAGGGCCTCGGCGATCCGGTTGGCGTCCCGCTCGCCCAGGTCGGGCAGCAGGCGGCGCAGGTGGTTGACGCTTTCGGCCCGGTCGAACACGTCGACCGGTACGACGTGCGTCTGCTCCAGCCAACCCGGGCCCTGAGAGGTGATCACGACGTGCCCCGGGCCGTTGGGCAGCAACTGCCTGATCCGGTCCAACCGCTCGGCGTTGTCGAAGACCACGAGCCAGCGCAGTCCGCCCTCGCCCCGGGACAACGCCTGCTTGACCGTCTGGGCGCCCTCCCGAACGCTGCTGGGCAGGTTAATGCCGAGCCGCCGGCCGAGATCGTAGAGCCCACCGTCGACGTCGGAGGCGCCGTCGGCGTCGATCCACCAGACCACGTCGTACGCGGCCCGGAACCGGTGGGCGTACTCGGTGATGAGCTGGGTCTTGCCGAAGCCGCCCATGCCCTGCAACACCACGGGTACGGCCGCGTCGCTCTGCGAACGCAACAGCCCACGCAGCGACCCGAGCAGCTCTTCCCGGCCGGTGAAGAGCAGGTTGCGCGGCGGCGCCTGGAAGACGGTCTGCGGTCGGCCGGGAAAGCGCGGCGCACCCACCAGGAACTCGGCCTTCGGCGGCGGAAAGCCGACCAGTTGCAACAGTTGCTCCACCGCGGGACGCTCATCCAGCCGCCCCAGACGGATGGAGTTGGCGCCGGTCACGGGCATCGCGGTGGACTGCGCCGTGCCGACGTGCACAATCAGCGGGCGACGTGACGGACGCATCAGAGCGGCGTTGAGCCCCAGCTCGACTTCCTCCGAGGCGGTGTTGATCACCAGTGGGCGAGCGGCCACCGCGACGCCCTCCAGGCGTCCCGCCGGGCCCGGGTCGTGCACCTGGACGCCGACCTCACGAAGCACCCAGGAGATCCATTCGGCCCAGCCGACACCGGCGATGTCGTACCGCAGCGCCACCTCGGTCTCGCGGACCGCCGCCATCCGCACGAACTGCGCCTTGACCCGCACCCGGTCGGCCTCGTCCATGGTGGGCAGCCGGGTCACCCGGCCCTCGCTGATCACATCGGTCAGCTTCTCGAAGGCGCCGAGCAGGTTGCCGGGCGCACCCGAGCTGTCCTCGATGGTCGCCAGCGTTTCCTCGTACGCGTAGTAGGCGAGGTAGGGCACCTGGACCTGGGCCCAGTAGCGTTCCCGCGCCTCGTCGCCGAGGTGCGCGGGCAGGCCGTCGAAGCGCTGCCGGGCCACCAGCCGACCGGTGTCCGCCTTGAGCTTCTCGGCCGGGTCGATCCGCATCGCCACCGGCAGCACCCGGATCCGCCGGGGCGTGGTCTTACGGCTGATCGCCTGGGCGACCTCAGCAGCGCCTTCGATGCCCTGCTCGCTGAGGGTGAAGCAGGCGACCAGCGTGTCCGGCAGGTGCACCGTGCAGATGTCCGCCACGTCGCTGAGCCCGGTCCGGCTGTCGATGAGCGTGTAGTCGTAGTTGCGTTTCATGTCGGCGCGCAGCGCGTCGAAGAACGCGCCGCCGGCCAGCACCTCGTAGAAGTGGTCCCAGTCGAGGCCGGAGATCGATCGGCTGTAGCTGTGGTTGTGGCGGCCCGCGCCGAGGAAGTCAAGTGTCCCGCCGGGTGGCCACCGCCAGTTGATCGAAAAGGCGTGCCGGCGTACGTCGGCGAAGGTCGCGTGCCGTAGGTCGCCGGGCGCGGCCGGGTCACGGCCCGCCGCCTCCTTCGCCGCCCCCTCGTAGCCGACCAGCATGTCGATCACCCCACCGGCGCCCCGGAGCATGCCCTCGTGGATGAACGGCCGGTAGAAGCGGTGCAGTCCCGGTGACTCCAGATCCCAGTCGACGACCAGCACCCGATGGCCGTTCGCGGCGAGAATCCACGCCGTGTTGGCAAGTGCCATGGTCCGGCCGGTGCCGCCCTTGTAGGAGTAGAACGTGATGATCTGACCGTCCCGGGCGTCCGTCATGTCGGCTACTCCTCCGGATGGCTGTTCGACCGTGGTCGGGGCGGGTACCGGCGCTCCACCAGATGTTCGTCGTCGAAGTGGCGGACGGCTCGGCCGATCGCCGCCGCGATGATCGTGAACGGATCGTCGACGGCGGACATGATGCGGGGACGGGGTGCCCGGTGCCGGGCGGCGGCGCGGGCCTGCCGCCCGCCCCACCCGTCGTCCTCGGGGATGCGGAGGGGTTCGTCGCCGGCTGGCACGATCAGCGGCTGCACCCAGGCGGGCAGCCCGTCCAGCAGACGCCGCACGTCGGCTCCGCTCGCCGGGTCGATCCACGCCCGTTCCTCGACCAGCAGCACGGCCGGCCGCCGCCCCAGCTGGTCGTACCCGGCGCTGGCCTCGACCAGTTGCACGTCAAACCTGGTCCGGTTGACGCCGCCGGCCACCTGCGCCGCGACCTGTCGCAGGCGGTCGGGATGCTCCGGTCGCGTCGCAGGATCACCACCGTCGGCCGGGTCGGCGGCCGGGGACGCGGCGAGCATCGCGATCACGAACGCCGGTCTCGCCTCGCGCGGGCGCGGCGGCGGCCAGTGGGTGTGCGGCGTGGCGCGCCGCCCCTCGGCCAGCTCGACGATCGAGTCACCGAGGTACGCCAGCACCCGCTCGTACGCGTCGCGCTCACCGCGGCGGCGGCTGAGGGCGATCAACCCGGTCTCGGCGTACTGCGGCACATCCGGTATCGGCGCGACGGTGGTCTGGCCGGCGGTGCCCGGCGTCACCTCCCACAGCACCGGCAACAGGCGCTGCCCAGGCAGCCGGGCGTGCAGCGTCGCCGGCTGGCGGAGGAAGGCGGACCGTTCGGCGGCGGCCACCTCGTCGGTGTCGTAGCTCTCCGAACGCAACGCGACGAATACCGCGACGGTGGCCAGCGCCCGCTCGATGCGAGCCGCCGACCTGGTCGACGGGTCGCCGCAGGGCCGGTACATCCCGGTGCGCCAGTGCGGCCGTTCCCTCGGCAACTCATCGACCACCCGGGCCAGATCCTCGAACACCGTCCGCTCGTAGTAGTCGAGCTCGACGGTGCGGTCGACGGTGGACGGATGCGCGTGACTGAGAAAGAAATAGCAGGGTTGCTGCCCGGTGGGCGACTGTGTCTCGTCTGGCGTCATCGAGGCCGCTCCCGGGTGAGAGTGGCTGAGCCGAGTCGCACCGCCACTCCCCCAACCGTCTGCACGTCAGGCGAGCATCACGATACGTGAAAGGACCAACACTCACCAGCGTCGCGAAGGTGACGGTGACGGGCCATCCAGCCGACCGCGAAGTCGACAGCGCGGCGCACGGGCAGGCTCCGCGCGACCGCGCCGCCGACCCGGCCGTGCACCACCACCGGGTCGGGCGCCAGTTCCAGTGCCTGACCGATCCGGTCGAAGTCGCTGTCGTCGAGATCAAGGCCGGTGAAGTCCATCCGCACCCGCCGGTCACCGTCTCGGACAAAGCAGCAGTAGTCGCGTGTCCGCCGCGCCGGCAGCCGGTATTCGGCGAGGTGATAGGCGGTGCAGACCCGATGGTCCACGCCCAGTAGCAGCACCGTCGCGTCCGCGTCGTACAGGGCTCCGAGCGGGGACCGCTCCCCCAGATGGCAGTCGAGGTCATGCACCCGCATCAGCTCGCGAGCGCCGTGACCGACGGCGGCGAAGGAGGTCTGCGGGTGTCGGCTGCGGACCGCCGCCGGACTCTGCCGGACCTGCTCGGCGAGTACCCCCATCCCGCGCGACGGAGTGCTGGCGGGGTCGAACGCCTCGATCCGGTCGATGTGCCGAGCCACCTCGGCGGAGGTGAGTCCGCTGGTCGCCGTCCGGAACTCGGGACTGGACGTGGAGTTGTAGGCGGTTTGTGCGGGCACCACGACCGCGGCCCGACCGACCACCCGGCGCAGTGCGGCGAGCAGTGTCGCCGCGCCACCGTCAACCGGGCCGACCGCCCGCATCGACGCGTGCACCAGCACGGCGCGTCCCGGTGTGAGTCCCGCCGCCGCGAGCTGGTCGACCAGTTCCGTCGCCCTGACCACCGGCATGGTCCTGGTCACGGCGTCAACGCCGCCGCGAGCCGGCGTACGAACCGGTCGCCCGCCGGGGTCAACGCCCCGCAGCCCAGCAGGGCGTCGGCGGCGTCCGCGGTCCACGCCCGATACTGCTCGTGGAGTTGGTGTGCCGGGCTGCCAGGTGGCTGTCGGCTCGCCCGCTGCCGCCACATGTCGGTGATCGCGAGGTGCGCGTAGGTGCCCTGGAGCACCCCCTCGACCGGCCGGGGATCGGCCCGCCAGCCCACCGTCAAGCGGAGGCCGGGGCTGGGTGTGAAGAGGTCACAGAGGTCGAGCAGGGCGCCGAGCACACTGTGCTGGAACTCGTGGGCGATCATCACGGCCGTGGCGGGTGCGTCGGCCAGTGCGACGCCGACCGACGCGAAGGCCTGCCGCGCGGTGGAACTGCGCAGGGTACCTGCCGGGTCGTCGACCAGCGGCACCACCGCCCGCAGTCCCGTCAGCACGGCGGCGGCCTGGTGCGGCAGGTCGGTCTCGATGCTCGACCAGGCACCGGCCAGGACCTCGCCCCAGCGGGCCAGTGTCGACGCGTCGGGCCGCTCCGCCGCCTTCCAGTCGTGACAGTCCCGGTGCGGATCGAGATCCTCGAACAGGATCGTGGTACCGCCGAAGGCGAGCCGGCGGTTGGCCTGCCAACCGCCGCCCGTCACCTGCGGCACGGCGACGTCGAGGTCCCCGTCGAAGGACACCTGGGTCGTGCCGGCGGCGTGACGGATGCGCCACGATCCGGGCTCAAGAGTCAGCACGGCCGGGCCGGTGACCGGTTCCGGCACCGTCACCGCACCGAGGGACGGCAGGTGCAGCACTCCGGAGCGCATCGGTACGTCGAGTTCCACTGTGGCACCGGCCCGCACGGCGGCCACCGCGGCCACGCAGGCCAGGTGGGTACCTGCGGCGGCGTCGGTGCCGAGCTGCCGCCGCGCGTCGACAGCCCAGACGCGCACGTACGGATGTCGCAGCGTCTCCTCGACCGCGTCGGGAGCTTCCCGGTCGAGCCGCACCAGTATGTCCCAGCCGGTTCGCGTGGTCGCCGGCGTGCCGTCGGCGACCTCCACGAGCATCGCCCGGGTGATCGCGAGCTGGGATTCGGCCAGGAATCGAACATCGTCCGCGTCGGTCCTGCCGGCGGCGATCCGGTCCAACAGGCCGTCGGGCAGGTCCGTGCCGTCCTGATCGACCGGCGCGGTGACCGGTACCGGGTCGACGTCGCCTCGTGCGCTCAAAGACACGATCAACTCCTTGAGATCGGCGCAGTAGGCCGACGGGTTGTCGAAGCCGCTGCCCTCGCGGTACCGGTGCGCGAACAGCCCACCGCCGCACTGGCTCACGACCGGGCAGGCCCGGCACGTCGCCGCGAGTCCGGCCAGTCCGGTCTGTCGGAGCGCGATCTCGGGCAGCCTCGACACCTCGTCGACGGTGTGCGCGAACACGCTAAGACCGGTGGCCGCAGCCCCGTCGTACGCGGTCTTCAACGAGTCGACCTGCTCCCAGGTGCCGTCGGTCTCGACGACCACCAGGTCCGCGGGGTCGAGGCCGACCCACTCGCTGCCACTGTGACCGCCCGCAGCCGTGGATCGCAGCGAATCGAACAACCGGATCGGCATGGGCCGGCCGTCGGCCGTCCAGCGTTCGTGCACCGCCAGCAACCAGTCGGCGTACGGTGTGGCCCGCCCGGGTGGCCGGTACGGCGGGTCCGCCCAGGTCGCGTGCGGCAGCAGCAGGTCGAGTCGGGGCGGCCGGGCGGCCCGCAACGCCTCGTAGACGGCGATCGGGTCGTTGCGGATGTCCACCGTGCAGAGGATGCCGGCGAAGAGTCGACGGTAGGCCGGCCGGTCCAACAGCCCGATGCCCCGCAGCACCTGCGGATGACTGCTGGCGCCGTTGGCGAACCGCCGGTGCCTGTCGTTGGCGGCCCGGTCACCGTCGAGGGACACGCCAACCTGGACGTCGTACTCCGCGAACAGGTCGCAGTACGACTCGGACAGCCGGACCCCGTTGGTCTGCATGCGCAGATCGAGGCGGCTGACCGGCTCGATTCGTCGGCGCAGCACGGTAAGCACCTGACGCATGCGGTCCGGTCCCAGCAGCAGCGGTTCACCGCCGTGCAGGACGACGCTGACCCGCCGCAGGCGATGGGTCACGGCGTGTTCGGCGATGCGGTCGGCGACCGCCGCCACGGTGCGAGCGTCCATGATCATCGGACGACCGCGCCAGCTCTGGTCGGCGTGCTCGTAGACGTAGCAGTGGTCGCAGGCCAGATCACACCGGCTGTGAACCTTCAGCACATATTGGCTGATCGGCCAGGCCGTCCCCGGTGACCCGCTGGTCGGCACGACGACCGTGGCCTATGCGACGGATCCGAACCGGGCAACCTCCACGCCACCCTCGGCGTCGTCGCGATGGCGCATGACCGTACGGGTCACGTCCACCGCCCGGGCCACCGGGATCTCCCCCAACGGCCGGCGTCGCAGCTCGGAGAGCCGCTCGGTCATGCTGACGTGCTGGTTCTCGATTATGTTCACGGTCTTGATCTTTCTGGGCGGAACGCGGGCACCACGATCCAGGTTGGAAGTTCTCTCGATTTTTCGGGTGGAGCGGTACCGACGGAGTGAACACCTCCGACGAACGGCACAGATCCTTCCCAGCTCAGCATGGTTCACCGACACCGGGATGAACATATCCATTCGGTGGAAACTGCCCAGCCCGACATGCCGAGATGTCGACGGCAGGATGGGATCACCAGGGCGCCGCCGGGTCCAGCGGCCGCAGTCTATACAACAACTCGCGTCCGCTTCGGCTCAGTCTCCCGGAATGTTCGAACGGTTCGAGCGCCTCGACCGCCTCGTCCAGCACCGCCGACCGCGCCGGCTCGGTGAGAACCTGACTGACCAGCAGCAACGACTGTGCCAGCTCCTCGACCAGTTCGACGTTCGCCGGTTCCCTGGTCCTCAGGTCACGACGGACGTGTGCGGCCGCGCTGAGCAACGTCTCCGCGTTGCCGGAGCGTGGCCGGGTGGTGCCGCTGAGCGCGAGTTCACCGAGCCGCTCGTAGAAGGACGCCAGGTGCCGGGCGAAGTGGAGGCTTCCCGGTTCGGTGGCGAGCATCCGCTCGGCCCTGGTGCGGCCGAGCCGGTAGTAGCGCTCGGCAGCTTCGCCGTCGCCGCGCCGAGCGGCGAGGGCACCGAGGCCGGTGTAGAAGAACAGCGCGGCGCGAACGAACGTCGCATTGCGGGGCTCGACGGCGAGCAGGTCCTCGGCGACACCGAGCCCCAGCTGGTAGTGCCGTTCAGCCTCGGCCAGGTGGCCCTCCTGGACGGCCAGTTCACCCAGTCCGCCGTGGCATACCAGCAGGTCGTGAGAGAACTCGGTGTTGAGTGGCTGTACATCCCGCAGCCGACGCCGGATGTCCAGCGCCAGCTCGTAGCGCCGCCGGGCCTCGGCGAACTGCGCCGCCTTGGCCGCGAGATCCCCCAGACGCTCGTAGGAGACCGACAGGTCCCGGGCGAACGTGACGTTGTCGGGATCGTCGCCCGACAGTCGCTCCCGGAGTGCGTGACCTCGTTCGTACAGCTGCCGTGCCTCCCTGGGGTCACCGCCTTCCAGAGCGAGATCTCCGAGCACGTCGTAGGAGATGGACAGGTCCCGGGCGAACACCGGATTCGTCGGCTCCCGCGTGAACAGTCGTTCGCGGATGCCGAGCACCTGCCGGTACAGCGCCTCCGCCCGTGAAGGGTCGCCCGTTTCCCGGATGGCCTCGGCGAGCCGTTGTCGGGACACCGCCAGATCCCGCGCGTAGGTGCTGTCACCGGGGTGCGCCTTGTGCAGCCGCTCCCGGATGGCCAGGCCCTTCTCGTACAGGCCACGCGCGAGTTCCGGCTGCCCCAGCCAGGCCGCCAACCGTCCCAGCTTGTTGTAGGAGATCGACAGCTCCCGGGCGAGATAAGTGTCATCGGGTCGTGCCCAGGAGAGTCGTTCGCGGATCCCCAACGCTCGGGTGTAGAGCGCCTCGGCGCGCTCGCTCTGCCCGGAGTCCCGAGCCAGGTCACCAATCTTGTTGTACGACGTGGACAGCTCCACCATCCTGGTGTCACCGGCCGGGCCGGACCGGGCCACCTGCTCCACCTGCGCCTCCACCCCGCCGGCGAGCAACCGTTGCAGACCGATCGCGAGGTCGAGGTTGCCCGGCCGGTCTCCGCCGCCGCGCGCGCGTGCCTCCGCCCGGTCGGCGAGGCGGGTGTGCCTGTCGAACAGCGCCGCCGCCACCGGCACGGCGGCGACGGTGTCGGTGACGGCCAGCCGGGCGAGCAGATCGAGGCTACGGGCGACCTGCCCGTTGTCGGCCAGGTCGAACACCGCCGCGAGCAGCTCACGTCCGCCGTCGCGCTGCCGAGCGAGAGTCTCGGCGACAAGCGCCTCACCGAGCAGGTCGGGTCTGACCGGATTGATCTGCAACGGCCCGGCGTACAGCTCGGAGAGCCAGAGCAGGGTCTCGCCGCGCAGGGCGGCCCGGCGCTCGCCGCGCAGCTCGGGCAGGATCTGCAGCAGGTCGTCGGCCTGGCCGTCGTCCTCGGCACCGGCGAGGCTGGCCAGGGCGACCGCGGCCCGACGTGTCCGCTCGGCCAGGTCCGGCGGAGCCTGCCCGTTCCAGTGACGTGCCTCGTGATCGAGCGCGCGGTCGACGGGCGGCCGGTCGCGGGCGGCGTCCTGGTCGGACAGCGCCCGGTCGAAGGCCTCCAGCAACACCTCCAGCGGCACCTCGTACCGCTTTCCGCCGAGCGGCGGCACCGGCGGTGTCGGCGGCGACTTCTCGCCGAACCAGGCACGCCGGAACGCCTTGAACGCCGCCCCGTACAGATCCCGGCGTTCGGCCAGTGGCAGGCCACGGATCGCGATGGGGTCTCCGCTGCCGCTGAGGATCGTGCGTAGCGCCGGCTCGGCTCCCTTGCCCAGTTCCCGGACGATGTCCGCGTTGCCCGCCTCGCCACGGGCCGTGGTCCGGGTGAGCAGCACGACCCGCACCGGCGCCAGCTGACTGGCGTTGCGTCGCAGCTTGTCGAGAAGTGCCCGCAACGTGTCGATCGCGATCGCCTCGACATAGTCGATCACGATCAACCGGGGCAACGGCAGCCCGGCGACCTCCTGCACCGCGCTGTGCAACGCGGTGAGTTCGGTCCACCGTACGACCAGCCAGCCCCGCCGATCCATGGCCCGGCACAGTTCGATGGCGTGCCGGGTCTTGCCGGCACCCCCGACACCGGCGAAACGCCACACCTCCATCGCGGTGGGTCGCTCGCACCACCGTACGGCGTGCGCGAGATCCTCGTCGCGCAGCCGGTACGGTACGACCCGCGCGTCGGCCAGCAGCATCTCGGCCGGCAGGGAGCCCGGCATCTTGACGAAGCCCTCCCAGTTCGGCCGCAGGTCCGCGCCCTCGGGCACCGGCACGACCGCGTGCCACGTCCGGCGGTCGGCCAGCACCGCCTGTGCTCCGAGCCGCAGCAGGTCGTGCCCATGCGTGACAAGCGAGTCGGGTACGCCGGGCAACTCGCCGAGCAGGGCCGAGATCGGAGCCGCCCAGCCGCCCAGGTCGTTGTCGCGGTCCCGGGTACCGGTCATCACCCCGACGACCGCCCGACGGGCCGGGCACAGCAACGGCGCCCCGGAGAGGCCGGGGGCCGCCTGGCCCGCCTTGAGCCGGAAGAACCCGTCGCCGTCGACTCCCTCGAAGGTGAACCGTGCCGGGGCGCCCGGCGGCGGGGCGTTCGACTCGCGCACCGGGAATCCGTAGGCGTGGCAGTCGTCGCCCAGCGGCTCCCCGTTCGCCGTCCACACGACCGGGTGTCGGGTCACCCACGGCAGGTCGGGCGTCAGGCGCAGCAGCGCCAGATCCGGAAACGGCCACAGGACGGTGCGCTCCGGCGGGTCGGAGTGGGCGACCACGTCGGCGGGCACCGCGCCGTCACCGACGTCAACGGCGGCCGGCGTCACCTGGACCGCCTCGTGGAAGCAGCGCCGGGCGCGGTCGAACACGACGTGAGCGGCCGTGACCACCCAGCCTGGGGCGATGAAGAAGCCGCTGCCCAGCAGAGTCCCGTCGGACCCGGTCACCCGCACCACATGTCGGCGGAACTGACGAGAGGCGACCGCGCCGCCGCCCGGCAGTTGGCCGGTCCGGGTCACGAACCGCCTTTCCAGACCAGAGTGATCTTGAAGGTGGCCGCGCCGTCTCCGGCCACGATCAGTCCGGTGAGTGGGCCCGCCTTGGCGGTCAGCGACAGGCCGAACTCGACTGTCGCCTCCGTCGGCTTGGCGTGCTGCCAGGCTCGTGACAGCTCGTCGGCGATGACCTCGACCGTGTCGCGGACGCCGTCGAAGGAGAGCAGTCTCGCCGGTGAGACGTTCTCCGGGCCGCCGCCGTCCACCAGTTCCGCGAAGAACTCGACCTCTCCGGAGCGGATCGGCTCCACGTGCGTACGCCGAGAATGATCAGGTTGCATGTCGCCACCCCTCGGTACCGAAGTCGACTCACCTTGCATGGTGACATGCGCGATCACGTCCGCCGGTCGTCCACCTGACGGTCCCGCCGCCTGTCGCGGGCAGCGCCGGCAGCACCCCGGGGACGCGGCATTGCCGGGTCAGGAGAAGCGGCGTCCCTCGTCGCGGCGGTACGCCCAGCCCGCGAGTGCCGCCAGCCCGACGATCCACACCCCGAGCATGATCATCGAGAGCGGCTCGGGCTGGAAGTCGCCCACCGCCGTCCACATCAGCTCGACGGCTCCCCGCGTCGGCAGGAACGGTGCGATCGCTTCGATGAACGCGGGTGCCTGCCCGGGTGCGGTGAGCAGACCACCGCCGACGGCCAGCGGGAAGAACACCAGCTGGGCGACCACGATCGCCGCCTTGCTCGGCAGGGCGTAGCCGATGGTCAGCCCCATCAGCGTGAACGGCACGGACACCAGTGCGACGGTGGCGGCGGCGAGCGCGAACCCCGCCACTGTGGTTCGCGCCTCGGTGAGCAGTGCCGCGATGAGCACCACCGGGAGCAGCGACAGGTAGGTGAGGGTCAGGCCGGCCAGCACCCGGCCGGCGAATCGGGGCGCCGACCCCACCGGCAGGGTCCGCAGGTACGGATCCCACGGTTGGGCCCGGTCCTCGGCGACGCCGACGCCGTACTGGAAGACGTTCGCGCTGAGCACCGCGAAGGTGACCATGGCGGCGGTGGCGTAGGTGGCGCCGACGGCGTTGTCACCGACGGCCGGCACCACGAAGAAGAGCATCGCGACTGCGGGAAAGAAGGCGCTGCCGAACACCGCGACCGGGGTCCGGGCGAGTTCCAGCAGTTGATAACGGGCGTGAGCCAGGGCGTACTGCACGGAAGTCTCCTCAGGCGGTGGTCGGCACGCCGGCATCTGCCGGCCGGCTGTCGGCGGTGATGGTGAGGAACGCCTCCTCCAGTGAGGTGGGTCGGACCTCCAGATCGCGGAAGGCCACACCGGCGTTGACCAGGTCGCGGACCAGTTGGTCGGCGTCACCGGTGAGCAGGTGGACCCGCTCCCGGTCCCGTTCGACGCGGACCACGTTCGGCAGTGTCGGCAGGTCGTCGACGGTCAGGCTGACCCGGCGCAGGCCGACCACACCGCGGATGGCCGCGACGCTGCCATCGGCGAGCACCCGGCCCTGACCGATGACCACCACCCGCTGGGCCAGTGCCTCGATCTCCTCCAGGTAGTGGCTGGTGAGCAGGACCGTGCCGCCGTCGGCGTGGAACGCACGGATCGCGTCCCACAGCGCGTGCCGGGCCTCGACGTCGAGGCCGGTGGTCGGCTCGTCGAGCAGGACCAGCCGGGGCCGACCGACGAAGGCCAGCGCCACCGCCAGCCGCCGGCGCTGCCCTCCGGACAGGCCACCGGTCTGCCGTCGGGCCAGATCCGCCAGGCCGAACCGGTCGAGCAGCTCGGCCCGTGGGACCGGGTCGGTAAAGTGCGCGCCCACGAAATCGACCACCTCACCGACGCGCAGCGAGCCGGGGAGCCCGGTCTCCTGCGGAGTGACACCGACCCACCTGCGGTGCGCCGGATCGCGGGGATCGCCGCCGAACAGCAGCACCCGCCCGCCGGTGGGCCGGCGCAGCCCGACGAGCAGGTTGAGCAGGGTGCTCTTGCCGGCTCCGTTCGGCCCGAGGAGGCCGACCAACTCGCCGACCGACACGTCCAGGTCGACCCGGTCGAGGGCCAGGACGTCACCGTAGCGTCGGGTGGCCTGCTCGGCCCGGGCGAGGATCATGGCGTCTCCTTGGAATCGGCGGGTGCGAGCAGCGCACGGATCGCCTCCGTGTACTCCTCGAAAGCCAGGCGACCGCGACGGGTGAGGGCGATCAGGGTCACCGGGGTACGACCCCGGTGGGTCTTGGTGACGGCGACGTACCCGGCTTCCTCCAGCCGTCGCAGGTGCACCGAGAGGTTCCCCGCGGTCATCCCGAGGACCTCCTGCAAGCGGGGAAAGGTGACCTGATCACAATCGGGCAGGGCGGACAGGGAGGCGACCACCCGAAGACGAGCCTGGGCGTGAATGACCGGGTCGAGTTCGGTCACGGCCGACCCCGGCGACGGAGCCAACCGAGCATGCCGGCGAGGAGCATCCCGCCGCCGCCGGCCACTGCTACGACCAGGGCGTGCCAGCCGGGGCCGGCAATGGTGCCGAGCACGTTGACCACGGTGATCCAGACACCGAGCAGGAACAGGGCACGGTCCAACCAGACCGCGCCCCCCGCCATGTGCAGGATGCCGGTCAGGCCCACCGCGAGGGACGACCAGAGCAGGCCGACGAGGTCCGGCGGGAGGCTGTCGGACAACCGGCCGGCGAGCACGAAGACGGTCAGGAAGCCCAGTCCCCAGGACCAGCCGTACCAGGCGCCGCGTCGGGCGGACTCCCCGGTCACCTGCCCGTACGCCCGTGCACCGGCCACCGCGGTGAAGGTACCGGCGGCGGCCAGCAGGACGAACAACACAGTCAACGGCAGCCAGGAGGGCATCTCGACAAGGGGCGTGCCACCCGGCGAGTAGTAGAGGAAGTGGAGCCCGAAGCCGATCAGCCAGGCCAGCCCCCAGGGCCAGTAGTAGGCACGTGGGTCCGGTTCGAACTGGCGGGCGGCGGTCGCCCGCTGCTCGTCGATCAGTCGCAGGGCGGCGGCCGGGTCCTCGGGTGGCAGATCTTCGTCGGCGATCACGCAAACTACTTTAAGACGCAAAGTCAAGCGTACCGACGGCGGCCCCACCCGCGACCCGGCGCATCGTCGGTCCGCGGACCGGCAAGCGTCCGCAGACCGACGTGCACCCGGTCAGCGCCCGCAGGTCACAGTGATCCCCTGCGGCACAGTGCTGGCCGAAGCGAGCAGCCCGAACGTGGTGGTGCCGCCCGGCGCGACGGTGCCGTTGTACGGTGCGTTGCGGACCGTGACGTCAGCGCTCGCGCCGTCCAGCACGCCGCCCCAGACCGACTGAAGCCGCTCGTCGCCGGACCACCGCCACCGGACGTGCCAGCCGTCGAGTGACTCGCTGCCGGTGTTGCGTACGGTGACCGTGGCGACGAAGCCGCTGCCCCACCGGGCGTCGATCGTGGCCGTGGCACCGCACACAGGCAACGGTTCGGTTCGTGTCGGCCCTCCGATGATGTACGGATCGCGTCGGTCCTCGACGTCACTGAACCGGAACCAGTACTCGGTGTCCGGGGTCAGCCCGTCGACAGTGACCTGCCCGTAGCGCTCCATGCCGGTGCGCGATACGGCCACGGAGTTCTGCCACTTCTCCGCGTCGTCACGGCTGGTGAAGAGCAGGACCCTCATCGGCAGGTCGTAGCCACACGGTGGGCCGTTGAACTGCAGGGTGTAACTGATGGTGATGGTGGTGGCGGTGACGTCGGTGACCCGGCCGGTGACCGGCAGCGCCGGTGGGCAGGCCACCGTCGGCGTCGGGGTCGGCGTCGAGGTCCCACTCGGGCTCGGGCTCGGGCTCGTGATCCAGGTAGGGCTCGGGTTCGGGGTCCACAGGGGGGCCAGGGGCGGGGCAGCCGGAGAGTCGGCGGCACCGGCCGCGGTGACCAAGGCGACAGCGGCCAGGGTCGCGGCGGTCAGCACCACACCGAACGTGCGGAGCATCGGTTACCTCCAAGGACGGTGACCGGCCGGGCCGACTCTGCGCCGATCCCGGTGGCCGGTACGGTTGTCAGGCACCGCGACGAAACGGCTGCCGAGGTGTCGACAGCGGACGTTCGCGGTGGCACGACGGGGAACGGAATGCCCGGATCGGATGAACGCGCGGCGCGCCCACGCCGTCGCGCGACCGCACCGGCTCCCGGATGCGATCGATGAGCCTGAGTCTCGCAGTTGAGGTCGACCGACACAACAGCCGGTGTGCCTCCTGAGCACCGTCGGTGACGGCGTCAGCCCATGGACTTCGCGCCGTCGATGGCCTCCCGGATGATGTCCGCGTGCCCGGCGTGCTGGGACGTCTCCGCGATGATGTGCAGCAGCACCCGCCGGGCCGACCACTGGGCGCCCGGCTCGAACCAGGGCGCCTCCGGCAGCGGGTGACAGGCGTTGAGGTCGGGCAAAGTGGCGACGATCTCGTCGGTGTGGCGCGCCACCTCGTCGTACGCCGCGAGGATGCCGGCCAGGGTCTCCCCTGGCAGCATCTGGAGCGACTGGGCGTGGCGCTCGTAGGCGCCCGGGTCGTTCGAGCTGCCCAACGCCACCGGACCCTTGAGGATGAAGTCGGCCCAGCCACGCTCGGTGTACGCGACGTGCTTGATCACACCGCCCACGCACAGCTCGCTCACGGTGCTGCGCTCGGCAGCCTGCTGGTCGGTGAGGTCCCGCGCGGTGTTACGCAGATGAAAGCGGTGCTGGCGCAGCGCCTGGAGCAGGTCGGCGCGC
Organism: Micromonospora sp. NPDC049891; assembly: GCF_040660295.1. Taxonomy (NCBI): domain Bacteria; kingdom Bacillati; phylum Actinomycetota; class Actinomycetes; order Micromonosporales; family Micromonosporaceae; genus Micromonospora; species Micromonospora sp. NPDC049891. The sequence goes on from NZ_JBFAML010000017.1 coordinate 76,833, forward strand.
TCGGCTGGCCTGTCGGTTTCGGTCATGGTCGGCCCTTCGTCGGCGGTCAGCCGGATGGTATGGGCCACCTCCGACAGTTCCCTTCGCCGACAGCGCCGGGCCTACGACGTCGCCAGCGCCTCGCGCATCCGGTTGATCTCGACGCCCTGCTCCACCACGACGCTGCTGGCCAACTCGTTGACTGTGACGTCGGAGCCCAGCGTCAGCGCCTCCTTGCCCATGTCGATCGCGCCTTGGTGATGATCGGTCATCATGGCGACGAACATCTGATCGAACTCGGCGCCCCGGGCGGCGGTGAGGCGATTCAGCGCCTCCGCCGACTGCATGCCGGACATGCTGTGCCGATGGTCGCCACCAGAGTCACGGTCGAGGCCCCGATCGGCCAGCCAGGCCTCCAACACCTTGATCTCCGGCCCCTGGGCGGCCAGGATCCGATCCGCGATGATCTTCAGCTGCGGATTCTCGCCCCGTTCCCCCACCAGCCGGGCCATTACGAGCGCCTGCTCGTGGTGCGGAATCATCATGGTCACGAAGCGGACGTCGGCGTTGTTGTGCGGTGGGCGCGGCATCGCCGACATCTCGTTCGCCGGCAGCGACTTCGCCGGCTCCCCGGGACGTCCGGGCATCAACACCGGTGCAGTGGCGTCCGGTAGGCCGGGCAGTTCGATCGGCGCCGGGGTGCTCGCCGTCGTCGCCGGCTCCGGGTCGCCGTCCGGCCACCAGACGACCAGCGCCACCCCGACGGCCAGCACCGCCAGTACCGCCAGCTCGATCAGCACCAGCCTGCGCGATCGCCCGAGAAGCTCCCGGATCCGTACACCCAGCACCACGTGACTCCTGCCGTCGGTCGAGGATGGCGGGGATGTTAGCGCGGGGCTGACCTGCGGCGGGAGTGCGCGGCCCGGCGAAAGGATCGGTTGGCCCCACCTGCGGCAATTTGCACCCCGACTGCGCCCTTCGTGTTGCTGAACCGTGACCACAAGGCCGCCGATCTCCTCGTCCCGGTGGCGTTATGGTCCCGCTACCCCTGCTCATCCTTGACGAAGGGTGTCCTACATGTCCGATCCGACCCCACGAGGGAGCCGAAGGCTGGCCATCAGCCTGGCCGCGACCGCCGCCCTTCTCCTCACTGGCGTGGCCGCCGCACCGGCGAGCGGCGCCACCGAGTCCACCACGAACGCCATCCCGGGAATCGACGAGATCGTCAGCTCCCCCAACCTTCAGCAGATCGCCAACATCCCGAAGTTCGGCGGCTTCGCCAGCGAGAGCGCGTACAACTCGGATCTGGCATTCCAGGGCGACTACGTCTTCGCCGGCAACTACAACGGCTTCAACGTCTTCGACATCAGCGACCCCACCTCGCCGCAGGTGGTCAGCCAGGTCGTCTGCCCGGGCGCGCAGGGCGACCCGTCGGTCTTCGGCGACCTGCTCTTCCTCGCGGTCGACTCGGCGCGCAGCGACGACTCGTGCAACAGCGGCAGCGGTTCGGTGGCCCAGGAGAGCTCCTGGGAGGGTGTCCGGATCTTCGACATCAGCGACAAGGCGAACCCGCAGTACATCAAGTCGGTCCGTACCGACTGCGGGTCGCACACCCTCACCCTGGTGCCGAGCAAGGACGACCAGAGCGTCTACGTCTACGTGCAGTCGTACAGCCCGTCGAGCAACGCGTTCTACTGCAAGCCGCCGCACGACAAGATCTCGATCATCGAGGTGCCGCTGGACAACCCGACAAGCGCCTCGGTGGTGGCCACCCCGGTGCTGTTCCCCGGTACCGCTGGCAACACCAGCACCAGCGGCTGCCACGACATCACCACCTACCCGGAGCTGGACCTGGCCGCTGGCGCCTGCATGGGTGACGGCGTGCTGATGGACATCTCCGACCGGGAGAACCCGGTGATTCTCAGCCAGGTCCGGGACACCAACTTCGCGTTCTGGCACTCGGCCACGTTCAACAACGCCGGCACCAAGCTGATCTTCACCGACGAACTCGGCGGCGGCAGCGGTGCGATCTGCACCAGCAGCTACCGGACCAACCAGGGCGCCAACGCCATCTACGACATCGTCGGCAGCGGCACCGACCGGGAGCTGGTCTTCAAGAGCTACTTCAAGATCCCTCGGGAGAACAGCAGCCTGGAGAACTGCGTCGCGCACAACGGCTCGCTGATCCCGGCGATGGGCCGCGACATCATGGTCCAGGCCTGGTACCAGGGCGGCGTCTCGGTCATCGACTTCACCGACTCGGCGAACCCGGTCGAGATCGCCTTCTGGGAGCGGGGCCCGCTCTCGGACACCCGCCGCATCCTCGGCGGGGCCTGGTCGACCTACTACCACAACGGATACATCTACTCCAATGACATCCAGAAGGGCTTCGACGTCCTCAAGCTGGACGACACGCGTACCAACAACGCCCGCGCGGTGGCTTTCGCGGAACTGAACGTGCAGACGCAGCCGAGCTACCCGGCCTGCACCACGGTCCTGACCGGACGCCACAACGGCAGCATGACCATCAGGACCGGGATCACCTGTATGGACGGGGTGACCCAGAACGGCGCGATCAAGGTCAACCCGGGTGCCGGGTTGATCGTGTTCAACTCGAACCTGAACGGTTCGATCCACGCGGTGAACGCCTCGGTGGTGTCGATCGTGGAGAGCCGGGTGAACGGTTCGGTGGACGCCATCGGCGCCACCATCCGTGACAGCAAGGTCAACGGTTCGGTGCGGACGAGCTGATCCGTACGTTCCCTTCAGACAGCACCAGAACTCCGGCCCGGCGGGACGACCCGTCGGGCCGGAGCCCTGTCCCGGGGAACGCACCCGGACGTGACGTCCTGGCACGTACGCCGAGCGGTGGCTCTTGACCGCGGACGGTGACCCGCTTAGCTTCATCGATCAGGAAGGTGTCTTTACTGATTTCGCTCACCCCTGCCGGGAGTGCCGATGCGATCATTCCGTCCCCGCCGACTCACCACCCTTGTCGCCCTGAGCGCCCTGCTGGTCACCGTCGCCCCGCCGACCGCCGCCAACGCGAGCGGCAAACCGGGCCGCAGCAGCGGCTACCACCGGGTCGGCTACTTCACCCAGTGGGGCATCTACGGCCGGGCGTTCCCGGTCAAGAAGCTCGACACCTCCGGCGCGGCGAGCCGCCTCACCCACGTCAACTACGCCTTCGGCAACGTGAGCGAGGACGGTAGGTGCCATGTGGACGGCGGTCCGGGCGAGGGTGACGCGTGGGCCGACTATCAACGCCCGGTGCCGGCGGAGGAGAGCGTCGACGGGGTCGCCGACGCCTGGGGCGAGCCGCTCAACGGCAACTTCGGCCAGTTGGCCAAGCTGAAGGCCAAGCATCCCGACCTGAAGGTGATGATCTCGCTGGGCGGGTGGAGCTGGTCCACGTACTTCTCCAACGCGGCCCGCACCGACGCCTCCCGCCGGGCCTTCGTCGCCTCCTGCATCGACCTGTACCTCAAGGGCAACCTGCCGATCCTGGACGGCGGCAGCGGCGGCCCCGGTGCCGCCGCAGGCGTGTTCGACGGCATCGACCTCGACTGGGAGTGGCCCAACTGGCCCGGTGAGCCCGGCAACGTCATCCGCACCGAGGACCGGGAGAACTTCACCGAACTGCTCGCCGAGTTCCGCCGGCAGCTCGACGCGTACGGCCGGCAGACGCGTCGCCACCACCCGCTCACCGCTTTCCTCCCGGCCAACCCGGCCACCATGGACGCCGGCTACGAGGGTCGCAAGATCTTCAAGTACCTCGACTTCGCCACCGTGCAGGGCTACGACTTCCACGGCACCTGGGAGACGGTGACAAACCAGCAGTCGGCGCTGCGCGTGCCGAAGGGCGCCCCGGACGACCCGGACTTCTCCGTCGAGGTGGCGATCGACGGCTGGATCGCCCGTGGGGCGCCCCGACACAAACTGGTCCTCGGCATCCCCTACTACGGCCAGGGCTGGACCGGCGTCACCGGTGGCGGGAACGGGCTGTTCCAGCCCGCCGCCGGGCCCGCTCCCGCCACCCACGCCGCCGGGTTCGAGGACTACAAACAGCTCAAGAACCTGACCCGCGGCGGCTTCACCGTCCACCGCGACCTGCGTGCCGGACACGCCTGGCTCTTCGACGGCACAACCTTCTGGACGTACGACGATCCGGCGGTCGTGCTGCAGAAGACGCTCTACATCCGGCGGGCCGGCCTGGGCGGGGCGATGATCTGGTCGCTCGACGGTGACGACGACCACGCCACCCTGACCAGGACGATAAGCCTCGGGCTCACCACCGGATAGCCGTACCGGTCTCCGCCCGCCGTCCGCCCCGCACGGGTGTTGGACGGCGGGCGGTCACCCCAGAATCCCCTCGTGGAGCGCCCGGAGCACGGCGTTGGTGCGGTCCCGGGCGCCGAGCTTGGTGAGGATCGTGGAGACGTGGTTCTTGACGGTTCCCTCGGCGAGGAAGAGAAGATCGGCGATCTCCCGGTTGCTGTAGCCGTGCGCCACGAGCCGCAGCACTTCCTGTTCGCGTTCGGTGAGGCTCGCCACCGGTGGCGCCTCCGGTCCGGCCGGGGACGGCCCGGAGCGCATCGCCCGCAGCATCCGATCGGTGATCGACGGGGCGATGAGCGTGCCTCCGTCGGCGAGCGTCCGAATCGCCCGGGTGAGCTGTTCCAGCGTGACGTCCTTCAGCAGGTAGCCCCGGGCACCCGAGCGCAGCGCGGCGAGCACGAGTTCGTCATCGTCGAACGTGGTGAGCACCAGCACCGGGATGTCGATGTTCTCCGCGCGTAGCCGTTCCAGCGTCCAGATGCCGTCGAACTGGGGCATCCGCAGGTCGAGCAGGATCACATCGGGCGAGGTACGCGCGATCACCGTGAGCGCGGCGCGGCCGTCGTCGGCCTCGCCGACCACGTCGACCCCGGCGACCTCCAGCAGCCCACGGATGCCCTGCCGGATGAGGGTCTGGTCGTCGACCACCACCACCCGGGTCATCGGGCCGGCACCCGCGCGGTCACCCGGAACCCGTCGCCGCCGTCGACGGCCAGGTCACCGCCGAGGGCGGCGAACCGCTCGCTGAGGCCACGCAGCCCGTTGCCGAGCGTCGGTTCCGGTGCTCCCCGACCATCGTCACGGGCGTCCAGGACGGTCTCCCGTTCGTCGCCGGTCACCGAGATCCGCAGGCTACGCGCGTCGGCGTGCCGGATGGTGTTGGTGACGATCTCCTGAGTGGCCCGGACGAACGCCGCACTGTCGTCCTCGTCGATCCGTACCCCCGGGGACACGTCGATTGTCACATCGAGCCCGGGCAGGTCCCGGGTCACCCGACGCAACGCCTGCTCAAGATCGGGACTCTCGGTCCGCAACTGCCCGACCGTGGCCCGCACGTCGCCGAGCAGGTCCCGGGCGACCCGGTCGGCCCGCTCAAGGTGGGTACGGACGGCCGGACCCTCCAGGTGCCGGGCGGTCTCCAGCTCCAGCGTCAGCACGGTCAGCTGATGCCCGATCAGGTCGTGCAGTTCGCGGGAGATGCGCAGCCGCTCCGCCGTGGCGGCCGACTCCGAGAGCAGGACGCTCGCGGCCTGCAACTCGACATGTGCCTCGGCCAGCTCGCGGCGCATTCGCTGCTCCCGCAGCAGGGTGACCGAGCTGAGCAGCGTCGCCACCTGGATGAGCAGGTAGAAGATCAGAAGCATGGCGCCGTCGGCCGGAGCCCGCGTCAGCGACGCCGCAGCGAACGTGATCACCAGCGTGTTGGCGACCACGACCGCCAGACCCACCGGCACCGGCACCACGTACACACTCACCGCGGCGGTGAGGACCAGCAGCACCGGCAGCAGTCCCAGGTTCGACGCGGTAAGCAGTAGGGCCCAGGCGGCGGCGACGGTCACCGCGAACGCCATGTACCGCACCACCCGGGACACGCGGGTGGCGACCGAGACGAGCAGGGCAGCCAGGTACCCGGCGAACAACGCGATCCACCAGCCGCGCGGGATTGTGGTACCGAGAGCCCCGAAGATCCCCGGGCCGGCGACGGCGAACGCGACCACGAGCATCGCGAGGCCGGACCATTCGTCTGTCCCGACCCGTCGCATGATCCCCACTCTAGGTCGGGCCGCGGCGGACCCACCTGTGCCGAAAGTAATGCCCGAAGGTGATGACTTTCGGGACACGACACGGCCCGGGACCGCTCGTAGCGTCGAGGTATGAACAACGCCGAACCGGCGATCCTCGCCGACAACCTCGCCAAGAGCTACCGCAGCACCCGGGCGGTCGTCGACGTGAGTCTGCGGGTCGAGGTCGGCGAGGCGGTGGGTGTGGTCGGCGCCAACGGCGCGGGCAAGACGACCACGGTCGAGATGATCGCCGGGTTACGCGTACCCGATCGGGGGTGGGTACGCGTACTCGGCCTCGATCCGCGCCGCGACCGGGCACGGCTGCGGCAGGTCCTCGGCGTGCAGTTACAGCAGGCATACCTGCATCACGCGCTACGGGTGACGGAACTTGTCGATCTCTACCGGAGCTTCTACCCCGACCCCCGGCCGACCGACGAGCTGCTGGACATGGTCGAGCTGACCGAGCAGCGCCGGACCAGCTTCGACAAGCTCTCCGGCGGCCAGCAGCAACGGCTCTCCATCGCTCTCGCCATCGCCGGTCGGCCCCGGGTGGTGATCCTCGACGAACTGACCACCGGCCTGGACCCCAAGGCTCGCCGCCGGATGTGGAACACGGTCGAGCAACTCAGATCGGACGGGGTCAGCGTGCTGCTCGTCAGCCACACCATGGAGGAGGTCGAGCGGCTCTGCGACCGCGTCGCGGTGCTCGACGGCGGACGGGTCATCGCGCTCGACACCCCGGCAGGTCTGGTCGCCCGCGCCGGCACCGCCACCCTCGACGACGCGTTCGTCGCGCTCACCGGCAGGCAACTGGAGGAAGAACCCGCATGAGCACCCTCGTCGAGGCCCGCCGCCCCGGGATCCGTTCGCTGGTCACCCTCATCGGGTGCGAGGCGAAGATGGTCGTCCGGGACACCGCCGGGCTGGTGGTCCCGCTCTGCCTGCCGCTGCTGATCATGTTGACGAGCGCCTCGTCCGCGAGCCGCACGACAGTCGACAACGGGCGTACCGCGCTGGACCTCTACGTCCTGCCGCTCGTGTTCACGATGGTCATCGCGATCATCGGCATCATCAACATGCCGAGTTTCCTCGCCTACTACCGGCGCTCCGGGATCCTCCGCCGGCTCGGGGTCACCCCCGCGTCACCCGCCATGGTCCTCGCCGCCCAGGCCATCGTCAGCGTGCTGCAGGCACTCGTCGGCATCACCGCCGCCCTGGTCGTCGCGTTCCTGGCCTTCGGCGCCAACCCGCCCGCCAACCTCGGCACGGCGCTCGGAGTGGTCGCGTTGGCGATGGCGGCGATGTACAGCACCGGCATGATCGTCGCGGCGGTCGCGCCCAGCCCCAACTCCGCCGTCGCCATCGGCCTGGTCGCCTTCTTCATCCTCGGCGCCCTCGGTGGCATGTTCGGCGGCCGCGACTCGCTGCCCGAACCGCTCGCCGAGGTCGGCGGCTGGCTGCCGTTCGGCGCGGCCGTCGAGGCACTGTCGGCCGCGTGGGCCGGCGCGACGGTACCGGCGGCACACCTGATCGGCCTCGGCGCGACGATCGTCGTCGGAGCCGTGGTGGCGGGCGTGCTGTTCCGGTGGGAATGACCCACCGCCCACCGGCCGGCCGGTCGCACCGAGCCAGCCGAACGGCGCCCGGAAGGCGGGATGCCGGGACCGGCCGGTCAGCACCCTTCGGCGGTGAGCAGGTAGTCGTCCGCCTCGGCGCTCCACCGCAGACCCACCGCCCCTTCCGTGGCGGCGGCCTTGCAGAACTGCAGAAAGCCGCGATAGCCCAGCTTCTTCTCGCTGAAGTCCGGCCGCACCCGCCGGAGCTGGTTCTTCAGGCCGGACAGGGCCACCTCGCCGGTCTCGCCGCCGAGATCCCGTACCACGGAACAGAGCAGCGCGAATGCCGTCTCCCGGTCGCCGTGCTCCGGCAGGGAGACCTCCGGATCGCCCTTGGCCGGGCCTTCCGCCAGCTCGATCACCCGAAGTTCGGCGAGGTGGCGCAGCAACTCGCCGAAGGTGCGGAACCCGTAGTCGGACTCGCTGAACGTGGGGTCCTTGCGCAGCAGGGTGCGCTTCAACCGCGAGGCGGTCACCTCCCCACCGGAGCTGCCCTGTAGACCCGCGACGGTCTGGGCGACGAGGACGGCCAACGCGTCGGCGTCCCGGGCCGGCTCCCCGGTCGGCGGCGCCTCGGCCGCCACCTGCTCGACGGGCTGCGGCTCCGGCTCGGGCAGCCGGGCCGGGCGGGTCCGCCGCCCCCGCGTCGGCAGGATCTCGACGCCCTCCAACCGGTCATAGAAGAGGAACTCGTCGCACGCCGGCGGCAGCAGCGCCGAGGTCGAGTTCTCCACCCCGACGCCGATCACCTGCTTGTTGAGTTCGCGGAGCTTGTGCACCAGCGGCGTGAAGTCGCTGTCGCCGGTGCAGAGGACGAACGTGGAGATGTACCCCCGTTCGAAGGCCAACTCGATCGCGTCGACGGCCATCTTGATGTCGGCGGCGTTCTTGCGGGTGGCTCCCATCCGCTGCGGAATCTCGATCAGCTCGACGTGCGAGCGGGTCAGCATCCGACGGTCCTCGTCGAAGTACGACCAGTCGGCGTACGCCCGACGCACCACCACCCGGCCGCGCTCGGCCAACGCGTCGGCGATCGGCCGGAAGTCGAACGTCGCCCCACCGTGGTGGTCGCGCACCCCCAGCGCCAGGTTCTCGTAGTCCAGAAACAGGGCGATCCGGTCTTCATGCTCCACCCGGGCAGCGTACGTCGGGTGTGCGCACCATCGGGCCCGGTGCCGTGGCACCGCGCCGAGACGGACCGTCATGGACAGCGGTTACCATCGCCCGATGGATCTTCGCGGCACGATCAGCCCGGACCGTCCGCTGCTCGTCCTGGCCATCGCCGAAGAGGCCGCGTACCTCGACGCGGGGCTTCCGGTGCTGCTGACCGGGATGGGCAAGGTCAACGCCGCGGCCGCGGTCGCGGCGACACTGGCCCGCTTTCCGCCGCCGTCGGTCCTGGTCAATCTCGGCACCGCGGGCGCTCTGCACCCGGGCTGGACCGGCACCCACGAGGTCGGCAGCGTCCTCCAGCACGACCTGGACACCGAGTTCATCCGTCGGCTCACCGGCCAGACCGTCGGCGCACCGCTGGCCCTGGGCGACGGCCCGACCCTGGCCACCGGTGACCAGTTCATCGCCGATGACGAGGCCCGCGCGGCACTGGGCCGCCGCGCTCAGCTGGTGGACATGGAGGGGTACGCGGTGGCGTCGACGGCGCACGCGTTCGGCGTACCGGTCCGGGTGGTGAAGCAGGTCAGCGACGAGGCCGGCACCGGCGCGGACCGTACCTGGAAGGAATCGGTGGACGGCTGCGCCCGCGTCCTCGCCAGCTGGGTACGGGACAACCTCTGACCGTCGTGTCGCGGCCATCTCCACGGGGTGGCCTGCGGCGAGCGGCACGTTTGGCGCAGCGAAGTCCCTCTAGCCGCGCTACTGCGGCTACGGATTGGAACGGTCATGGAGCTGTCGTCACGCATGACGATCATCATGCGAAGTGGTGTCCGAGGGGTCATCGCCGCGATGGCGATGTCCGGGCTGCGCCAGGCCACCACCTCCCTGAATCTCGTCCAGAGTTCACCGCCGAAGTCGGTGATGGAGAAGCTGGTGCCCGGACTGCTCGACCGGTTGCCCGGCGATCAGCACCCGGCGGCCCTGGCGGCGGCGCACTGGAGCTACGGGCTCAGCGCCGGGCTGGCCTTCGGCGCGCTGCCGAAACGCCTACGTCATAAGATCTGGGTCGGCCCGCTCTACGGCATGGTGTTGCTGCTCGGCTTCCACGCCACCATCGCGCCGGCCCTGGGCATCGACCGGCGGCTGACCGACTGGCACGAACAGGTGGCCCTGGTCGCTGACCATCTCCTGTACGGCATCGTGGTGGCCGGCTTCCCGATGCCGCACCGGGACTGACAGCCAGCTATCCGCACCGGCGACACCGCACACCCGTCGTGCCGAGCCTGCCGACGCGCCGCACCGCGCGTCGGCAGGCCGCCGCCAGGTCAGGCGCCGCCGGCCAGGTCGCGTCGGCGGAAGACGGACACGGCCGCCTGGGCGAGAGCGCCGGCGAGGACGGTCAGTACCACGACCGCGACCACGTTGACGTCCTCCAGCGGATACTCCCCGACGTGCTCGAAGGGCGACAGCCGCAACAGGCCCTCGGGAAGCTCCAGGATCGGGGCGAAGTAGCCGGCGATCAGCCCGTAGCCGAGCACCACCCAGATCACCGGCAGCATCCTCGGTACCGCCGCGTAGAGCAGGGCAGCGGCCGCGAGGACCAACCAGACCGCTGGAGTGTGTGCGAGGTGGCCGATCAACAGGTCACCGAGCAGGCCCGCGTCGCCGGTGCTCGCCGCCGCGCCGACGCCCATGCCCACACCGGCGACCAGCAACAACCACGGTACGCCGAGCGCCACGACGGCGACGTGGCTGCCGAGCCAGGCGGTCCGGCTCACCGATGTCGCAAGCACCGGCTCGGCCCGTCCCTCGGTCTCCTCGGCGCGCAGCGACTGCACGGCTAGCACCGCGTAGACGCCGACGACGAGCGCCATGGTCAGACCCATCATGCCGAGGTAGCCGGCGAGCAGGTCACCCGAACCACCACCCATGACCTCCACCAGGTCCTCGGGTGCGTTCTCGAAGCCGTCGAGCAGGGGCTGGGTGAACGAGCCGTAGGCCACGCCGGCCACCAGCAGCGCCGCGCTCCAGCCGATCAGGCTCGCCCGGTGCAGCCGGAACGCGAGCGTGAACGGGCCGGCCAACCAACTCGCGGCCCGTGGTGAACCCGGGCGGGGCGGCACCAGGCCGGCGCCGAAGTCCCGCCGCGCCGACAGGACGTAGCCGGTGACGGCGGTCGCCCCCGCGAAGGCCAGTGAGACGGCCAACGGCCACCAGCGGTCGTGGACGTACGCGGCGGTCTGCTGGGACCAGCCGATCGGCGACAGCCAGGAGAGCCAGGACGGTCCGCTGCCCTGCACCGCCGCCATGTCGCCCAGACCGCGCAGCACGAACGCGGCACCGAGCGCGGCACCGGCCATGCCGGAGGCGGCCCGCGGGTACTCCGACAACTGGACGGTGACCGCGGCGATGCCGGCGAAGGTCAGGGCCACCGCACCTACCGAAGCGCCGAACACCATGGACCCGCCCACGTCGAAGCCACGGCTGGTCATCATCGCGCCGATCAGCAGCGCGACCAGCACCGCCATCACGGCGGTGAGGGCCAGTGCGGCGGTCAGTTGGGCGTGCCTACCGACCACGTTGGCGCGGACGAGCTCGGCCCGGCCGGTCCGTTCCTCGGTCCGGGTGTGCCGGACCACGGTGAGCAGGCCCATCAGGCCGGCGCCGAGCAGAATGTAGAGGCCGTACTGGCCGGCGAGGAACCGTTCGATGGTCAGGTCGTCGAAGCCGAAGCCGGGTCCACCGAACAGGGCTCCGGCGGGGCTGCTGGTGAAGGCGGTAAGCCCGGCCAGGTCCTCCGGACTCTGCGCGATGGTGTCCAGCGCGGCGGCGAAGTAGGTCATCAGCAGCGGCAGACCGAGTGTCCAGGCGGGCAGCCGGATCCGGTCACGGCGCAGCATGAACCGCAACAGGCTGCCGATTCCGGTGACGGCGGTGCCCGGGCCGGTGCCGGCCGGTGCCGCGCGGTCAAGCGTCGTCGCGGCCATCACGCCACCTCCGCCGCACCGTTGTGGACGGGCCGGTCACCGTAGTGGCGCAGCAGTAGCTGTTCCAGCGTCGGCGGCCGGACGGTCAGTCCCTGCACACCCAGCTCACCGAGTTCGCGTACCACGACGGCGAGTTGGTCGCCGTCGACCTCGAACCGGATCTGGCCGCCGTCGGTGCGCAGCCCGTGCACGCCGGCCAGGTTGGCCAGGCCCTCGGCCGGCCGGTCCGTGACGGCCTCGACGGAGGTGCGGGTGAGGTGACGCAGGTCGGTGAGCGACCCGGTCTCGACGATCTTTCCTTGCCGGATGATCGAGATCTGGTCGGCCAGCACTTCGACCTGGGCGAGGATGTGGCTGGACAGCAGGACGGTGCGCCCGGCGTTCTTGACCTCTCGGATGCACTCCTGGAACACCGCCTCCATCAACGGGTCCAGACCGGCGGTGGGCTCGTCGAGCAGGAGCAGCTCGACGTCGCTGGCCAGGGCCGCGATGAGGGCCACCTTCTGCCGGTTGCCCTTGGAGTAGGTGCGGCCCTTCTTGCTCGGGTCCAGGTCGAAGCGCTGGCACAACTCGTCGCGGCGGACCGGGTCGGTGCCGCCGCGCAGCCGGGCGAACAGGTCGATCGCCTCGCCCCCGGTGAGGTTGGGCCACAGTTCCACGTCGCCGGGCACGTAGGCGAGCCGCCGGTGCAGGGCGACCGCGTCGGCCCAGGGGTCACCGCCGAGCAGCTGGGCCTGGCCGGCGTCGGCGCGCAGCAGCCCGAGCAGGATCCGGATGGTGGTGGACTTGCCCGCGCCGTTGGGGCCGAGGAAGCCGTGCACGGTGCCGGCGTCGACCCGCAGGTCGAGCCCGTCAAGTGCCTTGACCCGGCCGAAGGACTTGTGGATGTGGTGAATGTCGATGGCAGCAGTCATGGTCGTGGACCTCGTTCGAGGTAGCCCCGGGCATGCCGGGGTGCGATGTGGTCAATCGACGGATCCGGGCAGCGGCTCGCCGGATCCGGTGTGATGCGCTTGGTACGCGGATGAGTGGGCCACGCAGTCGCGTGGTGGCGGTCAGCTCGCCGTACCGTCGGTGCCGGCAGCGTCGTGTGGAGCCGGCGGCGGATCCGGCACGTACATCAAGTACTCGTCGAGCATGGACCGGTCGACGAGCAGCCCCTCGGTGAACAGTTCCAGGGCCGGCAGGGCGAGTTCGCCCATGTACTGACGGAACAGGGCGGGAAACCTCTCGGGCTCCGCGTCGGCGCCGTGCAGGGTGAACCAGAGCAGCATGCTGCCGGTCGCCTGATAGGCCAGGTAACGGGTGCGGGCGGCCCGGTCACGGCTGGGCCGCACCACCCCTGCCGCTTCCCCGGCGGACAGGTACGCCTCGGCGTCGCTGATCATGTGCTCGATCAACTGGGCCGCCAGCTCCCCGCCGGCCTGCATGCTACGCAGCAGGTACTGCACCATCGGCGCGAACTGCTCGACCTGGGCCATCTGCGCCAGCAGCATCGTCCCGGTGCCGTCGGTAAGCGCCTTTTCCTTCTCCCGGCGCATGAACTCCAGCACCCGCTCGTCGCAGGCGCGGCGCAGCCCGTCCTTCGAGCCGAAGTGGTGAACGATCAGACCGGCGGTCACCCCGGCGTCGGCGGCGATGGTGCGCAGCCCGGCCCGGAAGCCGTCGCGGGCGAACCGCTCGATGGCGGCGTCCCGGATCCGGCTCGCGGTGGCGGTCTCGCCATCGCGTTCCCCCGAACCCCCGCCCAAGGACGTCACGGCACCAGATTAAACACTTGTTCAATCGCCCGGCAAGCCCTCCGTCGCCGCAATCCTGCGAGACGCCTGAGAATGACCTGATGACCTCGCTCACCATCCGCGAACGCCAGCCGGCCGACCTGCCCGGATGCGTCGATCTGCTGGCCGAGGTGCACCGCGTCGACGGCTATCCGCTCAACTGGCCGAGCGATCCGACCCGCTGGTTGTGCCCGCCGCAGCTGTGGCGGGCATGGGTCGCCGAGACCGGCGACGGCAGCGTGGTGGGGCACCTCGCCGTCCACCGCACCCCGCCGACCGGACACGGCGCTCCCGGCCGCCCCACGGCCGAGGTCGCCCGGCTGTTCGTCGCACCCACCTTCCGCCGCCGTCGGGTCGGTGCCCACCTGCTCCGGCAGGCGCGGCAGTGGGTGGCGCAGCAGCACCTTGACCTGACCCTGGAGGTCGTCGACCAGGGCCGCTCACCAGCCGTCGCGCTGTACGAACGGGAGGGCTGGCGACATGTGGCAACCGAGACCGCCAGGTGGAGTGCGCCCGACGGCTCGAAGGTCATCCTGCGCCGTTTCGTGCTGCCCACCGGAGACGGCCCAGGTCAGGGGCTGCCCGGCCGGTAACGGGTCTATGTGCCTTCGGTCTGCTCAGTCGGGCTCGGGAGCGGGGATCTCACGGAGACCGCTCTCGTCTAGGCGCAGCCACCGCTCGACACCGATGTCGCTCAGAAACCGTTCGTCGTGGCTGACCACCACGAAGGCGCCCCGGTAGGCGTTCAACGCGTTCTCCAGCTGACCCACGCTGACCAGGTCGAGGTTGTTCGTGGGTTCGTCGAGCAGCAGCAGGTGCGGTGCCGGCTGCGCGTACAGGACGCAGGCCAGGGTGGCGCGTAGGCGCTCGCCGCCGGAGAGGACGCCGACCGGCAGCTGGGCGCGGGCCCCCCGGAACAGGAACCGGGCCAGCAGGTTCATCCGCTCCGACTGCGGGCGGTCCGGGGCGTACGCGGTGAGGTTCTCCAGCACGGTACGGTCCGCGTCGAGCAGGTCCAGTCGCTGCGACAGGTAGGCCACCCGGCCGTCGGCGCGACGTACCTGCCCGCCCTCCGGATCCAGCTCGCCGAGCAACAGACGCAGCACTGTGGACTTGCCGACGCCGTTGGGGCCGGTCAGCGCGATCCGTTCCGGGCCACGGATGGTCAGGTCGACGCCGTCTCCGGCGAACAGCGTCCGGGTGCCGTACCGCACCTGCATCCGCTGGCCCTCGACCAGGGTCCGGCCGGCCGGAACGTCGGTCTCCGGCAGCTCCAACGCCAGCGTCTGGTCCTCCCGCAGTGCCCGGCCGGCCTCGTCGAGCCGCGCCTGCGCGTCGCTCACCCGGCTGGCATGTGCCTGCTGGGCCCGACCCGCCGACTCCTGGGCGCTGCGCTTGAGCCCACCGGCGACGATGCGGGCCAGGCCCGCGTTGCCGAGGTTGCGGGCGGCGTTGCCGGCCCGCCGCTCGGCGCGTTCCCGGGCCTGCTGCATCTCCCGCTTCTCCCGCTTGACCTCCAACTCGGCGCTGCGGACCTGACGCTCCGCAAGCTCCCGGGCGGCCCGTGACGCCTCCTCGTAGGCGGTGAAGTTCCCGCCGAACAGGCGCAACTGCCCGCCCTCGAGTTCGGCGACCCGGTCCATCCGGTCCAGCAGCTTCCGGTCGTGGCTGACCAGCAGCAGGCAGCCGGACCAGTTCCCCAGCACCGCGTAGAGCCGCTGCCGGGCGTCGATGTCGAGGTTGTTTGTCGGCTCGTCGAGCAGCAGCACGTCGGGACGCCGGAGCAGCTGCGCGGCCAGGCCGAGGGAGACCGCCTGCCCGCCGCTGAGGGTGTGCAGGCGACGGTCCAATGCCACCTCGCCCAACCCCAACCTGTCGAGTTCGACGCGGCTGCGCTCCTCGACGTCCCAGTCGTCACCGACGGCCGCGAAGTTGTCCTCGCTGGCGTCGCCGGCCTCGATCGCCCGCAATGCGGTAAGTGCCGGGGCGACACCCAGCACCTCCGCCACGGTCAGGTCACCGGTCAACGGAAGGTTCTGCGGCAGGTAACCGAGCACCCCCTCGACCGTCACGCCACCACCGGTGGGTACGAGGTCACCGGCGATCAGGCGCAGCAGCGTCGACTTGCCGGCACCGTTCGGCGCAACCAGGCCGGTGCGACCCGGCGGCACGGTGAAGGACAGGTCCCGGAACACGAGGGTGTCGTCGGGCCAGGAAAAGGACAGATTGGTGCAGACGACGCAGACGTCGGACATCGCAGGAGACCTCGGGAAGGAAGCCGGAACGCCACCGGCGCCCCGGTCAGGCAGACAGGGCCACGACACGACAGGCCGCCAGCACGGCGGCAGGGCTGCTCACCCCGAGATGTCGTCGTCCCCCGAAAGCATGTCGCGCTCTCCTCGCTGCGTACCGCGCGGTTGATCCGCCGGGCCAAGCGTAGCAAGTGCCGGTCCGGCCGGCTGCGAACCGCACCCACCCGCCGAGCCCCGAATCCCGGCGGGTGGTGCGCATCTGTCGGGTGCTTGTCGCCGATCAGGAGCGGCTGCGGCCGCGCACCCGGAGATAGAGCAGCGCCGCCCCGGTCACCGCGACCGGCCAGAGCAGGTAGACACCGGTCATGGCCAGGAGGAACAGCACCACGCCGATGGTCACGGCGGCGGCGTACCAGGCCGCGCTGCGGCGGGGCAGCAACCGTAGCGCCGCCGCGACGCCGATGACGTAGACGGTGATGAAGGAACCGGTGGCGAGCAGCACCAGCGGGCGGGTACCGAAACCGGTGACGAGTACCGCCCCCAGCGCCAGGAAGGCCAGGGTGGCGGTGACGGCGAGGCTGCGGCGGGGCACCTCGCCGGCGACGCTCCCCCGGGCGAGCCAGCCGGGCAGGGCCCCGTCGCGACCGAGCGCCGCACCGAGCTTCGCCGCGCCGGCGTAGTAGGCGTTCATCGCACCGAAGGTCAGCAGCAGCGCCGCCCCGGCGACCAACCAGCGGGCGTCCCCGCCGAGCGCGACCGCGAACAACTCGCCAAGCGGTGCCGCGGACCCCGCCGCGGCCGAGCCGAGTACGGCGACGGTCGCGAAGGCCACCGCCAGATACAGCACACCGACCACGACGACCGCTGCGGCGGTGGCCCGGGGAAGGTCCCGCTCTGGACGGCGGAACTCACCGGTCAGGTGGGTGATCGCCTCCCACCCGACGAAGCTCCACATCAGCAGCGCCGCCGCGGGGCCGACGGCCGTCAGGCCGCGTGGGGCGAAGGGCGCGAAGTTCGCGGCGTCCGCCTGCGGCAGCGACAGCAGCACCGCCGCCAGCAGGAACGCGACAAGCACCCCGGCGAGCGCGAGTTGGACCCGCCCGGCGAGTTGGACACCGGCGTGGTTGGTGACGGTGACCGCGACCATCAGCAGTACGGCGGTGACCGCGACGGTGGGGGTACCGCCGCCGACCGCCGCCTCGACGTAGGCGGCGCCGAACAGTGCCGCCGCGGATGCGGCCGGCGGTACCGCGAAGTAGAAACACCAGCCGACGACGGCCGCCGCCCGCGGTCCGAAGGCCATTCGGGCGTACGTCGAGACGCCGCCCGCGTCCGGGTGGCGGGAACCGAGCGCGGCGAACGTGGCCGCCAGTGGAGCGGAGACGATCACGAGCAGCAGCCAGGCGAGCAGCGAGGCGGGGCCGGCGGCCTCGGCCGCCAACGCCGGCAGCGCGATCACGCCGGTACCCAGGACGGCGCCGACGTAGAGGGCGGCGCCCTGGGCGGCGGTGAGCCGTCCGCCGGTCGCCGGCGTGGCACGGGTCTGAGTCATGTGATCACCGTCGTCCGGGTCAGCCGGCCTGGACAGCCGGATTGGCGCCGAGCTGCGTTAGATTTCTGCCATGCGTCCGCACGTCGTCGCGGTGGCGGTGACCGACAACCTGCCGATCTTCGAGCTGGCGGTCCCGCAGGAGGTGTTCGGCACCGACCGGCGGGACATCGTCGACCCGTGGTACGAGCTGCGCCTGTGCGCGGCCGAGCCGGGCCCGTTGCGTACCACGGGCGGCGCCTGGCTCGACCCCCCGTACGGCTTGGACGACCTGGTCGAGGCCGACACCGTGCTGGTGCCTGGCTGCGCCCGGCCGACCCAGACCAGTCCCCCGGCGGAGCTGGTCGAGGCACTGCGCACGGCGTACGCACGGGGCAGGCGCATCGTCGGCATCTGCACCGGCGCGTACCCGATCGCCGCGGCCGGCCTGCTCGATGGTCGCCGCGCCACCACCCACTGGATGAACGCGCACGACTTCGCCGGCCGGTTCCCGCTTGTCGACCTCGATCCCCGGGTGCTGTACGTGGCCGAGGGCAACATCTTCACCTCGGCGGGCACGGCCGCCGCCATCGATCTGTGCCTGCACCTGGTACGGCAGGATCACGGGGCCGCAGTGGCCAACGAGGTGGCCCGGCGGATGGTGGTGGCACCGCAGCGGGGCGCCGACCACACCCAGTACCCGCCACCGCCGGTGCGGGGAGTCTCCCCGGCCGACCTGAGCCCGGTGCTGGAGTGGGCTCGGCAACGCCTCGACCGTCCACTGTCGGTGAACGACCTGGCCCGCGCGGCCAACCTGAGTCCGCGCACCCTGGCCCGCCGATTCCGCGACTCCCTCGGCACCACGCCGTTGCAGTGGCTGTTGGAGCAGCGGGTCCGGTTGGCGCAGGAACTGCTGGAGACCACCGAGGATCCGGTGGAGCGGATCGCCCACCGCACCGGCTTCGGCAGCGGCGCCAACCTGCGCCAGCACTTCGGCCGGATCAGTGGGATGACTCCGCAGACCTACCGGCACGTCTTCCGGTACCGGGTCGGCGCCTCGGCCCGTCCGGTGGTGACGCAGCGGCCGGCCGGGCAACCACTCCGATAGGCAGAGCAGGGTCGCCGACCGCGCCGATTCGGCGGCGGCCGGCGTCGCGTCGTTACCGGAAACTTCCGGAAGTTCTGGTCACAGCGGTGGTCTCGACATAGCATGCACGCGCTTAAATCCGTCCGAAGGCCCACGTCAGACACACCCTGCCAGCACCCGAACTCGCATAAAGGGATACCGATGCGCCTCTGGAACCTCTCCCATCGATCACGACGTCGATCCCGAACCATCGCCGTGCTCTCCTCGGCCGCGCTCGTGGCGGCGATCGCCGTGGCACCCGCGCCGGCGGCCGCCGCGGAGGTCGTCCTCGCCAACGATTTCGAGTCCGGCTCGTACACGCCGTGGGGACCGCGCGGTGACGTCACCCTCGCCATCACCGACGAGGGACACGAGAGCGACAGCAGCTTGTCGGTCACCGGCCGTACCGCGAACTGGCAGGGTCCGGCGACGAGCGCGACGGCGCTGTTCCGACCCGGTACGCAGTACTCGGTCACCGCCTGGGTGAAGCTGCCGGCCGGCACCGAGGGCACCGCCGGTGTGCACTTCACCGTCGAGGCGACCCCGGCCGGCGGTGGCGACAACACCTACACCTGGATCGGCGGGGACGTTCCCACCACCGCCGACAGCTGGGTGCAGATCGGCGGTACCTACACGCTGCCCGAAGGGCTCAGCGCCGCCACCCTCTACGTCGAGGCGGCGGAGAGCACCCCGTTCCTCCTGGACGACGTGCTGATCACCGCCCCGGACGGTGGACCCGGCGGACCCGAGCCCGGCACCGTCGTCATCGACACCGACTTCGAGGACGGGCTGGACGGCTGGGGCCCGCGCGACAGCGGTCCGGGCGCCCCGACTGTCGAGATCAGCGACGTCGCGCACGGCGGCGCGGCCGCGGCGCTGGTCACCGACCGGGCCAACCAGGGCGCCGGACTGGGGCGTGACGTGGCCGGCCTGTTCGAGGCGGGCGTCACCTACGAATTCAGCGCCTGGCTGCGGTTCGCCGAGGGCCAGCCGACCGACCAGATCTGGCTCAGCCTGGCCAGCACCTCCGGCGGTAGCCAGTCGTTCAGCACCCTCGCCCAGTTCGAGTCCATCACCAACACCGGCTGGACCGAGGTGACCGCCCGGTTCACGATGCCCGCCTCGGACGAGGCGCTGCTCTACTTCGAGACCCGCTGGCAGGGCGCGGACGTGGCCGGCAACACCAGCGACTTCCTGGTCGACGACGTCGTGGTCCGGGTACCCGAGCCGCCGGTCATCGAGGACCTCACCGGCATCCACGAGACCACCGACTTCCCGGTCGGCGTGGCGATCGACGCCCGGGAGACGGTGGGCGGCGGAGCGGAGCTGCTGAACCGGCACTTCAACCAGGTCACGCACGAGAACCACATGAAGCCCGAGGCCTGGTACGACGACGAGCGCACCTTCCGCCCGCACGAGCAGGCGCTCGCGGTGATGGACTTCGCCCGCGACAACGACCTGCGCGTCTACGGTCACGTGCTGGTCTGGCACAGCCAGACTCCGGCCTGGTTCTTCCAGGACGCGGACGGCCAGCCGCTGAGCACGTCCGCCGCACACCAGCAGCTGCTGCGCGACCGGCTGCGAACCCACATCTTCAATGTCGCCGAGTCACTGTCCGACCGCTACGGCCCGTTCGGCTCCCCCACCAACCCGTTGTACGCCTGGGACGTCGTCAACGAGGTCATCAGCGACAGCGGCGAGTACGCCGACGGCCTGCGCCGCAGCGAGTGGTACCGGATCCTCGGCGAGAGCTTCATCGACCTGTCGTTCGAGTACGCGCACGAGGCGTTCAACGAGGTCCACGCCGTACCCGGCAGCGACCCGGTCACCCTGTTCATCAACGACTACAACACCGAGCAGAGTGGCAAGCAGGCCCGCTACCGGGCGCTGGTGCAGCGGCTGGTCGACCGCGACGTGCCGATCGACGGCGTGGGTCACCAGTTCCACGTCTCGCTGGCCACGCCGGTCAACAGCCTGGAGACCACGTTGGAGGCCTTCGCGGAGCTGCCGCTGACCCAGGCCGTCACCGAACTCGACGTCACCACCGGCACTCCGGTGACCCAGGCCCGGCTGATCGAACAGGGCTACTTCTACCGGGACGCCTTCCGGATCTTCCGGGAGCACACCGACGACCTGTTCGCCGTCACGGTCTGGGGCCTCACCGACGGCCGTTCGTGGCGGTCGGCCAACGCGCCGCTAATGTTCGATGACAACCTGCGGGCCAAGCCCGCTTACTACGGAGCTGTGGACGGCGAACTGCCGGCGCGCCTGCGTACCGCGAACGTCTTCGCCGGTGACGTGGCCCTCACGGCCGCCGCACCGAAGGACCTGACCTGGCGCAAGCTTCCACTGCACCCGATCGAGGACACGGCGCGGTTCCAGCTGCGCTGGACGCCGGATCATCTGACCGCGTACGTCACCGTCGACGACGCCTCGGACTCCGGCGACGACCGGGTCACCTTCGCTCTGGGCGACGAGACCTACCGGGTCTCCCGCGACGGCAGCGGCGACGTGCCGGCCGTTGCGGCCGAGCGGGACGGCGGCTACCACCTGGTCGCCCACCTGCCGCTCGCCGATGCCGCCGAGGGCGACACCCGCGCCTTCGATGTACGGGTGACCGACAACGGCACCACCTCCGGCTGGAACACTCCGGGAGCCGTCGGCACCCTGAGTCTGGTGGAGGAGCTGTCGTACCTGGAGGTGCGCGAGACGGCCAGCGCGCCGGTGATCGACGGGGCCGTGGACGCCGTCTGGGCCCAGGCCGGCTCGGTCACCACCGCCAAGCAGGTCTCCGGCACCGACGGGGCGGCCGCGAACGTGCGCACCCTGTGGCGGGGCCAGACGCTCTACGTACTGGCCGAGGTCACCGACCCGGTGGTGGACGTCTCCGGTTCCGACCCGTGGACCCAGGATTCGGTGGAGATCTACGTCGACGCCGGCAACGCCAAGAACGGCCCCTTCCGCTACGACGACACCCAGATCCGGATCAACGCCGACAACGTCGTGTCGTTCGGTACCGGTGACGAGGCGTTCCAGGCCGGGCGGCTGGAGAGCGCCGCGGTGCGTACCGCCACCGGCTACACCGTCGAGGCGGCGATCAGCCTGCTCGAATACGGTGGCCTGGGCACGTTCCACGGCCTGGACTTCCAGGTCAACGACGCGTCCGACGGCGCCCGCACGTCGATTCGCAACTGGGCCGAACAGAACGGCGAGGGCTACCAGACCACCGCCCGCTGGGGTGTGGGTCGGCTGGTCGCCGGCTCTCCGGTGGAGATCACGATCGCCCGGACCGCGCGCTGGTACTCCGACAGCGGAGGCGGCTACTGCGCGACCATCACCGCCACCAACAACGGCGACAAGGCCGTGGAGTGGACTGCCGTCGTCGATCTGGAGGGTGACATCTACAACGCCTGGAACTTCAAGCGGGAGCGGCTGGCCGACGGCCGCTACCGGATCCGTGGGGTGGACTGGAACCGGACCCTGGCTGCCGGTGCCAGCACCTTCAGCATCGGGTACTGCGCCAACCTGTGACATCCGGCCAGACCATGTCGGCTGACCATGCCGGCCGGGTCGAGGCGGTGAGGTAGCTCCGGTGGCGGCCATCGCTCGTTCAGGGCGGTGGCCGCCATCCGCATGTCCGGGTCCGGTGTACCGGAGGTGACCTGACACGGACAGCCGGGCCTCGCCCGCATCGCGGGATGGGGACACGGGTGGGAACTTCGGGCGGTCGACAGCCGACCACGTAACTGTGACGTGCCGCGCAGGTCGCGGGCCGCCCTCCGGAAAGGTCGTCCAATTATGGTTCTCAGACGTCGCAGGGTCGCGCAGGTCGGCGCCCTCGGGCTCTTCACCGCCGCGGCGGTGGCGCTCACCGGAGCGCCGGCCGCCGCGCACGTCACGGTGAGTCCGTCGGTCACCACCGCCGGCTCGTACACCGTTCTGACGTTCGGGGTGCCGCACGGTTGCGACAAGTCGGCCACGACGAAGGTGTCCATCAAGGTTCCGGAGCAGATCATCTCGGTCACCCCGACGGTGAACTCGAACTGGACCGTGCAGAAGGTGATGGCGGAACTGAATCCGCCGGTCAAGGACAGCCACGGCAACGAGATCACGCAGCGGGTCACCGAGGTGGTCTACACCGCGAAGACGCCGCTGCCGGCCGACCTGCGGGACACGTTCGAACTGTCGCTGAAGCTGCCGGACGCTGTCGGCCAGACGCTGGCCTTCCCGGCCGTGCAGACCTGCGAGCAGGGTGAGACGCCGTGGGTGGAGATGGCCGGCGCCGGTCAGGACCCCGACGAGCTGGAGTACCCGGCACCGACGTTCGTGCTGACCGCGAAGGCCGACGCTGACGGCGCCGAGGCGGCGGTGCAGCCGGTGTCGCAGACCACCGACGAGCCCGCTGGCGGCACCGGTGTGGTCAGTTGGATCGGCCTGGTGCTCGGTGCGCTGGGCCTGGTGGCCGGCGGGCTGGCGCTGCTGCGTACCCGCAGGGCCGCCTGACGGGCGGGCGGCCTTGCGGGTGAGGTCGCGCGGCACGCGGGCGGCGGCGCGGACGGCCTCGGGCGGGTGGGCGCGGCGGGCGTGTGCCGCCGCGCTCGCCGGCCTGCTCGGCCTGTGCGCCGCCGTCGTCCCGGCGGCGCCGGCAGCCGCCCACGCGGTGCTGCTGGGCACCGATCCGGCCGACGGGGCGGTGCTGGCGACCGTGCCGTCCGAGGTCACGCTGACCTTCAACGAGCCGGTGACGGTACGCCCGGACGGGGTCCGTCTGCTCGACGCGGCTGGCGACGAGCTCTCCACCGAGAGTCGGTCGGTGGACACCACTGTGGTCCTGACCGTTCCACCGGACCTTGCCGGCGGCACCTACATCGTGGCATTCCGGGTCATCTCGGCCGACAGCCATCCCGTCTCCGGTGGGTTCAGTTTCGCCGTCGGGGCGCCGAGCAGCGCGGCGGTGGTGGTGCCGGAGAGCCGCCCGAGCCGCGCGCTGGACGTCCTGCGGCAGGCGGCCGAAGCGGTGGCCTACCTGGGCCTGCTGGTCAGTGCGGGCCTGCTGGTTTTCCTGATCGTCCTGCTACGCGCCGAAGCGCCGGTCCTGCGGCGTCGGTTGCTGCGGTTCGCCGGCTGGTCGGCGGGGTTGACCGTGCTGGCCCGGCTGGTGTTGGTGCCTGCCGTGCCCGCCTGGCAGGACGGTCGCGGCCTGACCGGCGTGGTCGACGCGGCCCAGTGGCTGACCGGTCTGTGGTCGGAGGAGGCCTTGAGCTCGGTGCTGGTCGTGCTCGGGCTGAGCGCCGGGTTGTGGGCCATCGCGACCGCCGGGGCGACGACGGCACCCGGGTCCGCTGCCGGGCCGGTCCGACGCGCGGCGCTGACCGCGGTGGCGTTCGCCGGTGTCGCCCTCGCCTGGGGGGCGGTCGCGCTGGTCGGGCACACCCGCACCTACGGTCCGGCCTGGCTGGTCGTTCCGGCCGACGTCCTGCACGTCACCACCGCCGGGGTGTGGCTGGGCGGGTTGGTGGCACTGCCCTGGGCGCTGACCCGGTCTGCGGATCTGGGGGCCGACGCGGCCGCCCGGACGGTGTCCGCGTTCTCCCGCACCGCCGCCGTCCTCGTCGGCCTGCTCGGTGCCGCCGGCCTGCTGCTCGCGTGGCGCATCCTACGGTCCTGGGAAGCGCTCTGGGCCACCTCGTACGGGGTGGCGCTGCTGACGAAGGTCGGGCTGACCGTGGTGGTCCTCGTCGTCGCCGCCCACAACCGGTTCCGCCTCGTGCCCCGCGTCCTCGCCGCCGGTCGGGACGGCGGCTCGGCGGTGGCGTGGCGGCTGCTGCGTCGCACCGTCCGGGTGGAGGCCGCGTTGCTTGTCGGTGTCGTGGTCGCCACCGGGTTCCTGGTCACGCAGAGCCCTGTCGTCGAGGCCGCGCCCCGGCCGGTGGCGGAGGCCGGTGGTGGCCCGTTCGTGGTGGAGGCGCCGCTGGGGCCGGGGCGCGCGGTCGCCCGGTTCACCCCCGGAGAGGTAGGAGTGAACTCGATGGAGCTGGAACTCGTCGACGCCGCCGGTCAGCCCGTGGTCCCGGTGGCGGATCCGAAGCTGACGGTGCTGCTGCCGGCGGTGGACATCGGCCCGCTGGAGCGGACGTTGGCGCGTACCGGTCCGGGCCGGTACGAGGCCGTCGTCGATCTGCCTCTCGCCGGTTCCTGGGTGGTGCAGGCGAGTGTGCGGACGTCCAAGTACGAGAGTCCGATCGCGCGATTCACTGTGGACGTCCGATGATGCCACGGCGATGGGCCCGGGCGGTGGGCGTGGCGGCGACCGTCTCGGTCGGGTACCTGGCGTTGGGTGCGGCACCCGCTGCCGCTCACGTCGAGGTCGCGGGGGCGCAGCCGAACGGTGACGGGACGACCACGTTGACGTTCAGCTTCGATCACAGCTGCGAGGACTCCCCCACCACGGAGCTGGTGGTCGCGCTGCCGGACGGGGTGACCGCGTCCGACACCGTGCCACCGGAGGGCTGGTCCGCCACGGTCGCCGGTGATCGTGTCACATTCACCGGTCCCGGCCGGGAGACCGCCGAGGTGGGGGTGACCGCCCGGATCGTGGCTCGGGCCGGCGACACGCTCCACTTCCCGGTGCTGCAACGGTGCACCGACGGCGGCTCGTACGACTGGATCGACGTCACGGCCGACAGCGAGCATCCCGCGCCGCGGTTGATCGCCACCAACGCCGTGCTCGCCGCCCAGCCGGAGCCGAGCGCCGCGCCGCCGGTCGCGGTGGCCGGCGGCGCGGCGCGGACCCAGGGCGGCGGCGCCACCCTGGGTCAGGCGTCGGCTGTGGTGGTCGTCTTCGTCGCCGCCGCGGCGGTCGCCGGGTTCGTCTCCGTCCGGCGGCAGTGACCAGCCGGCAGCGAATCTGACCTGGCCGGTGCGGGGGTGGTTTCCCCGCACCGGTCAGACGGCCCGGGCGATGCAGATGCGGGCGTCGAGCCGGGGGCCGGCCTCGTAGATCATGTACGAGACGCCACCGTCGGTGCCGAAGGCGGGCGCGGCGACCCGACCGTTGTCCGAGGCGATCGGGGCGTGGAACACCCCGAGGTGGACTTCCCGGTCGAAGTTGTTGCCGACCTCGGTGAGCCGGATCCGGCCGTCGTTGCCGTGGTAGGCGACGTAGCTGGTGCCGTTGCGTTTGAGCAGGTGCGGGCTGGAGATGTCGGTGAGCCCGTCACCGGCGGGTGAGATCAGCGGGTTCGGGGCGAACTGCCACTGGTCCCAGCCGTTCGGTGACCAGCCCCAGAAGATCTTGCGGGTGCCGGGACCGACGGTGTGCGCGCCCATGAAGAGCATGACGTACCTGTTGTTCTTTCCGGCGACGGGGTGTTCGAAGACCCGGGCGTACGAGGTCTCGGTGGTGTTCGGCACCAGGCGCGTGCTCAGGATCGGCGTCTCGTTGGTGAAGGTGATGCCGTCGCGGGACCGGGCCACCCGGGTGGTGGTGTTCTCTCCGTGAAAGTAGAGGAAGAACTCCTTGGTGGGGGCGTTCCACACCACGTGCGGTGAGGAGACGTGGCTGACCGTGGTGGTGGGCAGCACCCGGTCGACGATCGGGTTGCCGGGGTGCTCGGTGTAGGGGCCTTCGAGCCGGTCGGCGTAGGCCAGGCAGATGCCGCCGGGCGCGTCGTGCGGGGCGTAGTAGAGGTAGTACCGTCCGCGGGCCCCGGAGATCTTGTCGTAGACCCCGCGTACACAGGGGAAGATCATCTCGCCGGTGGGGTTGTAGGCCAGCGGCCCGGCGAACGCGTCGCGGACGTAGCGGTAGCTGGGGAAGCCGGCCGGGCCGGCGAAGGCGGGGCCGGCGGCGAGGGCGCCGCCGAACGCGGTGCCGGCGGCCGTGGCGGTGCCGATCAGGGCCGCGCCGCGCAGCAGGCCACGGCGGCTCACCGCGGCGGGTCGGGGTAGGTCTGCGTCGTTCATGGGGTCTCCGATCGTGAGGGAACGCTCGTCGATGGCGGAGCTGGGGATGGCGGGGAGACCGCCCGGCCGGCGGGATGCGGCGAGACGGTGGTGGCGGGGGTGGGCGGTGGCCGCCGCCAACCCACGATTCCAGTGACCGTGCGTGAGATCGCGCTCCATGAGGGAGCGGACCTTGTGATCGATGAGTTTGGGGTGACCGAGAGCTCGGGTCAAGGTGCTAATACGAATTATCACGCCGATTATCGAGAGAACTTTTCCGTTGCCAGGGGTTGACGGCAGGTGGCCACGGGTCGCAGGATTTCACACCAACGTAGCTAATGCGTATTAGCGCAGAAACGATTGGACACGCAACGTGACCGGATCGCGTAGGCGGGTGACCCAGCAGGACATCGCCCGGATGACAGGTGTCAGCCAGGCCACCGTCTCCCTGGTGCTCAACGGTCGCGACGACGGCAGCGTCCGGATCGCCCCGGAGACCAGGGAACGGGTGCTGCTCGCCATCCGGGACACCGGGTACGTCGCCGACCCGGTGGCCCGGCGGCTCGCCGCCCGGCACAACCGGATCCTCGGCGTCTTCACCTACGAGCCGGTGTTCCCGGCCGGCACCGGCGACTTCTACCACCCGTTCCTGGTCGGCATCGAGGAGTCCGCCGAGCGCCTCGGCTGCGATCTGCTGCTGCTCACCAGCGCCCCGGTCACCGACGGTCGGCGGCGCATCTTCCACGACGACAACCGGCTCCGGCTGGCTGACGGTTGCGTCCTGCTCGGCCGGTCGCTGGACCGCGACGAGCTGGGCCGGCTGGTCGCCGAGGGGCATCCGTTCGTGTCGGTCGGTCGACGCGACGACGCGGGTGGACCGGTGCCGTACGTCGGTGCGGACTACGCCACCGCCACCGCCGACATGGTCCGCCGAGCCCTCGACGCCGGGCACTCCAGGCTGGCGTACCTCGGCCAGGGCGCCGGACCGGAATCACACGCCGACCGGTTCGCCGGCTACCGGGCCGCCCTCGGCACGGCCGGACTGCCGGCCCGGCACGAACCCACCGACCGCTCCCCCGCCGACCTGCTGGACGCCCTGCTCCACGCCGGAGTCACCGCCGTGATGGTCGAGGAGTACGCCGACGGTGTCGCCCTGGCCACCGTCGCCGCCGAGCGCGGTCTGACCGTGCCCGCCGACCTGTCCATCCTGGCCCTGGGCGACCCTACCCGGCCGACGACCAGCGACCTGGAGTTCACCGGCTTCCGGATCCCCCGCCGCGAGATGGGGTGGCAGGCCGTCGAGGTGCTCACCGGACTGCTCGCCGCGGTGCCCGGGACCGCGACCCAGCGGCTGCTTCCGTGCCAGCCGGTCGACGGTGTCACCCTCCGGCCGCCCCGGCACTGACCAGCTCCTTCCGGTCGCCACGTCTTGCCCCGGCGACCCTCGACCGACCCCATGAGAGGACCGACCGTGCCCGAGATGCAGGCCGAAGTACTTGTCGTCGGCGGTGGGCTCGGCGGCGTGGCCGCCGCCCTGGCCGCGCTGCGCGCCGGCCGCAGCGTGCTGCTGACCGAGGAGTACGACTGGCTCGGCGGGCAACTCACCAGCCAGGCCGTACCACCGGACGAGCACTCCTGGGTGGAGCACTTCGGTGTCACCGCCAGCTACCGGGCGCTGCGCGACGGCATCCGGGAGCACTACCGACGCTGGTACCCGTTGACCGACCGGGCCCGTCGTACCACCGCGTTGAACCCGGGGGCCGGGCACGTCAGCCGACTCTGCCACGAGCCCCGGGTCGCGGTGGCGGTGCTGGAGGCCATGCTGGCGCCGCACCGGGGGTCCGGGCGGCTGCGGGTGCTCCAGCCGTACCGGCCGGTGGCCGCCGACACCGACGGCGACCGGGTCACCGGTGTCACAGTGGTACACCGGCACACCGGTGAGCGGGTGCACCTGACCGCACCGTACGTGCTGGACGCCACCGAGACCGGCGAGTTGCTGCCGCTGACCGGCACCGAGTACGTCACCGGCTTCGAGTCGCGGGCCGACACCGGTGAGCCGAGCGCGCCGGAGCAGGCCCAACCGACGAACATGCAGGCGGTGTCGGTGTGCTTCGCGGTCGACCACGTCGACGGCGATCACACGATCGACAAGCCGACGGCGTACGACTTCTGGCGGGAATACCGGCCGCCGTTCTGGGGCGACCGGATGCTGTCGTTCCGCTCCCCCAACCCGCGCACCCTGGAAATCTCCGAACGCAGCTTCACCCCCAACCCGGACGACGACCCCTGGCTGGTTCAGGCCGACCAGCGGGTCAATCCCGGCGACGGGAACCTGTGGACGTTCCGCCGGATCGCCGCCCGGCGCAACTTCGTCCCCGGCTCGTACGACAGCGACATCTGCCTGGTCAACTGGCCGATGCTCGACTACTTCGAGCAGCCGGTCATCGACGTGCCCGATCCGGACGCGCGGATCGCGGCGGCCCGGGAGCTCTCCCTGTCGGTGCTCTACTGGCTCCAGACCGAGGCGCCACGCACCGACGGCGGGACCGGTTTTCCCGGGCTGCGGCTGCGCGGCGACGTCACCGGCAACGGCACTGCCGCCACCGGTGGCGACGTCACCCACAGCGGCCTGGCCCAGGCTCCCTACATCCGCGAGTCGCGCCGGATCCGCGCCGAGTACACAGTCGTCGAGCAGGACCTCTCGTTGGAGATCCGGGGAGACAAGGGCGCGGTCAGCTACGCCGACTCGGTAGGTGTCGGGATGTACCGCATCGACCTGCACCCCTCCACCGGCGGCGACAACTACATCGACGTGGCCTCCTGCCCGTTCGAGATCCCGCTCGGCGCCCTGATCCCCCGGCGGGTGGAGAACCTGCTGCCCGCCGGCAAGAACATCGGCACCACCCACATCACAAACGGCTCCTACCGCCTGCACCCCGTGGAGTGGAACGTCGGCGAGGTGGCCGGCCTGCTCGCGGATTTCTGCCTGGCCCGGCGGGTCACCCCCCGCGCGGTGCGCTACACCCCCGGCCTGCTGGCCGATTTCCAGAACCGCCTCGCCGATTCCGGTGTCGAGCTGCGCTGGCCCGACATCGCCGGCTACTGAGGAAGGACATACCTCCATGAGGAACCGGTTGACGGCCGTCGTCGCGCTCACCGCGCTGCTCGGCCTGACCGCCTGCGGTGGCGACTCCGCCGAGTCCGACGGCCCGGTCACGTTGCGGATGACCACTTGGTCGGCGAACGAGGCCCACCTGAAGCTGTTCAACGAGATCGCCGCCGAGTACACCGCCACCAACCCGGACGTCGCCGGGATCACCTTCGACCCGATCCCGTTCGAGAACTACACCACCACGCTGACCACGCAGATCGCCGGCGGCAACCCGCCCGACCTGGCCTGGGTGCTGGAGAACTCCGCCCCGGACTTCGTCACCTCCGGTGCGCTCGTACCGCTCACCGACACCCTCAAGAACACCGAGGGGTACGTCTTCGACGAACTCGCCCCGGCCGCGACGAAGCTGTGGCAGGTCGACGGCGAGCTGTACGCGTACCCCTTCTCCACCTCGCCGTTCGGGGTGTTCGTCAACACCGACCTGGTGAAGTCGTCCGGCGCGCAGAGCCCGGCCGAGCTGATCGCCGCCGGCAAGTGGACCTGGCAGAACGCGCTGACCACCGCGAGAGCGGTGCAGGCGGAGACCGGCAAGGCGGGTCTGGTGGTCCGCGACTTCGACTACAAGGGCTGGGACTTCCTGTCCACCGTGTGGACCGGGTGGGGCGCGCAGGCATGGAGCGAGGACGGCCGTAACTGCGGTTTCAACTCGGCCGAGATGGTCGAGGCGATGACCGTCCTGCACCGGGGGATCTTCGTCGACAAGGCGCTGCCGGGCCCGGGCACCACCGCCGACTTCTTCGCCGGCGACGCCGGCATGACCATCACCCAGATCTCCCGCGCCTCCCTGCTGGACGGGCAGAAGTTCGGCTGGGACCTGGTGCCGCTGCCCGCCGGGCCGAAGGGCGAGTACGCGGTGATTGGCCAGGGCGGCATGGGTGTGCTCAAGCAGGGCCGCAACGCCGAGGCCGCCGCCGACTTCCTGGCGTACCTGACCAACCCCACCAACTCGGCGAAGCTGGCACAGTTCTTCCCGCCGCCGCGTACCTCGCTGCTCACCGCCGACACCCTCGCCAAGACCAACCCGCTGCTGAGCCCGGAACAGTTGCAGAAGGTGGTGATCGACGGGATCGCCGAGGGCGTGGTCAAGCCCAGCCACACCGGCCAGGCCGAGCTGAACCAGGCGGTCCGGGCCGCACTCGACCCGCTGTGGCGCCCGGACGCGGACGTGCGGGGCGTACTCGACGGCGTCTGCACCGCCATCACCCCGCTGCTGGCGAAGTAGGACCTTCGATGTCGGTCCTGACCAGGGACACCGTGGGGCGGGCCGGTGGTCGGCCCGCCCCCACCGGGGACACGCCACGCGGAAGGCGCGGCTGGTGGACGACCCGCCGCCGCGACCAGCTCGCCGGCCTGCTCTTCGTCGCACCGCAACTCGCCGGCTCGGTGCTGTTCGTGCTGATCCCGCTCGGGCTGGTCTTCTGGTACAGCCTGCACGAGTGGAACGTGCTCGCCGGCACCTTCGAGTTCGTCGGCGCGGACAACTACCAGGCCATGGCCGACGATCCGAACCTGCCGTCGGTGCTGCGGGTCACCGGGTTGTTCTCGGTGGGCCTGGTGGCGTTCAACCTCAGCCTGGCCCTGTTGCTCGCGGTGCTGCTCAACCAGCGGCTACGCGGCACCGTCGTGTTCCGGACGTTGTTCTTCTCCCCGGTGGTCGTCTCTCTGGTCGCCTGGACGATCGTGTGGGGGTTCCTGCTTCAGGACAACGGCGGCGTCAACGGGGCGTTGGGCGTGGCCGGCGTGGACGGGCCGAACTGGCTGCGCGGCGACTGGACGGCCCTGCTGTCGGTGATCGTGGTGCAGGTGGTCAAGAACGTCGGACTGAACATGGTGCTCTTCCTGGCCGCCCTGCAAGGGGTGCCGGCTGAGCTGTACGAGGCCGCCCGGGTCGAGGGAGCGAACGCCTGGACCCGGTTCCGGCGGATCACCGTGCCGCTGATCAGCCCGACGATCCTGCTCACCTCGATCATCACGGTGGTCGGTTCGTTGCAGGTGTTCGCCCAGATCGCCGTGCTCACCCAGGGCGGGCCGGGCACCTCGACCACGGTGCTCGTCTACTACCTGTACCAGCGGGCGTTCCAGTTCCACCAGTTCGGCTACGGGGCCACGCTGTCGGTGCTGCTCTTCCTGATCGTGCTGGTGCTCACCGTCGTGCAGTGGCGGATGCGCAGGAAGTGGGTGTTCCATGAACAGTAGGCTCTCCGCCCGGGCCAGGGTCGCGCTCTACGGCGCGCTCTGCCTGCTGGCCCTGCCGTTCGTCTTCCCCACCTGGTGGATGGTCACCTCGTCGGTGAAACCGGTGGGCGACATCTTCGCCTTCCCACCGTCGCTGATCCCGACCGAGGCCAGCCTCTCCGCGTACCGGCGGGTCTTCGAGCTGCAACCGTTCGCGCAGCAGTACTTCAACAGCGGGTATATCGCGGCCGTGGTCACCGTCGGCACCCTGGCGGTCTCGTCGCTGGCCGGGTACGCCTTCGCCCGGATCCGCTTCCGGGGCCAGCAGGTGCTGTTCGTGGTGGTGCTGGTCGGGCTGCTCATCCCCAGTGAGGTGACAATCGTCCCGCTGTTCCGGATGTTCAACTCGTGGGGCATGGTGGACACCCACTGGCCACTGATCCTGGTGCCGATCCTCGGCGCACCGAGCGTGCTGGCCACCTTCATCATGCGGCAGTTCTTCATCACCCTCCCCGCCGAGTTGGAGGAGGCGGCACGGGTGGACGGGCTGGGCCGCTTCGCCACCTTCTGGCGCATCGCGTTGCCGCTGGCCCGCCCGGCGCTCGGCGCGGTGGCGATCTTCACCTTCCTGCACAGCTGGAACCTGTACCTGGAGCCGATCGTATTCCTCTCCACGCCGGAGAAGTTCACCCTGCCGCAGGCACTTACCCAGTTCGTCGACGCCTACGGCGGGCCGATGTGGGACGTGCAGCTGTCGGCAGCGTCGATGACCGCCATCCCGATCCTGGTGATCTTCGTGATCGCGCAACGACAGTTCATCGAGGGTCTGGCCCACACCGGCCTGAAGGGCTGAGGCGACCCGGCCCGCGCGGCCCGATCTGTCGGCCGCGCGGGCGCTGGGACGGAGGCGACCATGGTCGACCCGTTCGACGCCCACCCGGGCAGCCGGGCTGACCCGGACCGTCGGGCGATCCGAAACGGTGTCAACCGGACCGGTCAGAACGGGTGCGGATCCAGCACGCGGTCGAGCAGCTTCCGCTGGCCCAGCGCACGTACGTCCGGATGCCCGCCGCCGAGCCGCTCGACCAGCTCGGCCACCGCCGCTTCCAGTTCGTCCGCTGCCGAGTCCGGCTCCCGCAGGTGGCGAATCAACGCCAGGTTGGCCGCGGCCCGCAGGGTGTCCGGGTGCTGGGGCCCGAGCGCGGTACGCAGCACCTTGCGCAGGTCGTCCATCAGCTCGAAGGCTCCGGCGAGATCCCCGGTGTCCGCCTTGCAGATCGCCAGGTTCATTTGGGCGGCGAGCACGAACGGGTGCTCCGCGGGCAGCACCTCGCCCAGCCCGCCGACGGCTACCTGGGCCGACATCCGGGCGGACTCCCGATTGCCCAGCGCCCGGGCCGTCACCGACAGATTGTTCTCGCAGATCAACGTATGCGGATGTCGCGGACCGAGCAGCGCCCGATAGAGCGCCTGCACCGCCCGCAGTTCCGCCTCGGCTCCGGCGGGGTCGTCGAGCGCCAGCCGGTTCGTCGCCCGGCTGAGCCGGGCAGCCAGCGTGTCCGGGCTGTCCTCCCCGTACGTCGCCCGCAACGTGTCGTACGCGGCGTCGAGCAACTGTGCCGCCTCGGCCGCCCGGCCCACCGTGCGCAGCGCCACCCCCAGGTTCGTCTGCGCACCGAGCGTCGCCAGGGCGTTGGGGCCGGACAGATTTCGATAGTCGGTCAACACCTCCTGGGACTGCACCAGGGAACGGTCGTACTCGCCGGACTCCCGCAGGTCTCGGGCCAGGTTCACGGCCGACGCGAGGGTCCAGTGGTTGTTCCGGCCGAGCATCACCCGGCGCTGGTCGTAAACCTGCTGGTCCAGCCGCTGCGCCTCGGTCACCTTGCCGTTTAGGCGCATCGAGACGGCCAGGTCATTCAACGCCGCCAAGGTGCGCGGGAAGTTCTCACCGAAGTCCCGCGACCACTTTCCGTAGGTCTGCTCGTCCTCGGCCAGGGCATCGGCGTACCGGCCCAGACCTCGCAGGTCGGCGGCGAGCCCACCGGCGGTCATCAGCGCGTCGGCGTGCGTCTCACCGAGCAGTTCCCGCTGTTCGGCGAGGGTTTCCTCGTCGAAAGCATGGGCCTGTTCGAAATGACCCTGTAAACGCAGGATGTTGCCGACGTTGAAGCGCAGCCGCAGCAGCGGCGGGCGCAGCACCTCACGCTCGTCGGGATCGGTGCTCGCCTGGAGCCGGTCGGTCCACGCCCTGAGGATCCGCTCGCCGAGCTCGCGGGCCTGGCCCAGCACACCGCGCAGCCAGATGTAACGCACCCGCTCGACCAGCAACTCCAGCACCGCCGGATCGTCGGAGTCGAGCGCCGCCTGCATGGCGACCTGCGACTCCTCCAGGTGGGGCCAGAGCATCCGGAACCGTTCCCAGCTGTCCGCCACGTCCACGTCGCTGTCCGGCCGGGCCGCGGCCAGGGCGCTGATCACCTGCCGGCGGGTGCTCTGTCGCTCCTGGTCGGTCATCCGGCGCTGGACGGCGTCGCGCAGCAGGCAGTGGATCTCGATCTGCTGCGCTCGGCTGTCGAGCCGCAGCAGTGACAGCCGGTTGATGCGCTGGATCAGTCTCGCGGCACCCGAGCGGGTCGGCACCGACGGGTCGGCCTGCCGCAGCAGGTCTCCGATGCCCCTGCTGTTCAACAGCTCGATGGAGACCTTCACCGACAGCACCGAGCAGATCTCCAGCAGCCGGTATGCGCCGGGCGAGTCCTCCTTCAGCCGGTCCAGCGACGGTCCCCACGTCTCCAGGGCGATGCCGTGCTCGGCCAACGCAACCAGATAGTCGTCCACCGACCCGCCGCTGACGGCCAGCAGTGCACCACCGACGGCGAGGGCGATCGGCAGGTCACCGAGCGCCTCGGCGACGCGGTCCGCGTCCGGCTGGGAGAGGCTGGCCACCTGCCGCTGGAGGTGCTCGATGCTCTCGGCCCGGCTGAACGGGCTGATCTCGATGGTCTCCGCGCTCTCCTCCCAGGTTCGTTCCCGAGCGGTGATGATGACGTGGCCCCGGCCGCCCTGCGGCAGGAACTCCTCGATCTCCCGGTAGTCCGCGACGTTGTCGAAGACCAGCAGCCACCGCGGATAGCGGTCGCCGCGGATCAGCGTGTCGTGCACCTGGCGGATGGCGGTCGGAATGTTCACCGCCTCGGGCAGGCCCATCCGTTGACCGAGTTCGACCAACGACGAGTCGACCAGGGCCTTCGGATCGGCCTCGATCCAGAACACCAGGTCGTACGCCGTCCGGAAGCGATGGACGTACTCCAGGGCGATCTGGCTCTTGCCCACACCACCCATTCCGCGCAGCGCGACAAGCGAGTATCCACGGCTGGCGCCGGCCCGGAGCAGCCGCCGCAACCGGCGCAGCTCACCGTCGCGCCCGATGAACTGGACGTTGGCCACCGGTGTCCTCTGCAACTCCGGGCCGGCACCCGGATAGCGGGACCCGGTCGCCGTAGTCACGTCCGAGCTGTTCAGCTCGACGCGGCCGACCAGCCGCAGCACGCTTGCCACCGCGTCACTCGCCCTGGTCAGCCCGTTGAGGAAGACCGACGTCTCCAGGGTGAACTCCGGTAGTGGCTTGACGTCGTCGACGTACACGGCCAACGGGGTGCCCGAGCCTGGGGTCTCCGACGGCGGCAGCGCGCCCGGCGCGGTCTCCGCGTACGCCGTCGAGACGACGGTAAGTGTCCGGGTCGGCGTGACCTCCCGGCGGACCGCGGGCGACCCCCCGTCGATGACCTGGATGCCGGCCAGGCCGAGGATCCGCTCCACCCACTCCGCCCAGACCTCGTCCTTCGGGGCGTAGCGCAGCAGGATCTCCCCCTGCGGCAGGAACCTCTTGCGCTCGTACTGCGACCGCAGCTGGCTGCGCACGGCATCGTCCAGTCGCGGCAGGGAGCGGACCTCACCGTCGGTTATCGCTGCGGTCAGCCGCTCGTACGCCGACAGCATCGCCCGGTCGGTACCGAACGTCGCCAGCGTCTCCTCGTACGCGTAGTAGGCCACGTACGGCACCTCGACCTCGGCCCAGTAGTCGCGACGGTCGCCCTCGCTCATCCCGGCCGGCAGTCCGGCGAAACGGTGCATGGCCAGCGCCCGGCCGGCATTGGTCTTGTCCTGTTCGGCCAGGTCGACCCGCATCGGTACCGGCAGCACCCGGATCCGCCGGTGGTTGCAGTACCGTTCGGTCACCTCGCGGGCCACCCGGGCCGCGCCTTCGATGCCCTGGTCGCTGAACGTGAAGCAGTCGACAAGCACGTCCGGCAGATGGCTCGTGCAGATGCTGGCCACGTCGCTGAGCCCGGTCCGGCTGTCGATAAGCGTGTAGTCGTAGTTGCGCCGCATGTCCGCGCGCAACGCGTCGATGAACGCCGCACCGCCCAGCCCGTCGTAGAACACGTCCCAGTCCAGGCCACTGATCCCGGCGGCGTAGTCCCGGTTGTGCCGGCCGGCGGAGAGAAAGTCCAGGCTGCCCCCGCTGGGAAAGGTGTAGTTCAGCGAGAACGCGAACCGCTGCACCCGCGCGAACTCCGCCTCCCAACCGTTCGGCAGCAGGCGGCTCTTCGGCAGCCCGTCGGCGTCCTTGGCCGAGGCCCGGGTCTCGAAATCACGGATCATGTCGATGACCCCGCCGGTGCCGGGCAGGACACTCAGGTCGATGAACGGATGGTAGAACCGATGCAGGCCGGGCGACTCCAGATCCCAGTCGGCGACAAGCACCTTCTTACCGTTCGCCGCCAGGATCCACGCCACGTTTGCCAGTGCCATGGTCCGGCCCGTACCACCCTTGAACGAGTAGAACGTGATCACCTGGCCGCTGCGTCCGTCAGTCATCGGTCCTCTTCCGTGCCTGAAAACGTGTTGCTGCCGCCCGACGTTTCGGGCCGACCGAGCTGCGGTCGCCGAACCCGGGGCCGGTCCGACGGCACGACGGGAGAGCAGCCCGTACCGGCCCTCCTGGTGGTACCTCGGTCCGGGGTGCTTTCCGGGACCAACCACTCAAGGCCGTCGGGCGGCTCGCAAGAATCCTCCGGCACCCAGCAGCCGGCAGGATGCAGGTCTCGCGGGTGGGCCGACGGTGGCGACGGGTGATCGCCCAGCTAGCCACCAGATCCCACTCCATCGCGTG
Source organism: Micromonospora sp. NPDC049891 (assembly GCF_040660295.1). Classification (NCBI taxonomy): domain Bacteria; kingdom Bacillati; phylum Actinomycetota; class Actinomycetes; order Micromonosporales; family Micromonosporaceae; genus Micromonospora; species Micromonospora sp. NPDC049891. Next base: position 113,804 of record NZ_JBFAML010000017.1, read on the forward strand.
GCTGACAAAGAAGAGCGGGGCGAACGGTTGTCCACCACCCCCTGCCATCGCCCAACTGCCGTTCTCCCGCCATCGACCGTGGGTGCCACCCGTCAGTCCAGGGTAAGCACACCGGCACGGACGGGTCTATACCGCTTACTTTCGGTGATGTCCGCGCATTCGGTTGTTGTGAATTCGACCGCGATACTCCGCCAGGGCATGGCCGTACACCTGCCTGTTCCCGGGCGGCGACACGAATCCGAAACGGACGCGCCCCGAGCGATCGTTGCTGATCGCCCGGGGCGCGTCGTCTTCTTGTCGGATCAGGCGAGGTCGAACCGGTCCAGTTCCATCACCTTGGTCCAGGCCGCCACGAAGTCGGCGACGAACTTGCCGCGGGCGTCGTCGCTGGCGTAGACCTCGGCGAGCGCCCGGAGCTGGGAGTTGGAGCCGAAGATGAGGTCGACCGCGGTCGCGGTCCACTTCACCTGGTCGGTGGCCACGTCGCGGATCTCGTACACGTGCTCGTCGGACTCCGACGCCTTCCAGCGCGTGCCCGGGGAGAGCAGGTTGCTGAAGAAGTCGTTGCTGAGCACGCCGGGCCGGTCGGTGAGCACGCCGTGCCGGCTGTCGTCGACGTTGGCGCCGAGGGAGCGCAGGCCACCCACGAGTACCGTCATCTCGGGCGCGGTCAGGTTGAGCATGTACGCCCGGTCGAGCAGCAGCACCTCCGGCTGGGTCTTCTCGCCAGCGCGCAGGTAGTTGCGGAACCCGTCGGCGCGCGGCTCCAGGACCCGGAACGACTCGATGTCGGTCTGCTCCTGGCTGGCGTCGGTGCGGCCCGGGTGGAACGGGACCGTGATCTCGACACCGGCGTCCCGCGCCGCCTTCTCGACCGCGGCCGAACCGGCCAGCACGATCAGGTCGGCGAGGGAGATCTTGGCCCCGCCCGCCGCGTTGAACTCCTGCTGGATGCCCTCCAGGGTGCTCAGCACCGTCGCGAGCTGCTCCGGCTGGTTGACCTCCCAGCTGCGCTGCGGCTCAAGGCGGATCCGGGCGCCGTTGGCACCGCCACGCTTGTCGGTGTAACGGAAGCTCGCGGCCGAGGCCCAGGCGGTGCTGACCAGCTGGGCGGTGGTGAGGCCGGACTCCAGGACCTTGGCCTTCAGCGCCGCGATATCGGCGTCGCCGACCAGCTCGTGGTCGACGGCCGGCACCGGGTCCTGCCACAGCTGAGGCTCCGGCACCCAGGGTCCGAGGAACCGGCTGACCGGGCCCATGTCGCGGTGCAGCAGCTTGAACCAGGCCTTGGCGAAGGCCAGCGCGAACTCGTCGGGGTTCTCCAGGAACCGGCGGGAGATCTTCTCGTACGTCGGGTCGACGCGCAGCGACAGGTCGGTCGTGAGCATCGTGGGCTTGTGCTTCTTCGACGGGTCGTGGGCGTCGGGGATGATCGCCTCGGCGTCCTTGGCGACCCACTGCTTGGCACCGCCCGGGCTGGTGGTGAGTTCCCACTCGTAGCCGAAGAGGATCTCGAAGAAGCGGTTGCTCCACTGCGTCGGCCGGTCGGTCCAGGTGACCTCGAGGCCGCTGGTGATGGTGTCGGCGCCCTTGCCGCTGCCGTACGTGCTCAGCCAGCCCAGTCCCTGGGCCTCCAGCGGCGCACCCTCGGGCTCCGGGCCCACGTGGTTGTCGGCGACACCGGCGCCGTGGGTCTTGCCGAAGGTGTGGCCACCCGCGATGAGCGCGACGGTCTCCTCGTCGTTCATCGCCATCCGGGCGAAGGTCTCCCGGATGAAGTGCGCCGCCGCGAGCGGGTCGGCGTTGCCGCGCGGGCCCTCGGGGTTGACGTAGATGAGGCCCATCTCGGTCGCGCCCACGCCCTGCGACATCTCCTGCTCGGACACATAACGCTCGTCACCCAGCCAGGTGTCCTCCGGACCCCAGAAGATCTCCTCGGGCTCCCAGACGTCCTCGCGGCCGAAGCCGAACCCGAAGGTCTTGAAGCCCATCGACTCCAGCGCCACGTTCCCAGCGAGTACGAGCAGGTCGGCCCAGGAGATCTGCTGGCCGTACTTCTGCTTCACCGGCCACAGCAGGCGGCGGGCCTTGTCCAGGTTGGCGTTGTCCGGCCAGCTGTTGAGCGGGGCGAAGCGCTGCCCGCCGTCACCGGCACCACCGCGGCCGTCCTCGATGCGGTAGGTGCCCGCGGCGTGCCAGCTCATCCTGATCATGAGGCCGCCGTAGTGGCCGAAGTCGGCCGGCCACCAGTCCTGCGAGGTGGTGAGGACCTCGGTGATGTCCCGCTTCAGCGCCTCGACATCGAGCTTGGCAAATTCCTTGGCGTAGCTGAAGTCCTCCCCCAGCGGGTTGCCCTTCGACGAATGGGCGTGCAGCACCGAGAGATCGAGCTGGTTGGGCCACCAGTCCCGGTTGGTGCGCGGACGACCGCCGGTCTTCGGGGTCGGCGAGTCGATCGCCGGGTTCTCGCTCTCGCTTCCGTGTGCGGTCACGGAGTCGTGCGCGACCGGGCAGCCGGCCGCCGCCTTGTCGTCGACGCCCTGGGCGCTGGACGGGCCGTCGTGCTGTGCGTTGCTCAATGTGCTTCCTTCCGACCTGGCGGATCACTTGTGGTGCGTACGGTCGCGCAGTCGGGGCAGGTGCCCCAGTAGACGACCTCCGCCTCGTCGACCACGAATCCGTGGTCGTCGGAGGCGGTGAGACACGGGGCGGAGCCGACGGCGCAGTCCACGTCGGCGATCACGCCACAGGAGCGGCAGACGACATGATGGTGGTTGTCCCCCACCCGGGACTCGTAGCGGGCGATCGCTCCGGTGGGCTGGATGCGCCGCACCAGACCGGCGTCGGTGAGCGCCCGCAGCACATCGTAGATCGCCTGGTGGGACACCGTGGGGTGATCGGCTCGGACCAGCCGGATCACGGTGTCGGTGTCGACGTGCGGGTGGTCACGGAGCGCCGCGAGCACCGCCAACCGGGGTCGGGTCACGCGCAACGAGACCGCCCGCAGCTGTGCCTCGAAGTCGGCCGTCATGCCGACGAACCTACTCCACTGTTCTGGAATGAATCAAGTTTTCCCGGGACTAGGCGGTCGTGTCGCCGGTGTGCCCGCGCTGCCCGGCGCCCGTCGACGTAGCCGAGGTCACCGAGGTGGGAGACGTCTGTGAAGGGGCGGGGTCCGCCGCTTCAGGCGGGTCCGTGATCGGTGGCGAGGTCGGTTCGGTCGGTGACGGAGTGGCTGGGCGCGACGTCGCCGACGGGCTGGACGGCACCGGCGGGCTGGACGGCACCGGCGGGCTGGTCGTCGCCGGAGGGCTGGACGGCACCGGAGGGCTGGACGTCACCGACGGACCGGCGGAGACCGGCGGACCGGACGTGGCCGGTGTCGAGGGGGACGGCGCCGCCGACGGGGCGCCGGTCGGGCGGGCGGCCGGTTGACTCGACCCGACCCCGGCCGACGTCGGGCGGTCCGCATCCGACGCACCCGCGCGCCCGGAAGACCCCGTCGTCGAGGTTGCGGGCTCGGCGGACGCGGAGGCCAGGACCGACGTTCGTACGTGCGTGTCGGCGGACCGGCAGGCGACACCCGCCAGGCTGAACCGGTCGGGTGTCTCATGCCCGCCGGACTCGACGCGGCCGTGCAGGGTCGCCGTCGCGCCCGCACCCGGCTCCGACGGCTCGGCCAGACGCAGCGTCACCCGCTGCTCGTCGTGCGCCCAGGCCGCGCCTCGCACGTCGAGCAGGTGCTGACTGGCCGGCAGAGTGAAGGTCAGCGCCCGTTGCCCGACCACCGGCTGCCCGGTCCCCGTAACGCTGATCTGTGCGGTGAAGCGACCGTCGGCGGCCTGCTGCGCCCGGTACTGCACGGTGCAACCGGACTCAGGGGCCGGCGGGTCGGCGGAGCCCTCGTCGGCGGCGACCAGTCCCGGCACGATCCCGGCCAGCGCGGCCAGCGCCACGGCGGGCGCGGCGAGCAGCAGCCCGCGACGCCGCCCGGCGACCCTCGACCGCCGGGCGGGCCGACCGGCCGGCCTGGTGGGCCCCGGGACCGCTCGGGTGGGTACGGCGACCCGGGTGCCTGCGGAGCTGGGTGCCGGCCGCACGGTCGTTGTCGCCCCGGACAGTGCCTCCGCGAGTTCACCCGCGCTCGGGCGCCGGTCCGGATCGGTCGCCAGGCAGCTGTCGATCAGCCGCGCGTGGTGGGCGGACAGTCCCTCGACTGCGGGAACGGACACCGGTTCATGCAGGGCCCGTTGCGGGGCCTGACCGGTGAGGCACTCGGTGAGGACGACGCCGAGTGCGAACACGTCGCCCGCCGGCACCGCCTCCGCTCCCCCGACCAACTCCGGTGGCAGATAGCTCGGGGTGCCCCAGAGCTGCCCGTCCGGCTCCGCCGGGTCGTCGCCGGCGGCGACGGCGATACCGAAGTCGACCACCTTCACACCGCTGCGGGTGAGCATGATGTTGCCGGGCTTGACGTCCCGGTGCACGATGCCCTGCTCGTGCGCGGCGGCGAGCGCCGCCGCCACTTGCTGACCGATGCGCAGCACCTCGTCCGGGGGCAGGGTGCCGGCGCCACGCAGGCGGGCGGCCAGCGTCGATCCGGCGACGAACTCCATCACCAGGAACGGGGTCGGGGTCCGGGTCAGATGCCGCTGCTCGCCGTAGTCGTACACCCGGGCCACACCGGGATGGTCCAGCCGCGCGGCGGCCAGCGCCTCGCGGCGGATGCGGTCGCGGGCCGCGGGGTCACCCAGCAGCGGGGCCGACAGCAGCTTCACCGCGACGGTGCGCTGCAACCGCAGGTCGTAGCCGCGCCAGACGGTCGCCATGCCGCCCCGGCCGACCGGTTCGTCGAGCCGGTAACGCCGTTGCAGACATCGCACGAGCCACAACCTCCCGATCCGGCCGCGCACCCCGGCGGGGTGTCCCGGTGGCGGAACGTGTCCCGTCACCGCCCTTGTCGACTATCGCGCTACCCCCGGCCGGAGGCGGGAAAACCCCTGCTCAATCAGTTGGCGGACCTCGATTCGTGATGTCACGCGACCGTCACACGATCGCGCGGCAGCCGTCATCCCGTCGGGCATCTCTTGGGAACAGGCACCGTTTTCACCGGATGGACGAGGAGGCGACGACATGACCCGGGAACCCTTTTCCGCCTGGATCACGCGGCGGGTGCGCGACGCCGGCGACCTCGCGGTCCGACGCACCACGCGGGGACGTCCAAGCAGATCGGTTCAACACGGCATGCGGCACGCCGCGGTCGCCGCCGGCCTGGCGGCCGTCCTCGTCGTCACCGGCTGCGCCCGTGAACCGGTGGCGGAACCGCCACCCCCGTCCACCGGTACCAGCCCGCCGAACACTCTCGCGCGGGTCGAGGTCGGTGACGCGCTGACCGTGACCGCGGCGGTGGACCGGGTCGTCGACGAGCGTGCGCTCGTCGTGCGGGACGTCGACCTGGCCGACGGCATCCTCCTCGTGCTGACCCGTCAGGCCGTGGAGGCGTCCCCACCACAACTGGTCACCGTGGAGGGGACCGTCGTCGCCTTCTCGTACCGCGGTCTCTCGGCCCGCCACCACCTGACCGACCCGGCCGAGTACCGTCCGTTCGAGGGACGCAAGGCGCTGGTGGCCGGTCAGGTCACCGTGTGGTGATGACCGGACGCACGCCGACGGGCCCGGTGGACCGGCCGCGCCCGCCGGCAGCAGGCCCGGCCGGGACGGCAACACCGCAGGCCGGGCCGGCGAGGGCCGCCGTCACGGTTTGCGGGCGACGAGTCCGACGAAGGTGTGGTAGGTGTCGGTCTGCTCCGGTGCGGTCTCATCCGGATCCGGTCGCCACGCGGCCACTGGCACCAGGCCCGGTTCCAGCACCTCCAGGCCTTCGACGAAGGAGAGGATCTCCTCGTCGGTACGCCAGCGGCCGGTACCGAGTGACTCGTTGAAGATGCGCTCGACCTCGCGCGCTTTCCGGGAGGCGTCGGGGTGCCGATCGCCCGGATCACGGAAGTGGGAGATCGCGACGTAGCTGCCCGACGGCAGGGCGTCGATCAGCCTCGCCGCCACCCCCTTCGGGTCCTCGTCGTCCCTGAGGTGGTGCAGAATCGCGAAGAGCAGCAGCCCGAGGGGGCGGTCGAGGTCCAGGAACCGGCGGGTCTCCGGATGGTCCAGGATGGCCTCCGGCGATCGGATGTCGGCCTGGACCACCGTCGCGGTTCCGGCGTCGGCCAGCAGCGCCCGCCCGTGCGCCAGCACGATCGGGTCGTTGTCGACGTAGACCACCCGCGCCTGCGGGTCGTGACGCAGGGCCACCTGGTGCACATTGCCCTGGGTGGGCAGACCCGAACCGAGATCGAGGAACTGGCCGATGCCCTGCTCGGTGAGGAAGCGCACCGCCCGACGGAGGAAGGCCCGGTTCGCCTGACCCGCCTGCGGGCCGTCCGGCGTGATCTTGAGTGCGTGCTCGGCGACCGCGCGGTCCACCGCGAAGTTGTCCTTGCCGCCGAGCATGAAGTCGTACACCCGGGCGATGCTCGGCACGCTCATGTCGACCCCGGCCGGTGCCACCTCTTCGTTCGCCACAGTTCGTCTCCTCGTCCACACCGGATCACGGTCGGCCGAACCGCCTGGGCCGAGCGCCGGACCGAGTGTAACCAAACATCGCGTTCGGTCGACGTCGCCGGCGCACCGTGCTTCACCTACCGTCGTCGACCATCCTAAGTGGTCGCTCCGGCGTCAGCCGAACCCGGTCAGCCCCAGCAGCACGGATCATGACTGTCACCTGTCGTGTTGTCGGCGCACCATCTCGGCGATCCAGGCGGGCGCGTACGGAGAGGTGCAGCCCGCGGAGGTCGGATAGTCCTTGAGCACCGCCAGACGCTCCCCGATGTCGATCGCGCGGGCACGGTGCTCGGCGTGCTCGATCCCGATCTGCGCCAGGCAGTGGTTCATCGCCCACTGCAGGCGGTCCGGGGCGTCCTTCATCTGCGCTTCGATCATGTCGAGCAGCCGGGTGAGGTCCAACCCTTCGGGCTTCGCCGCCACCCGGTCGGTGGTCAGCGCCCACCCGGCGCTGGCGACCACCGGGTCCGGGTCGGCGAACCACGCCCGGCGCAGTTCCTCGCAGTGCGGGCTCTTCTTCACCACGTAGTTCACCAGCCAGTCGTGCACCTTGGGTCCGCGCGCCTGGCGCAACATGGCGTCCAACTGGTCGCGCTCGAACGCTTTGGGACGGCAGATCAGGATCGCCAGGAGTCGCGCCGCCGTGTCACCGGTCTGCCACAGCTGCCACCCGAGGTCCTGCTGGGTCTTCAGCCGCTTGGCGAGCGCACGCAGCTTGCTGAGGTGCACGCCGTGATCGTCGCCGTGTCTCTCGTTCACCTCACGTGTCTTCGGGTCCTCCAGCTCGGCCAACTCCGCCAGCACCTCGGCCACCGTCGTCCCGGTCAGCGTCGTCTCGGCCACCTCAGCCCCCTGTTCGTCACGCGCGACAATGCAGCGTACGACGAGGTGCACCCTGGGTGACCGGCCGACTCCCAGCGTCCGGTACTGCTCCGCCGGGCACTGACCCCCGGGTCGCCGTCGAGCAGGACCGCTCGACGCCGACATCACCGGCGCCGACGGCCGGGCTCACCGGGACAGTGTTGCCGCCCAGCTGACCACGCGGTCGACGTCCGCTCGGGTCCATCCGGTCGCGGGATCGATCGACACGAGCAGAGTCGGTGCCGAGCGGCCAGCGGCCCACCGCCGGCCAACGGCCGTGTGGTTGTCATCGATCCACGCTGCCGGCCGATCGGCGGCCACGGCATCGACGGCCGGCACCTTGAGCTCAGCATCGAACGGCACCAGCGGGAAGCCGACCACCGGCAGTGGTCCGACTCCGAGCAGCGGAAGGTAGAGCTCGTTGGCCTGCTCGCCCCATCCCGTCGCCCACCACAGCTCTCCGACGGCGACCAGCTCCCGGATCCAGTCGGCGTGCGCCAGGCAGTAGCGCTGTGGGTCTTCACCGTCGAAGAGGACTCGTTCCTGGTAACCGTCAGGGCACCTCGGTGCCTCGAACGGATTCAGTACGCCGTCGAGGTCCAGGAAGATGATCGGTGCGCCAGCAACGGCGCCGGACCGTCCGGCGCGGTGGGCGTCCGGCGGGCGCACAACGGGTCTCCCCTGCCGCTAGGACGCCTGGCGGATGGGCATGTCGGCCCGCCAGACCTCGGCCAGTTCGCTGAGGGGGACGTCCAGAGCCTGGCTGAGGCAGACGACGGTGCCGAACGCCGGCGCGGGTAGCCGGCCTGCTTCGATCTTGCGCAGCGTCTCGGGAGAGATGCCGGCTGCCAGGGCCACGTCGACGAGGCTGCGGCCGGCCCGGGCAGCCCGCAGGGCGGCTCCGAGGCGCTGGCCCGCGGCGATCTGTTCGGCGGTGAGCGGTTGGCGAACCATGTCAGCAGGATAGCCCTCCCGAGCGGCCGCACCGCGACGTGGTATAAAAATACCGGCAGGGACGAGGGAGGCTTTCATGATCGAGCTCAAGTCGGCCGAGGAGATCGACCGAATGGCGGTGACCGGCCAGTTCGTGGGCGAGTTGCTCGCCGAACTGAGCGGTGTCGCCGCGGTCGGCGTCAACCTGATGGACCTGGAGCACCACGCGCGCCGCCGGATCTCCGAACGCGGCGCCGAGTCCTGCTACTGGGACTACGCCCCGTCGTTCGGCCGCGGTCCGTTCCGCAACGTGCTGTGCCTGTCGGTCAACGACGCGGTGCTGCACGGTCTCCCACACGACTATGTCCTGCGCGACGGCGACCTGCTCAGCATCGACATGGCGGTCGGCATCGACGGCTGGGTCGCCGACTCCGCGCTCTCCGTCATCGTCGGCACCCCCGACCCGGCGGACCTGAAGCTGATCGAGGCCACCGAGGTCGCGCTGGAGGCCGCCATCGCCGCCGCCCAGCCCGGCGGTCGCCTCGGCGACGTCTCCGCCGCTATCGGCGAAGTCGCGCACTCCTACGGCTACCGGGTCAACGGCGAGTTCGGCGGTCACGGCATCGGCCGCACCATGCACGAGGCGCCGCACGTGGCCAACAACGGTCGCCCCCGCCGCGGCCTGAAACTCGACCCCGGCCTCACCATCGCCATCGAACCCTGGCTCTGCCGCTCCACCGACAAGATCAGGTACGACAAGGACGGTTGGACGATCCGGTCGGCGGACGGTTCCCGCACCGCCCACTCCGAGCACACGGTCGCCATCACGGCTTCCGGCCCTCGGGTACTGACCCGCCGCCCCGCCCACGGCACCGCCTCGGCCGATCCTGCCGAGAAGTCCGCCACCGCCTCCTGAACCGCAGGGCGCTTGTCAAACTCGTACGGTCGGACCGGTCTCACCGGCCCTCGTCCAACTGCAGGGCCGTCAGCCAGGCATGCCCCGGATGCACCTGACTCAGCAGCCGGGTAAACGTCTCGCGTTGCACATCGGTCAGCAGCGGGAGGACGCCGTCGAAGTCGGCCTGATCCTTGGGGCGCACGTGCTTGGCTTTGAAGAGCAGAACCAGCTCAGGGACAAGGTATGGAATCCCGTCCGGGCTCTGCCGGATGATCTCGGGGTAGGGCAGCCTGATCGTCGCGTCCCGCCGGAAGATCCACATCTCATCGTCGTGCGGCTCACGCATGACATCGAGCAGGTAGTGTCCCGTCGCCGGCTCGCGCAACCACGTCTGGTGGGTGGCGCTGAGCACCTGCGGCGTCGCCGCTTCCCAGATCCGCCCGGCGCCGACCGCGTCGAAGGTGAACTCGGCAAGGCGCTCGCGAATCGCCGGAAACCGCCCGGCTGGCACACCGATCTCGATGTCGTGGTGCGCCCGGGTCTGCTCACCGCGGAACAGGTCCAGGGCCCAGCCCGCCGCGACGTACCAGGGCACCTCGACACCGGCCAGACGCCGGGCGACCTCGTGCGGTGTCCAGCATCCCGCCCAGCGGGCTTCGAGTGCCTCGATGTCGTCCGGCGACACCTCGATGCCGCCGTCAGGTGGCTGGCTTCCCACTCGCCGACGATATCCCGGATCGCAGCCGGCCTGTCGACGGCCGTCCGGCCTGTCGGGGTGGCAACACACGGAACTCGTTGCCGTCGGGATCGGCGAGCATGACAGCGCCGTCCTCGCCGACCTCGATCCGCGTGGCGCCGAGGGACACCAGCCGGTCGACCTCCGACCGCTGATCGCCGTGGGCGGGTGGAGCAAGGTCGAAGCGCTGCCGGTTCCTGCCCTGCTTCGGAGCCACGGGCGGACCTCCCCAGGCGACCTTCGTGCCGCCGGCCGGTGACTGCACGGCGGTCTCCTGGTCCTGATCCCACACGAGCGGCCAGCGCAGCGCCGCACTCCAGAAGAGACCGACCTCCCGGGTCCCCTCGCAGGCGATCTCACCGAGAAATCCGCAACCGGCGAGGAAGTTGTTGCCCGGCTCGATGACGCAGAAAGCGTTGCCGTCCGGATCGGCGAGGACGATGTGTCCTTCCTCCGGGCGCTGCCCGAGGTCCAGGTGGCAGGCGCCGAGGGCGAGCGCCCGCGCCACCGTCCGCTGCTGGTCGGCGAGGCTGGTGCTGGTCAGGTGCAGGTGCACGCGGTTCTCCGCCACCCGCTGCGCACGGCTCTCCACGAACCGGAGGCCGAGCTGGGTGTCCGTGCCGGGAAGAGACGCACCGCCGGGATCGTGGACGACCTCCCGGCCGAGCAGGTCGGCCCAGAACCGCGCCAGCCGCATCGGTTGACTCGCATCGAAACACACAGCGACCAGCTGACAAGTCATCGCACGTATCCCCGATCGTTGGCTGGCCGCTGTCGGCAGCACGCCGTTCGCCGTCTGTTCGGGTGCAGGGTAAGGAGCGGGCGGCGCCGCGCACAGCCGATTATTCGACGGCGTCCGCTCTCAGGCGTACGCGAGGAGGAAGTCGACGGTGCCGGTGCCCCCGGGCTGACCGGGCGGCACGGGCAGCCCCGGTTCACTGTTCAGCACATAGAATCCGCCGTTGCCGACCAGGCGGGGTGTCACGGCCAGTATCTGAGCCGCCATTGTCGCTCCGGTCGGCCGCACCACGCTGTCGCGCAGGAGCGTGAAGAGGTTCTGGTTCAGATTGGCGACGTGCAACACCCGGTAGGACCGGGGCGCTGGGGTGCCGGTGCTGGTCAGGCCCCAGATCGGAACGATCTGGTTCCGCCAGTTCGACGGGACGTTGGTGATCGTACTGTCGTGGTTGTTCAGTTGGGTCTGGATGCCGGAGTGGATGCCGGCCAGGTGGATGTGCAGCTGATCCTGCTGGCGGATGGCCGGGTCGGCCGAGTTGACGCCCAGGCCGATGTGCGGGTACACCACGTGGCCGGGCTGTCCCGGCTGGGCGTTGTCCCACGCCTCCAGCCAGTAGTTCGGAGCGCTGGCCGTGGCGATGAACGGGCACTCGATGCCGCTGATCCGGCAACTGGGCACCAGCAGGAAGTCGTGGTTCGACCCGGAGCCGCCGTTGAGGATCACATAGGTGGGAGTTGTCCGCAGGCACTGCGGAAACGGCGGACCGGTTTTCGTACCCTCGCAGACCTGCACCCTGTCCCACAGGTCGTACCTGCCTCCGGTGTCGCTCGGATAGCCGCACAGCTGCGACGGTGTGGGACAGGGCGCGGCTCCGGGAGCACCCGGTGCGTCGGCCGGCGGGGACCCCGGGACCTGGCCCCCGTCGGCCGACGCGTCGCCTGCCGCCACCAGCCCCAGGACGCCGGTGGCGCCGAGGGTGCCGGAGAGTCTGACGAACTGACGTCGCTGCATCTTTCCGCTTGCCCGGTCGGGGCCCATCGTCATCCTCCGCATTCGCGAACCAGCAGCACGCGGCCTGGCGTCCGCGACATCGGGTCACCAGTCGGCGCCGAATGCGAATGCGAGGCATGAACACGTCGAGATTAGGACCAACCGGTCATGGCCATGTTCGTCGCTGGCAGGATCCCCTGATCGTGTCGACAGCCCCAGGGGTCAGCAGCCGAGACGCCTGGTGGAAAGCGCGATGTCGTCGATCCAGAGGTCGAACGCCGCCGGGGTGGTGCCGCCCTGGTAGAGCTGCCAACCGATCTTCACGGTGTTGACCGCCGGCAGGATGAACGGCACGTCGTTGCCGCCGTGTTCGGTGGTGGAGGCGGTCAGCTCCGGGTTGGCCACCCCGTCGATCCACACCGCGACGCGGTTGTCCGCCGGGTCGAGATGCCACTCGAAGCACTGCCAGGTGTCCTCGACGACCGGGGCGGACTCCCGCCAGTTGGTCCAGTCGCCGGTCGGCCCGCCGTCGGCGCCCACACCCCAGAAGATGCCGGGGACCGTCGGCGCGTACTGGCCGCCGATCGGACGGACGATCTCCGAGCTGCCGGTGCCGGTGGCCTCCACGAGGGTGAAGTGCGCCCAGTCGGGGCCGGTCGGGAAGGCGTCGACTCGCAGCCGCATCCGGCCGTAGAAGCGGTTGCCCGGCGCGGCGAAATCGTCGACCCGCAGGAAGGCACGGCCGTTGTCGACGGTGTGGATGTGCAGCACCTGGTTGCCACGGTGGGCACGTTCCACGGTGAGTGTGCCGTTACGCGTGTCGATGCCCCAGTCCAGCGTGCTGGCGCCGCCGCGCGGCAGGCGCTCGAAGTCCTCGCAGAAGAGCATGTGTCGGGTGCAGGAGCCGCGGTGGGCGGCACCCGCGGCGTCGGACGGGACACTGCCGACCGTCACGCCGACCATAAGGACGGTGAGCGCGGCAAGAATGGTGCGCATGTTTCCTCCATGAACTGGTTCCCCACCACCCGCGATGTGGCGAGGGCTGCGGTGCCCCACGCACGACCCGTGAAGCTCTCGGCGGCAACGGCGAAATCCCTGGTAGAAGGGTTGGTCATCGGGGTGTCAGGCTCGACTTCGTCTTCGCGGTTTCACCCGTGGAAGCGTTCCCATATATAGCAGATGTTGAATCCCTACGGGTCCGCGTACCCGACGGGCAGGAGCGGTCCGGCGTCCATCGGGACCACATCAGGGACGGTGCTCGTCGGCCGCCCTTGCCGGTCCGGCCGCGCACGCCCCCGGCCAGACGTGGGCACTTCTGGCGCGCCGGGGCAGCGGGGGGCGACCTCCCGCCGGACGGCGTTGTCCTCCACCTCTGCGGAGCGCATACTGAATTCAACCTCGTCGTTCCGTTCGCCGTTTGTACCGCAACAGCGAATGGAGCAGCGGGGTTTCTCCATCTGCCAGGCATTTGATACGGCGCAGTTGCGGACGTGTTACAGGAAGCGCCGTCCGGGACACGGCTCAGGAACGGATGGGAAGCCATGCTCGTTCTCGACACGCAGTCGCTACCCGCGCGAGAACGCGCGGAGGCCTTCCAGGCCACGGTCAGCGGCAACTGTTCCGCCAGTATGGCCTCGTTCGAGGATCCGGCCGCGATCGAGGCGAAGATGGCAGTCTTCGAATTCGGTCGGGCGAAGGTCTTCACCATCGAGGCTTCCGGCACGACACTGCGCCGCACGCCCCGGATCGCCCGGGCCTCGGACGAGTCGTCGATAGTTCTGGCGTTACCGATGCGGACCGACAACCATCTGATGTGGGCGCGGGAGGGCCGCGTGTTCGGGCCGCGTGACCTCATGCTTGTCGACCTCTCCCTGCCGTACGTCTACGGCTGGAAAGGCGGAGGCGCCTCCTACGCGCTGCACGTCGATGCCGATCATCTGGGCGTTTCCCGGGACGTGATCCACCGGGCCGCGCGTGAGCTGCGGGTGAGCCCGCTCTACGAGCTGGTTCGCAGTCACGTCGCTCGGGTGACGGGACAGGCCGACGATCTAGTCGACAGTGGTGCGGGGCCCGAGCTGGGTGCCGCCTCGGCCGAGTTGATGCGTGCTCTGGTGCTCACCGCGGCAGGCGACGACCGACGGCTGCGGGAGGCCATGAACTCCTCGATGCAGGCGCGGGTGCAGGCTTATGTGCGCAGCAACCTGCGGGATCCGGACCTGACACCGGTACGGATCGCCGCGGCCAACGCCATCTCGCTGCGCACGCTCTACAAGCTCTACGAGTCACTGGGCCAGAGCCTGGAGCAGTCGATCATCGAACAGCGCCTGCACGGCGCACGGGCGGACCTGACCTCCGCTCGTCCGCGTTACGCGTCCATCGCAGCAACGGCACGGGCCTGGGGCTTTTCCAACCCGAGCTTCTTTTCGACGAAGTTCCGCGAGACCTTCGGGGTCACTCCACGACAGATGGTCACCGCGCAGAAGTCGGCGGCCACCTCCCCGCCATCTTGAACGGGTGCACACAGACGTCAGAACCGTGCGTCTTCAGAACACCTTCGCCGTCGCGAAGGTGCGACATTGCCCCTGACAACGGCGGGCACCCCGCCGGGAAAGGGAGTCATGTCCACACTCAGCGCCACTTCCGCCCTCATCCTGCGAGCCGCAGCGCACCGTTAGGAGCGGACCATGCCTTTCGTCACCGTCAGCGACGGCACGCAGATCTTCTACAAGGACTGGGGCAGCGGCCGCCCGGTCGTGCTGTCCCATGGCTGGCCGCTCAACTCCGACAGCTGGGAAGCCCAGGCGCTGCACCTCGCCGCGAACGGCTACCGGGTGATCGCGCACGACCGACGCGGACACGGCCGCTCCACCCAGACCTGGCACGGCAACGACATGGACACCTACGCCGACGACCTCGCCGCCGTCGTCGAGGCGCTCGACCTGCGAGCGGCCACCCTGATCGGATTCTCCACCGGCGGCGGCGAGGTGGCCCGCTACATCGGCCGGCACGGCACCGGCCGCGCCGCCCAGGTCGCCCTCGTCTCGGCGGTGCCGCCGTTCATGCTGATGACCGAGGACAACCCCGCCGGGGTACCCGTCGAGGTGTTCGACGGCCTTCGCGCCGGCTCGCTTACCGACCGCGCGCAGCTCTACAAGGACCTGGCCGACGGGCCGTTCTTCGGCCACAACCGACCGGGAAGCGTCGTTTCACAGGGGATCCGGGACGTATTCTGGCTGCAGAGCATGGCCGCTGGACACCGCAACGCCTACGAGTGCGTCGCCGCCTTCTCCGCCACCGATTTCCGCCCGGACCTCGACGCCTTTGATGTACCCACCCTGGTCATCCATGGCGACGACGACCAGGTCGTGCCCTTCGAGGTGGGCGGAAAGGCATCCGCCGCCCGCATCAAGGGCGCCCGGCTGACGGTCTACCCGGGCGCACCACACGGCATCACCGACACCCACAAGCAGCAGCTCGGCGACGACCTGCTCGCCTTCCTCGAGGAGTACCAGCCATGAAACCGATCGTCCTGGTGCACGGCTTCTGGGTCACGCCCCGCAGCTGGGAGAACTGGATCACCCACTACGAGAGCAAGGGCCACCAGGTGGTGGCGCCCGCGTACCCCGGATTCGAGGTCGAGGTGGAGGCGCTCAACGCCGACCCGGCCCCGATCGCGCAGGTTACGGTGCCGCAGATCATCGCCCACCTCGAAGAGGTGGTGCGGGCGCTGCCGGAGCCGCCGATCATCATCGGCCACTCCGCCGGTGGCGCGTTCACCCAGATCCTGCTCGACCACGGCTACGGCGCAGCCGGCGTGGCACTCAACTCGGCACCCACCGAGGGCGTTCGCGTGGTGCCTCTGTCCCAGGTCAAGTCCACCTTCCCGGTACTCAGGAGCCCTGCCAACCGGCACAAGGCGGTCGGCCTGACCCTCGATCAGTGGAAGTACGCTTTCACCAACACATTCACCGACGAGGAGTCGCGGGCTCTCTACGAGCGCTACCACATCCCCGCCCCCGGCGGCATCGTGTGGGGCGGCGTCCTGGCCAACTTCCAACCCGGCCACCAGGACACCTGGGTCGACTACCAGAACAACGACCGGGCACCGCTGCTGTTCGTGTCCGGCAGCGAGGACCACATCATGCCGCCCGCCGTGCAGAAGTCGAACGCGGAGCATTACAAGTCCAACACCATCACCGAACGTCGCGAGTACGACGGCTACGCCCACCTGCTGCCGGCGCAGAAGGGATGGGAGCAGATCGCGGACGAGGTCCTCGACTGGGCCGTGCGGCAGGCAGGATGACCGACGTCCGGATCACGCACATCGGCGGTCCGACCGTGCTGATCGAGGTCGACGGCTGGCACCTGCTCACCGATCCGACGTTCGACGCACCCGGCCGGACCTACCGGTTCGGCTGGGGCACGGCGTCGCGCAAGCTCGCCGGCCCCGCGCTGCCGGCGGAGTCGCTCGGCGACCTCGACGCGGTGCTGCTGACCCACGATCACCACGCCGACAACCTCGACGACGCCGGCCGGGTCCTGTTACGAGCGGCGGGCCGGATCGTCACCACCGTGGCCGGCAGCCGGCGGCTCGGAGCCGCCGCCACCGGCCTGGCGCCGTGGCAGCACACCACGCTCACGGCACCCGACCGGCCGGCCATCGAGGTCACCGCGACCCCGTGCCGACACGGCCCGCCGCTGAGCCGCCCGGTCGTCGGTGAGGTGACAGGTTTCGTGCTGCGCTGGGCCGGCCAGCGGCACGGGCCGCTCTGGATCACCGGCGACACCGTGCTCTACGACGGCGTCCGTCAGGTCGCCGACCGGTTCGGCATCGGCACCGTGGTGCTGCACCTCGGCGCGGTACGGTTCGGCCTCACCGGTCCGCTGCGCTACACGATGACCGCCGCCGAGGGCGCCGAACTGTGCGGGCTGATCGGGCCTCGTACGGTGGTGCCGGTGCACTACGAGGGTTGGGGCCACTTCAGCGAAGGACGGCAGGCGATCGAGGCCGCGTTCGCATCCGCCCCGCCCACGGTCCGGGAGAGCCTGCACTGGCTCACCCCCGGCACGGCCACCACCCTCACGGTCTGACCACGCCGGGTGGCGGCGGGCACGCTCGCCGCCACCCGGCCTCACCTGCGGTCCGTCCCAGGGTGGTGGTTCCACTTGGTATGAGTCACCTGGTATAGATCAGTCTCTATTGCTTCCGGTTAGGTTGGCGGTGGCCCACCTGATCCGGCTGGCGCCCCACCGAGGCGCCCGGCAGCGGCACCGGCCAGGTCAACGGGCTCCCGCGCCCGCAGCATCGTCGCCCAAACTCCGAGGGCGGAGCGCGGCGGGACCCCGCCCCGACCGCGGCGCACCCCCCGTTCCCGCGCCGCCGTTCGCACAGGAGGCAACAGATGAGACGAGTTCTCACCCTCGCGGCAGCAGCGATCCTGCTGCCCGTCGGTGCCATCGCCGTCGCGGTGACCCCCGCCGCCGCGGCCCCGCAATCAACCCCCGACACCGCCGCCACCGTGACCGCCGCATCGTCGGAGATGCTCGCCGCGATGCAGCGTGACCTCGACCTGAGCCCGACCGAGGCACGCACCCGGATCGCCCGGGACGACAAGGGAACCCGGACGGACGCCAGCCTGCGCAAGACCCTGGGAGCGTCGTACGCCGGTGGCTGGATGACCGCCGACGGCCTGGTCGTCGCCGTCACCGGCAAGGCCGCCGCCGACCGGGTCAGGGCTGCCGGTGCGCGGGCGACGATCGTCGGCCGCAGCGGCGCCGAGTTGGACCGGATCAAGGCGACGCTGGACCGTCACGCCACCCAGGCGCCTGCCGGCGCGGTTCCCGGCTGGTACGTCGACGTCACGACGAACACCGTCGTGGTCCTCGCCAGCGGCGACACCGCTGCCGCCTCGGCGTTCGTCCGCGCGAGTCGGGTCGACGCCGCCGCGGTCCGGGTGGTGACCACGACCGAGTCTCCGCAACTGCTCTACGACGTCCGGGGCGGCGACGCCTACTACATGGGCGGGCGCTGTTCGGTCGGTTTCTCGGTGACCGGCGGCTTCGTCACCGCCGGACACTGTGGTCGCACCGGCACCGCGACCCAGGGCTACAACCAGGTCGCCCAGGGCACCTTCCGCGGCTCGTCGTTCCCGGGCAACGACTACGGCTGGGTCCAGACCAACTCGAACTGGACGCCGCAGCCGTGGGTCAACAACTACTCGGGCGGGAACGTCACGGTGGCCGGTTCCACCGAGGCCGCCGTCGGCGCGGCGGTCTGCCGGTCCGGCTCGACCACCGGCTGGCGGTGCGGCACCATCCAGGCCAAGAACCAGACCGTCAACTATGCCGAGGGTTCGGTCAGCGGGCTGACCCGCACCAACGCCTGCGCCGAGCCGGGCGACTCGGGCGGCTCGTGGCTGTCCGGCCAGCAGGCCCAGGGCGTGACCTCAGGCGGTTCGGGCAACTGTTCCTCCGGCGGGACCACCTACTTCCAGCCGGTCAACGAGATCCTCTCGGCGTACGGGCTGACGCTGCGCACAAGTGGTGGCGGCAACGAACCGCCTCCGCCGCCCACCGGCTGCAGCGGCTACGAGTCGACCTACACCGGCAGCATCTCCGCCGGCCAGAGCCGCTACCAGCCGAACGGCAGCTACTACTACTCGTCCGTCTCGGGCACCCACCGCGGCTGCCTGGACGGGCCGACGGGCGTGGACTTCGACCTCTACCTGCAGAAGTGGAGCGGATCTGCCTGGGTCGACGTGGCCGGCTCGTACAGTTCCGGGCCTGACGAGTCGCTGACCTACAACGGTACGGCCGGTTACTACCGCTTCGAGGTACACGCGTACAGCGGCTCCGGCAGCTACTCGCTGGGCATCACCAACCCCTGATCCCCCTCGACGACGCGGCGGGGTGCGGACCGGTTCCGCACCCCGCTCGAAGGGTCACCGGGACGGCGTGTGCCCTGATCCGCCGCGCCTGGCGGACGCGGAAAACGGTTCGTCGGCGGTGCGCAAGCCTGGCACAGTGGCGCACCATGACGGACACCGAGCTGATGACCGCCGCGGACATCCCGCTGATGCAGGATCTGGCGCAGCGTGTCACCGCCGTCCGGCCGGACCTGATCAGCGCCGGCGCTTCGTACGGGGAACTGGCCTGGGTCTGGGGCCAGGGGTGCGCTCTCTACCGGGCGACGTGGCCGCGGCGGCTGTGGTTCTCGGGGAACGAGTTGGTGGCGTGGGGGTGGGCGTTTCTTCCGCGCCGGGTCACTCGCAACGACGGCTCGGTCACGGAGGTCAACGGCGCCTCGCTGGTTTACCAGATCCATCCCGACCACCGGGAGCTGATCGACGAGGTGATCGAGTGGTACGACGGGGTGGCGGCCGGTCTCGAACGCACGGTGTTGCCGACGACCGCCGAAGAGTTCGCGCTGCGGCGCTGGGCGGCGCACGGTTACCTCGACGACGTGGCGGCACTCGGCGACGCCGGAGACTGGACCCAGCTCAACGAACGTGACCTCACCGAGGTGGAACATCCGGTTCTGCCGGCCGGATTCCGGTTCCGGACCGCCGACGAGGCTGGACCGGAGGCGGCGGTCCAAGCTCACGTGGACGCCTGGGCCCCCTCGGCGTACTCCGCCCGGAGCTACGAGGAGGTGCGGCGGACCGCGGCCTATCGCGGTGACCTGCACATCCTGGTACAGGCCCCGGACGGGACGATGGCCTCGTCGACGATCATGTGGCTCGACCCGGCGAACAGGAGCGTCGAGTTCGAGCCGGTCGGGACGCATCCGGGCTACCGGCGGCGAGGGCTGGCCAGAGCGATGATGCTGCACGGCATGATGGTGGCGCGCTCGGCCGGAGCCACTCATGCCACTGTGGTGTGCCTGGGGGCGCCGGAGCATCCGCAGCCGCGGAAGTTGTACTACAGCCTCGGATTCCGTGAGCTTTCGCGGGATGCACCGCTGATCAAAGCCGCCTCCGCGAGCTGACCCCTGGGCCGGTACGCGCCCCCGTCCTGCCGGCCGTAGCCCTGCTCGCCCCGGTACCGACTGCGCTGCCGGACCCAGCCTGCGGCAGCAGCCGTTGCAGGCCGCGGCGGGTGGTCGAGGGCAGCCCGATTCCCAGCCGACGGAGTCCGGGTGGCGATCCGACACGGCGGATCGTGGTCCGAACACCGGATGGTGTCCGGACCACGATCCGGATCCCGTCAGCGTTGCAGGGTGAGCAGTCCGGGACGGTAGGGCAGCAGGCCGTAGTCGCCACCGGAGTTGGGGGAACGTCCCTGGTAGAGCAGTTGCAG